>CAYHDA010000001.1:0-19531 GCA_964355145.1 uncultured Mariniphaga sp.
AGTCTGATTAACGAGAATCTCTATTTTATTAAGATTCGCGAAGAGGGCTACCGCGATAAATCAATCAAAACGATCCTGCACGAGATGCTCAGTTATACCGACTTTTCTTATTTCTCGGGTCGTAAAGTGAGTTGTACCCGTGGAGGAGGTATATGTACTAATAACCACGATATTTATATGCAAATGCGTGACTGGGTGCCTCTTTATGAAGGGTTTCTTACCTATGGAGGGATGAGCGTCCGCGAAATTGAAGCAATGGCAGTTGGTCTGTATGAGACACTTGACTTCGACGTAATCAGCCATTCACCTACATTTATTAAATACCTTGTCGATGCGCTTGACCAAAAAGGAATTCCGGTGATCACCCCTTCCGGAGGTCTGGGATGTCACCTCGACGCACGCGCATTTATAGACCATGTACCACAAACCCAGTACCCCGCCGGCGCTTTGGCTGCTGCCTTATATATCGCATCAGGAATCCGGGGTATGGAAAGAGGCACCATTTCGAGTGTTCGCGACGAGAACGGCGACGATGTGCTGGCAGATGTGGAATTGCTCCGGCTTGCCTTCCCGCGGCGCGTATTCACTTTATCACAAATAAAATACGCGGAAGATCGTATTCAGTGGCTTTATGATAACCGAAAATTGATTGGCGGTCTCGAATGGATCGAAGAGCCACCCGTTCTGCGATTTTTTGTTGGTAAACTCAAGCCAATCGGCGACTGGGTGGATCAACTTGCTGCCAAGTTCAGAAAGGATTTTGGAGAAAGCCTTTAAGATCAGGTCGTGACAGAGTAATGTAGAAAAGCAATAATCAGGACTCATATCCCGGTTTTTATATTCTTATCTGTTATAAATAATTATTTATGTTGACCCCGGACTTGCGGCAAAGTTGCCGCTGCCCGGGGTCAATCATGTTTTTAAATTAAAAACGCGGAGATGAAATTGGAAATACGTAAAGGTCAGAATTCCGACTGTGAATCAATCGCCCGGTTTCAAATAGAGATGGCCTGGGAAACAGAAAATTATCGCCTTGATAAAGAAACTGTCCTGAAGGGAGTAGAAGCTGTTTTGAACAATGACAGGCTTGGATCATATTATGTCGCAGTAGCTGGTAATCAGGTGGTGGCATCGCTGCTCACTACCTTTGAATGGAGCGATTGGCGCAATGGCACCGTACTCTGGATTCAGTCGGTTTATGTTGATGGGCTATTCCGTAAACGTGGAATTTATGCATCACTTTACAGCCATGTTAAAATGCTGGTTGCTGCTGACGACTCGCTGAAAGGTATCCGGCTTTATGTCGATGAGTCAAACAAAGATGCCCGTGAAGTATATACCCGGCTGGGAATGGATGGTGAACACTATCGGGTTTTTGAATGGATGAAGTAAAATTCAGCTCTGTTTAATATTGTAGGCCATCAGGCTCTTTCCATGGCGGATATATAACGTGCCGTTGGTAATCACAGGGTGAGCGAAGTGCTCTTTAGTTCCCTTTGTAACTTTAAAAGTACTCACTTCCCTTAGCGACGAGCCTCCCGGATCGACAAGGTGGACATTCCCCTTTTCGTCATACAGATAGATCATCCCGTCGGCGAAGATAGTAGCCCCACGGCCAATCTTCAGCTGCTGAGTAACCCGGCCGGTTTCCATATTCATCGAAAGGAGTTCTTGCTTGCGGTGTCCGGTGGCAATCAGTTGATCGTTCACCTTAACTACTCCTCCCATAATATTATCGAAAGGAAGGCAACGCCACACTTCAGTAAGGTGTTCCCCATCTTCCGAGAGCTTCAGTTTTACGGTGCGGTTACCATCGCCGGCCACATAATAAAGATATCCGTTTTCAAAGATTGGTGGATTAGAGTGAACATTTCCGGCTGTATCCTGCTTATGGGTAAGCAGCAATTTCCCATTGTCGGCATCGATTCCCAGCATTGTGCCTTCTGTAAAGGTGAAGAGAATATTATGTTTCCCCCGACGGATGATTGTAGGGGAGCAGAAAGCCGAGATCTGTCCTGCCCCTTTGCATTTCCAGACCAGCTTACCTGTAAACCGGTCTAATGCAACAATATTGGTATCAGCACCTCCAGGTGTGCAGTAAACCATCTGATCTTTTACCAGCAGCCCTTCGGAATAGCCAAAAATGGTGTTTTTCCCATGAAGCCCCGTGAAAAGATTGACTGACCAAACCTTATGGCCATCTTTGCGACCCAGACAGGCAAGTTCCCCTTTCCCCGAGGAAACATAAACCAGATCATCGACAACCGTGGGAGCGGATCTCGAACCAGGAAAACCCGTTTCCCACTCAGGACCATAAGGTACTTTCCAACGAAGATTCCCCTTGAGATCAAACGAATAAAGATATGCGATACTGTCAACAGATCCGGTGAGAAACAGACCATCATGAGTCACAACAGGAGAGCCATAGCCAACACCAACCGAATCGGTAGCCCATAAGAGATGCGGTCCTTCGGCCGGCCAATTTTTTAGCAATCCCTTGCCGGGGTAGTTCCCGTCCCGATGAGGCCCACGCCACTGAGCGATCTCAGGTTGACGCGAACCAGCTGCAATCATTAGAATAACTGGTAATAGAATGATCAGTCGTCTCATCGTTCGGTATTATTGTTTTAATTTAATTAATTTATATTGCTCTATTTTCGTTCCATGCAAAATCGTAAGCACCAAAAATCCCGTTGGTAATTCAGCCAAATTATCCAATAAAATATATTCAGAGACCTGAAAAGCAGATTGCCAGAGACATACTCCCTGCAAAGTATAAATACTAATCAGGCATTTTTCGCCATTTACAGGATTAAGATTTTGAATTGCCAGATAATCGTGGAACGGATTTGGGGAAATAGCCCAGTTATTAAGAGGATTTAACCTGATGGCTGTAACAACTTTCAGATATTGATCCGCCTTTGCAAAGTCAGGAATTCCATATCCCAGTAATGTATCCGGCTTGTTGTAATTGATGGCACTCTGCTCAATGGCCATCTTAACCTGTTTAACTGTTGAATAGGGGTTGGCCTGGAGCAAACAAGCTCCCATCCCGGCCAAAACGGGTGAAGAAAAAGAAGTTCCGCTTGAATATCCCGGAACTCCTGCACTGGTAATGAGATAAGTCAATGCACCCATGGCTGCCACATTTGGTTTCACCGCTCCTCCAAAGGCAGGTCCCACAGAACTAAAAGAAGCTCGTATCCCAAATTTATCGACTGCAGCAACCCCAATTACATTTTCACCATCAGATGGTGCGATTATATGCCTCCAGCTATTATTGCCTTCATTCCCTGCACTGGAAAAAACAAGTATCCCCTTTTGAAAGGCCATATTTGCTCCTTGAGTAATGCGTGTTGATTTACCGTCCAGTTCGGAATAACTATGATTCATTTTTGGATCATCGAACAATGAATATCCCAGTGAGGAATTAATGACATCAACACCCAGACTGTCTGCCAATTCGGCTGCTGCAACCCAATTGTCTTCTTCGATCGGATATTCAGTGACGGAATCCTCTGAGCGAAAGAGATAATATGAAGCATCAGGAGCAGTACCAATCAGTGTTAAAGGTTGATTTCCGCCCATACAGGAGAGCACACTCATTCCGTGTGTATGCTGCTGGTAAATGTCGGAACCCGGTTCAACAAAGTCACGGACTCCCAATATCCGATTAAGTAAGCGAAGACTATCAAATGCCGCTATTTGGTTCGCATGCCAGAAACCGGCATCGAGAATAGCAATTTGGATGCCTTTTCCACGGTATCCTTTGCCGTGAAGGTACTGCCCATTTAACTGTGTCAGCTGACTAAGGGCGATTCCGTAGCGTGCCGGATCGTATAGAATTTTTGATTCTTCTTCCTGGAATTTTAGAAAAGCAGACTTTTGCGCACTCGCCGGTTTGGTCAGTTGTACTGAAACAACAAACGGAAGTGCAGCAATTTTTTTGACCAATGAGGTATCAGCCGTTTTTACTGTCGTTCCATTTAGCCATTTCGAAGTATGGAAGATTTCGAGCCCCCGCTTTTTTAGGCTGTCCAGATATACAGGAGAAACAGGGAGATCGGTCTCGTCAAGGGGGATTAGCTGTCTGGCTCTGCGGTTGATGGCACGTTGCGATAAAAAAGCATCAGGATGAGTGATCTGGTAAGGTGTTCCTTTTTTATCTTTTAATTTTATCCAATAATAATTTTTAGGCACGGTCTGGGCAGAAGAAATTAATTCGGATATCAGAAGGATCAAAAATACCAGTCCCGTTCTCATCAGAATGTTTTTATATGCATCAAAGGTAATTATTCTCTCATCTCTTCTTTCAGATAACGGGCAGTATATGACTGATCCAGACTGATAATTTCTTCGGGTGAACCACTGCATAATAAACGGCCGCCATCTTTGCCACCCTCGGGACCAATATCGATAATATGATCGGCTACTTTAATTACTTCCATATTATGCTCAATGACAATTACTGTATTTCCTTTCCCTACCAATTTATTCAGCACCTCAAGCAATACACGAATATCTTCAAAATGGAGTCCTGTAGTGGGTTCATCCAAAATATAAAGGGTCATTCCCGTGTCCCGTTTGCTTAACTCTGTTGCCAGCTTTACACGCTGTGATTCGCCACCTGAAAGGGTAGTAGATGACTGTCCCAGTGTGATATAGCCAAGTCCAACTTCTTGCAGAGTTCGTAATCTGTGAACTATGGCAGGTATGCTCCCGAAGAATTCAACCCCTTGATTAATCGTCATGTCAAGCACATCGCTGATCGATTTTCCTTTAAAACGTACTTCGAGGGTTTCACGATTGTATCGTTTGCCATTGCATTTATCACAATGAACGTACACGTCGGGGAGAAAATTCATCTCAATCACTTTCATTCCGGCACCTTCACAAGCTTCGCAACGGCCCCCTTTCACATTAAATGAAAAACGACCGGGTTTATAACCTCTGATTTTTGCCTCTGGCAGAAGGGTGAAGAGATTGCGGATGTCAGTGAAAACACCGGTATAGGTGACCGGATTGGAGCGTGGAGTCCTTCCGATCGGTGATTGATCGACCTGCACCACTTTATCGATATTTTCGATCCCCTCAATAGACCGGTATGCCAATGGATCGAGCAGGGATTTATAAAAATACTGACTTAATATAGGTTGAAGTGTTTCATTTATCAAAGTTGATTTGCCGCTTCCGGAAACACCGGTAACGCAAATCAGTTTTCCAAGGGGAAACGCTACGTCAATATTCTTCAGATTATTTCCGGATGCTCCTTTGATGATTAATGATTTGCCATTGCCTGGCCGGCGAATGCCGGGAATTTCTATTTTTCTTTTTCCAGTGAGATATTGGGCGGTGAGTGTATTTTGCTTAAGCACTTCAGAAGGGATGCCTGCTGCCACAATCTCCCCGCCATGAATACCGGCCATCGGCCCCATGTCGATCAGGTAATCGGCTTGTAACATCATGTCGCGGTCGTGTTCTACCACTACCACCGAATTACCTGTATCCCGTAATTGCTGCAATGAGTTGATCAATCGTAAATTATCGCGGTGGTGCAAACCAATACTTGGTTCGTCGAGAATATACAGTACATTAACAAGCTGAGAACCAATCTGTGTTGCGAGCCTTATTCGTTGCGATTCGCCACCCGAAAGGGTTCCCGCAGGACGGTCAAGCGAGAGGTAGGTTAATCCGACATCGATCAGGAAACGAAGCCGGGTTCGAAGTTCTTTGATGACTTCAGTGGCAATCTGCAGTTGCCGGCTGCTTAAGCGACTCTCGATTTCTTCAAAGAAATCAGAAAGCTCGCAGATATCCAGCTGAGCCAATTCTGAGATATTTTTCCCGTCGATTTTAAAATGGAGAGGTTCTTTTTGCAGCCTTTGTCCATTGCATTCAGGGCAGGTCATACTCTTATGAAACTGATCGGCCCATTTTTGTGCTGTTTTGGACTGGTTATCTCCCTTTTCGTTGAGGATGTATTTGACGATCCCCTCATAGGTCATCATGTAATCAATAGAACTCCCTAGTGGTGAATTCTTTAATTGAATTCTTTCCCCTGTTCCATATAAAATGGCATTGATCGCCTCGTCTGAGATCTCTCCAACGGGAGTTTTCAGTGTGAACCCATATTTCTCAGCTAAGGCTTCTATCTGCCAGAAAATCATTGTGTTTTTTTGCGGACCTAAGGGTGCAATTCCACCCTTGGCAATCGATAGCGTCGGGTCAGGAACCATCTTTTCCTGATCGATCTCCGTGATCTCACCAAGTCCGTTGCATTTATGACAGGCACCCTGAGGCGAATTGAACGAAAAACTGTGTGGCGCCGGGTCGTTGTAAGAGATTCCGGTTGCAGGGCACATCAGGTGGCGTGAAAAGAAACGGGTATCGCCCGATTCAACATCCAGGATCAAAATAATTCCCTGCCCGTGTTTCATCGCTATTTCGACCGAGTCGCGCAACCTTTTACGGTCTCCTTCGTTCACAACAATTTTATCGATCACCATCTCAATATGGTGATTTTTATACCTGTCTACCTTGTAGCCATGTGTCATTTCACGGATCTCATTGTCAACCCGGGCATAAAGGAATCCTTTTTTGCGGATCTGTTCGAAAAGTTCGCGGTAGTGGCCTTTGCGGCCGCGAACTACCGGTGCCAGAATCATCGTTTTCTTACCATTGAATTTCTCAATGATGAGATTGATGATCTGCTCATCGGTATATTTTACCATTTTCTCACCAGTATTATAAGAATAAGCTTCGCCGGCCCGCGCAAAAAGCAACCTGAGAAAATCATAAATCTCTGTGACGGTTCCTACTGTCGAACGGGGATTTTTGTTCGTAGTTTTTTGTTCAATCGAAATGACCGGACTTAATCCGGTTATCTCGTCAACATCGGGTCGTTCCATATTTCCAAGAAAACTGCGGGCATAAGCCGAGAAAGTCTCTATGTAACGTCGCTGACCTTCTGCATAAATGGTATCAAAAGCCAGAGAAGACTTACCGCTTCCACTCAGCCCTGTGATCACAGTCAGTTGATTACGCGGTATTTCGACATTGATATTTTTAAGGTTATGCTCCCGCGCGCCTCTTACTACAATTTTGTCTTCTCGATCCATATTCCGGTGCTTTCTTTAGGGCAATGGGGGGGGGTAAAATAATTATGAATTATGTCCGCCAGCTGGCGGAATGAATTACGAATTATCCGGATTTTATGAGAAAAATTTAATTTCGACATAAATCATTACTGTTACTTAATCAAGGCCTGCAGGGTTTTAATCGGTAAATTGGCGGTATTTTCCAGCTTCTGGAATCCTTACAAAATATGTTTTTTTCTTCTGGTTCCTCAGGTAGTTCTGACGAAGCCAGGGATTGAATTGCTTGAATAGCTTGTAGTTGATGTTATTGGCTCTGGCAAAATGAGTGAAATTATTAATGCTCCCGGTTACTTTCAGTTCGCTGACAGGCACAATAGGATATTTCTCTGCTTCACTCACTTTGAATCCGTATTTTTCCGGTTCACCGATCACAAGTTTCAGGGCAAGTATCCGAAAAAGATACCTTGATGTTTCTTCATTAAGAAGCAGATCATAATAACTTTTACTTTCCTGCAGGTCGATCTGCTTGTTCATGCCACTGAGGCCCGCGTTAAAAGAGGCAGCTACTAAAGTCCAGTTTCCATATTTCGCAAATGAATTCTTTAAAAATTTGCAGGCCGCATAAGTCGATTTTTCGAGGTGATAACGTTCGTCAACTTCATCGTTAACTTCAAGTCCGTTTTCGATGGCAGCGCTTTTCATAAACTGCCATATTCCAACAGCACCGGCAGGAGAGACAACTTTATCGAGGAAACCGCTTTCGGCAAGGGCTAGAAATTTGAAATCATCAGGGATTTCATTTTTTTTGAGAATGGGTTCAATAACTGTAAAATAACGGGTGCTTTTTTTAAGGTATAGCAGAGCCTGTGAATGAAAATTGGCAATGCTCAGCAGTTCGCGGTCAAGCGATTCGCGGACATCAAAATTTGTAAGCGGAACAGGTTCGTTGGCAAATTCGAGCTTGTCAGGAATTTGTGCCACAGTGAAATAGACTTCCTGAGGCCCGGCAGGAGTCTGAAGAACCCGATTCTCTAGCCCCGGAGCTTGTGAATTAAAAAAAAGTCCCCCGATGATCACACTAAAGGCGATTATTGAAAGGAAAACCAATATTTTTGACAGGCTGGACTTATTATTTAAGGAGTATTTATCTTCCATAATATTGCATCAATTAAGCCCGCAAAGTTAGTTGTTTTTGAGGTCTAATCCAATGCCGGATAACGAACTTAATTGAAAGAGTAGATCAGGCCGGTTGCAATTCCCACCTGAAATGGTTTAAAATCAACAGTTTTACTTGTGCTTAAGGAATTGATATAGTGTCTTATGCGTGGTTCGACTGTGAGGGTGATCCGGTCATTGAGTGCATAACCTATCTCAAGTCCCACTGCTCCGGAATAGACAACTTTGCGTAAATTAGATGTTTCACCGCTGCCTGTCAGAGTCCCGTAATCGAATAGCAACGCATTATTGCCAACTAGAATATTAGTGCTAAATCCTCCTGTGAGGCCCATTTCTACTTTCCCATTAATTAATTTATAGGTTGCTTGTAACGGGATTTCGATAAATTCAATTTTCTGCTTCAAAACACTGGCATCCGAATAATTGGCAGTACCGTTGAATTGAGAATTGGATTTTAGAATGGCTTCATAAAGAGTTTCAGTCGTTTTATTTATTCTGACTTGTCCTGAAGGTGTGAAGGCAATGGTCGAATTTTCAGGTAAATTAGACAGTGTATTTACTCCTGTGAAATCAGTATTGCGGGTTGTCTGACGGATGTTGTTATAAGCGATTCCTGACTTAATAATAAGCCGTTTACCAATTTTGTACCCAGCAACTACCCCTCCGGTGAAAGTGTTCTCTGCGGCAGTTTTCTGAGAAGTATAACTTTGAGAACTCCCGGACTGATCTCCCGTTTTTGATGCGCTATTTTGAATCTGACTATTAAAAACAGGTGAAAGTTCGGCTTTAATAATCCATTTTGAAGAATTGATTCTGTGTGAAATATTTGAAGACGAGGAGCTTGAATTATCAGAATTTATGGGTTTGAAATGAGTAATAGCCACAGATTTTGATTCGTAGCTGCTAATTGAAATGCTGTCTTTTCTAATGGAGGATGCAATCCAATCCGTAAATTTTTTCACCAGCTTTAAGTGATTTTGAAATTTATCGAGAAATTCTTTTTCGGTATTGGAGAGTACCAGTTCTTCGGATTTTGGAGTTGCCAGCTGATCATCTTTTGTTATAAACTTAGTGTTTGCTGCAAAAGCTGCAAATGAAGAAATATTTGAGTTTGAAGTGGTGTTCAGATTGTTGGAGCGATCGACTGCACCTGATTTGAGGTTGCTGTTCGTTACATCCCCTGAATCACCGGAATTATATATCGCTGAGGATGGTGCAGCATTATGGATGATTACTGGTGTTGAAGCGCTTAATGGCTTTGAAATATTTGTGTCATTTGAACCGGTCATCTGCCATCCGGCAAGAAAGGCAACGATGATTGAAGCTGCTACAGCAGCAGTTTTTAATATGAACAATTGCTGAACGCGACGATTTGAACTAAGTGAACTCTGGATATTTGACAGAAGAAATATGGGAGGAGCTTTTTCGTAGTCCCCCAATTTCTCACGAAATAATTGGTCTATATCTTTTCTTCCATTCGTCATAGCATCGTCCTCATTGTATTTTTCTCAAATCCAAAATTTTGTATTACCTTTTTTTGAAGGATCACTCGTGCTCTGGAGAGATTAGACTTGGAGGTTCCTTCATTGATCTCCATTGTTTTAGCAATCTCCTGATGTGTATATCCTTCGATGGCATAAAGATTAAATACCATTCTGTAGCGAGGCGGAAGCTCCTGAATCATCTTTAGCAGATCATCTGCGGAAATGGCCGACAAGGTATCTTCTTCGTATTGAATACTTTCGAAAATCATCATATCCTCTACCGGATATAAATGATTGTTTTTGCGAAATTTCTCAAGCGAAGTATTGACCATTATGCGACGCATCCAACCTTCGAATGACCCCTTGAATCCATATTGATTGATCTTTGTAAAAACACGAATAAATCCATCCTGAAGGTTATCTTCGGCTTCGGTGGCATCTTTTGAATAGCGCAGACAGACACCGTACATTTTTGAGGCAAAGTAATTGTACAGCACAGTTTGGGCTTTTCTGTTGCCAGATGCACATTTTCGTATTATTTCTTCGAGATTCGTCACAAATTGTTTTTAATTGAACACAACAGAAAACAGGCTCGAAGGAACATCAAAATTCGCATCTATAATTTTAAAGAATGTTAAAGAACAAAAAAGAAGCTTATAAACGTTGAAAAATTGTCAGCATAAGGATTATTCAACGTGTTTTCACCATTTCCAGGCTCAACAATCTTCCATACAGATACTTTCATTGGAAAGATGATTTTTTTTGTCAAATTGGTTGCGTTATCATTAAAAATGTTGCAACTTTAAGTTAAGATTCCTCATCTGATGTCAGAGATGAATTTTTATATTTATTTTTAACTGTACTGAAATGAAAACAAAAATTGCAGCACTTTTACTTCTTATTACCTTGTCTGGTGCACAATGTACCAGCAAAGACTCACCTGACCCTCTGCCACCTGATATCGTATTGACACAAAAATCCATGCAATTGGTCAGTGCGGATAACTCGTTTACATTTAGCCTGTTCAAGAAAATTCCTGACACTCAGGGTCATAATGTGATGGTATCCCCGTTAAGTATTTCGCTTGCTCTTTCGATGACCCTTAATGGTGCTGATGGCACAACCAAAACAGATATGATCAACGCTTTGGGGCTTAACGGGCTATCTGTTGATGAGATTAACCAGATTTACCTGGATCTGGTGACAGCCCTTAAAAAGGCCGACCCCAATGTGATTATGAATGTGGCTAATTCGGTATGGATTAAAAAAAGTTATCCGATACTGGAACCCTTTATCGTCACTAATCAGAAATATTATGACGCACGCATTGAGAAACTTGATTTTAATTCTGCGGCATTAAACACCATCAACAGCTGGGTGAGCGATAAAACAAATGCAAAGATCCCGAAGATTCTTGATCAGATCTCTGCCGATGAAATAATGTTTCTGATTAATGCAATCTATTTCAACGGAAAGTGGAAGGTTCAGTTCGATAAATCGCGTACACAGGAAGAAGTGTTTACCCTTTCCAGCGGAGCAGTTGTAAATATTCCTTTTATGAAGATAAAAGAGTCGTTTGGGTTTTCGGTGCAGGACGGTTATGAAGCCTTGAAAATGCCTTATGGACGTGGAAAATTCGGTATGGTTTTACTGCTTCCTGACGTTGGAAAATCCCCGGAACAGATTATAGCGCAAATGACCTCTGCTTCCTGGGAAACCCTCAAGGCCGCGCTGACCGCAACACCAAAGGTCGATGTGTGGTTGCCGAGGTTTAAATTTACATGGGAGAGTGAGCTTAAAGATATCCTTTCGTCGCTTGGAATGTCGGTGGCGTTCTCTGAAAGTCTGGCTGATTTTTCCAGGATGAATAGCACCGATCACCTTTTTATTACCAAAGTGATACATAAAACCTTTGTAGATGTAAATGAAGAGGGAACTGAGGCTGCCGCTGCTACTTCTGTTGGTATCGGTGTGACCAGTATAGGCCCCGGAGGACCGGAATTTCATGCAAACCGGCCTTTTCTCTTCTTTATAACCGAAAGCGATACCGGTGCAATTCTTTTTGCAGGCAAGGTTGAGAATCCGTTGTTATCAAATTGAACAATTTAATTGTAATTGAAGAGTTAAAAATGGGAAGGGCGTATTTTTTATTGTTTTTAGTTCACTCTCTGCTTATTTCGTGTGAAACCGCCCAAAATGAAGAGAAGACGGTTGCATGTTATTTTCAGTACGAATATGTGAACTATGCATGGGGCTTCAGTCATTCCGGATTTACCATCACCCCTTCGGGAGCTGTATATTCCTTTAGTAGATCCACATCATGGGTATTCGCAACAGGGGATAAAATATCTTCTTCGGATTTATTGAAAAATATTTCTGCCTCCGTTAAGACGGATACCCTTATTTCGAAATCAGATATTGCATATTATCAACATCTTGCTGAGGCTGCGATCTCAGGGAAAATGAGCGAACCTGTTCAGCGGGGAGCCGATATGGGTGCGATCATTTGTAAAATTATAGTTCCCGATTCAACCGATCCTAAAAATATTTGGCATGAAGTAATTCTTACTAAAACCGGCGATGTTGAACAGCACAATCTTACACCTGAAGGCACCGTCATTGCCCAATGGCTTACGAATCTCCCTATTATTCGGTGAGTAGTCACATTTATCATCAATTTTGGCCGTTTCTTTTTGACAAAGGAAAAGCTTAGCTTTGCCCAAAATTAATATATGGGTGCACTTTTTCAGGAAGTTCTTAGTTGGTACATGGATCATATCACCTATTGGGCGGTATTTATATTGATGGCAATCGAAAGTACGATTATTCCTTTCCCCTCAGAATTGGTTATTCCACCAGCAGCCTATAAAGCAGCAAACGGAGATCTTAATATCTTTTTGGTAATTATTGCAGGATCGTTGGGGGCTGTTGCAGGATCGTTAATTAATTATTTTTTGGCAAAATTGCTGGGGCAGCGGTTACTACTTAAATTTGTTAATACCCGGCTGGCTCATTTAATGATGATTGATCAGACAGCAATAGAAAAAACAGAACAATATTTTTTAAAAAACGGGAAAACTTCTACCCTGATCGGACGATTAATCCCAGGTATTCGTCACTTAATCTCTTTGCCCGCAGGTTTGGCAAATATGAAAATGAGTGATTTTATTCTGTACACTGCTATCGGGGCTACTGTCTGGAATGTGATCCTTGCTCTCTTAGGTTATTTTTTCTATTCGCAAAAGGAGATTCTTGATAAATTCTATAAAGAGTTGATTATTATTATTTTGGTTATTGGAGGGTGCTATGTGCTCTACTTGATTTATAAAGGATTAAAGAAGAGTAAAGCCTGAACTTCGGGCAATTGGTCAATCATAAATCCGACAATTGGATGGATATAAAAAGAAGAGTGTGCAGCGATCATTTTTGCTGCACACTCTTCTGGCTTTAACGAATAGAATTTCGTTTCTGATTATGGCAATAATTCTGCAAGTTTCTTTGCCAGTTCGTCGCCGCGTAGATTCTTTGCAATGATCTTTCCTTCTTTGTCAAGCAAAAGCGCAAATGGAATAGACTGAACACCATATTTCACAGCTGCTTCATTTTGCCAGTATTTAAGATCCGAAACATGATGCCATGTCAGCTGATCGTCGGCAATAGCCTTAACCCAGGCTTCTTTGTCGCGGTCGAGCGAAACGCCAAGAATATCAAATCCCTTATCTTTATATTTGTTATAAACTGCTACAACATTAGGATTTTCCTTGCGACAAGGTCCGCACCATGATGCCCAGAAATCAACCAGTACAATCTTTCCACGTAACGAAGAGAGTTTTAATGGCGTACCTTCGGGTGTGTTTAGGGTAAAATCTTCAGCTAAAGCTCCGATATTCGTTATGCGCATTTTATCCGCCAGTTTCTTAAGTTCCCCGACATAGACAGAGGTGTGAATTGAAGGATCCAGAAACGCGACTAAAGTGTCGATGTCGTTTGCCGTCATCTCTTGTGCCAGTTGCATCAGAACAATCAATGGAGAAACAGAAGATTTCGGATGCTCACGAATGAAGTTCTTAGCGTAAACTTTTTGATTTCCCATCATGGCTTCGTAGTCGATCTGAGCCTTTTTCATCTCCTCTTCGTTACCGCTTTGCATAGCCTGAGAATATTTTTGCTGTAGCCCTTGTGTTTCTTTAGAGATATTTGAAAGCTCTTTTTTAAAAATTGCAAAGTCATCGTTAGACTTTGATCCTTTGACTTCCGTAGTATTCAGACTATCGATATCGGCACTAACCGTCAGAGCTCCATTTTCAGCAAAAAACTGAGCAACCATAGCCTGAGGTCCCATAGAAATGATACGTAATTCAGGTAGATCTGTCTTCCCTTTTAATACGAATATTCCTTTTTCAATTTTTGCAGAGTCTTCGACAGACCATTTGCCGTCGGCATATTTCATTAATTGAATGTTGCCACTCTCTTTGCCTTTAATTTGCCCTTTGATCACAAATCCTTCTGGTTTTGCACAGGAAACAAGACCCGCAAATGCCAGAACAATAATTATAAGATTTCTCATTGAATATTAATTTAAAGCGTTGATTGATTTTGCATGTATGAATTGAGCTAACAAAGGTATCAAAACAATTTAATTACCAAATAGCGGCTATTCATTCTCAATTGATTTGAAATAAGTCGCTAACAGTTCATTTGCAGCAACAAACGAGCTCATCTCATCCCCAAGAACCAGCTTTTCGTAACGTGAAAGTTTTGACCGGATTAGTGAATTATTATAAAAATTATTTCGAAGCGTTTCATTGATTGTTTCATACATCCAGAATTTGGCTTGATCATTTCTCCTGATGTTAAAATAGTTGTTCTCTTTCGTTGACCTGATGTACTCATTTACTGTGTTCCAAATTTCCTGTACCCCTTTATTCTCTATTGCTGAACAGGTTAAAACGCAAGGACTCCATCCTGACCCGGAAGGTGGAAACAAGTGAAGTGCATTTCTAAACTGAGCCGCTGCGAGTTGTGCTTTTTCATTATTATCCCCATCGGCCTTATTGATAATAATTGTATCAGCCATTTCCATAATACCGCGTTTAATTCCCTGTAGCTCGTCTCCGGCACCGGCGATCTGAAGCAACAGAAAAAAATCGACCATCGAATGTACTGCAGTTTCAGACTGACCAACACCCACCGTTTCGATGAAAATATTATTGAAACCTGCAGCCTCGCATAAGATAATAATTTCTCGTGTTTTACGTGCTACACCTCCGAGGGAACCGGCCGCCGGACTGGGGCGGATATAGGCATTCGGATCTGAAGAAAGTTCTTCCATGCGGGTTTCATCACCGAGTATCGATCCTTTTGAACGCTCGGAACTGGGGTCGATGGCCAGAACTGCCAACTTTCCCCCTTCACCGGTGATCATTTTCCCCAACGATTCAATTAGCGTGCTTTTTCCCGCCCCCGGAACACCTGTAATACCTAACCTAATCGATTTCCCCGCATGAGGAAGGCATTTAATAATGATCTCCTGTGCCACTTTCTGATGTTCAGGTTTATTGCTCTCAATCAAAGTAACAGCCTGACTCAGAATGGTTATATTCCCTTTAAGGATGCCATTAAAGTAGTCGTCTGCCGAAAGGATTTTCCGTTTGCCCTTCTTTAAAAAGCGTTTGACAGAATCAGCATTTACTGCTTCCGGCTTTTCAATACCTGCATTGACGCTCAGACCAATATACCGGGGATCGTTTTCGGGATGAATCATTGAGACAAATAGGAATTAGGTCCGCCAGCTGGCGGAAGGAATTAGCAATTATGAATTATTTTTTCACTGATCCGATTACCCTTAATATTGTAGTCGCATGTACCGGGTCGTTTGAAATAACGGTAATTATTTTGTTCTGCATACCAAATTTCTCATGCGAATCAAAGGCAACTTTCATCACTGTTTCACCCCCTGGCGGAATAGTGTTTGATGCCGGAGCGCCTGAGGTGCACCCACATGATGCTGTCACGCTGCGGATGATCAGCTCTTTTTTACCTTTATTCATGATAATAAAAGTGTATTCAGCTGTCTTGCCTTCAGGTATTTCTCCAAAATCAAATGCCCGTGTGTTGTAAGCAATCTGGGGTGCGTTCGCCAAGTCAGCTGCAGTCAGTTTGGAAAAATCTTCTTCAATAGTTGCGCTTACTTTAATCGCATTACTGAATTTCCCTTCTCCATTAAATGACAGGTAAATGCGATTTGTGACAACGCCATATTCCGGTATTTTTGTGGCATCAAAAGTGATCATGAAGAACCCTTTCGATTTTGGATTAATAACTGAAGGGATTGTTTTGATCTTAATATGTGGCGGAATTATTTTAAAATCTACCGTTACCTTTTTATTGCCCGGATTATAAAATTGAATGGTATCCGTTTTTATTTCGTTATTTCTGATTCTTACAAATGACAGTTCATCGGATGAAAGTCGAATTTCCCCAAAATCAACTGGATATATATTTGTTAAACTTAAGACTTTGGGGATTACTTCACCCGAAATTGTGAGTAAGCTGACAGATTTGGGAATATTTGAAGTTACCGTAATGCTTTTGGCGAACGCACCCGGTCTTTGCTCCGGATTGTACGAAACCTTGATAAACCCTGACTTGCCGGGAAGGACAGGCTCCTGACTCCATTCCGGTGTTGTACAGCCGCATGATGCTTCAACGTGCTGAATTACAAGGGGTATCTTTCCTGTGTTTATAAAGGTAAAGCTATAATTGGCAAGTCCCGCTTCTTCTTTAATCTGTCCGAAGCTATGATCCATTTTTTCAAATTTAATATCTGCCAATGGCTGAGCAATAACAGATTGCAGTACTGAAATAAAAAAGGCAATCATTAATAATATTCGTTTCATCTTTCTGCCATTTTAAAAATTATCGGATCGCCTCATTCATCACCGAAAAGAACACCCATATTCCGAGCTTTGCTGATCAAAACATTGCTCGGATCGACAAGACTGAGTTTCCCTCCAACTTCTTCGAGTGGAACAGCACTCAGGACATTTCCATGAATTGCGACCATCTGACCATATTCTCCTTTTGCGATAAGCTCAGCGGCAAAGGCGCCATAGCGTGTTGCCAGAATCCGGTCCATCGCTGAAGGACTTCCCCCGCGTTGGATATAACCTAACCGGGTTTCGCGGGCTTCGATATTGGTAAGCTCCTGAATTTTCGCAACAAGATAAGCAGCTGCTGACATATTTTCGGGTTTTTGAATCCCCTCTGCAACCACCACAATAGCTGAAATTTTTCCTTTTGAAAATCGTTCTTCTATTGTCTTGCAAACTTTGTTAATATCGTAATCTATTTCGGGAATCAGGATAATGTCACCTCCACCGGCAATCCCTGCATAAAGGGCAATCCACCCTGCATTATGCCCCATCACTTCAATTACCATGGCTCTCTGATGTGAATTGGCAGTAGAATGGAGCCGGTCAATTGCTTCAGTAGCAATGCTTACTGCAGAGTCGAATCCAAAGGTTAGTTCTGTCCCAAAAACATCGTTATCGATTGTTTTAGGAATTCCAATCACATTTAACCCTTCTTGCGAGAGCAGGTGAGCGGTTTTCATCGTCCCATTCCCGCCAATACAGACCACACAATCGAGCCCAAGTTCTTTGTAGCTTTTTTTAATCAATGCCGGCTTATAATTAAAGACCTCTCCCTTTCCCATTTTAAAAGGTTTTTCACGTGAGGTCCCAAGGATTGTTCCTCCAAGTGTAAGAATGCCGGAAAGTTTAGTCTCATCCAATTCGACATATTCTTTTCTGATCAGGCCACTGAAACCCGCTGTGAACCCGATCACTTCCATTCCATGATTTAAAATTGCGGTCTTTCCAACACCTCTGATGGCAGCATTTAATCCGGGACAGTCGCCTCCCGCCGTGAGAATTGCAATTTTTTTACCCATAAACAGATGGTTTTTTAAATATTATAATGTTAACGCAATTTAAGATTTTATTAACTGCAAATCTAATACATATTTAGACTGACCTATTTTTACAATGATCATTTTATTGTAAATTTGAATTTTAGTTTAAATATTCCACTCAATAACCATGAGGAATTTAATTTGTGCATTATTGGCATTTTTATTCGTACTGACTGCAGGCTGCCGGATCGGGAATAAAAGAAACAGCGAAAATTCCACTTACGGCACAAAGCAAATAGAAAGTCCGGACTGTTGCGAAAAAGGTCCGGTTAATCAGCTTTCGGATGCTCAAAAAGCCCAGGATTGGGAACTGATGTTTGATGGCACTACAACCAATGGCTGGAGAGGTTACAATAAAACCAATTTTCCTGCTTCATGGATTGTCGAAGACGGAACCCTGAGATGTCGGGGAGAGAAGACCAGAGGAGAAGCAGGCAAGGCCGATGGTGGTGATATTATATATTCTAAACGACTTTTTTCTGATTTTGATCTCCGGATAGAATGGAAAATTTCCGAAGGAGGTAATTCCGGTATTTTTTATTTAGGACGCGAAGTTGCCGGATGGCCTCTTTACAAGAGTGCGCTGGAGATGCAGATCCTCGATAATGAGAAGAATCCCGATTCTTTCAGGGGAATGAATGGTAATAGGAAGGCAGGCTCACTTTACGACCTTATTCCGGCTAATCCTCAGAATACCCGGCCGGCCGGAGAATGGAATTCGGTTGAAATAATCTGTCTTAAAGGGAAGGTGGTTCACCGGCAAAACGGAGTAGTAATTTTGGAATATGAGCTTTGGACTCCTGAATGGAAAGCACTTGTTGGTAAATCAAAATTTCCGGGGTTAAATCCCGAATGGGAAAATATAGCTAAAGAGGGAGTAATCGGGTTTCAGGATCATGACGATGATGTATGGTTTCGAAATATAAAAATCAGGGAATTGAAATGAAATTCGTTATTCCGATAAACTGCAATTAAATAAACTAAATTCAATTTTTACACACAATTTAAAATTTCAACAATGAAAAGTACACTTTTGCTTTTGCTGGTTTTTATTTTTTTTGGTTTGAATTCTAATGCTGGTACTCAGAAAAAAGAGGGAGACAAAGAGCAAGGCGAGCTTAATACGCTCACGAGTGAAGAGAAGGCTCAAGGCTGGATGTTATTATTCGATGGAAAAACAAATGAAGGGTGGCGTGGATACAACAAGACAAATTTTCCTCCAGATTGGGTCATTGAGGATGGTGCCTTGAGATTAAAGGGTTCCGGAAATGGAGAAGCTGGTTCTGTCAATGGCGGAGATCTTGTATATGGCAAACAGAAGTTCTCAAATTTCATGCTTAAAATCGAATGGAAAATCTCCAGCGGAGGGAACTCAGGTATTTTCTATCTGGCTCAGGAAGTTCCAGGCAAGGAAATATGGAGAAATGCTCCTGAAATTCAGGTTCTTGATAATGATCGGCATCCTGATGCAGTTATGGGAAAAGATGGTAACCGTATGGCAGGTTCCTTGTACGACCTTATTCCGGCTAAGCCGCAAAATACAAAACCTGCCGGCCAATGGAACAGTGTCGAAATCATCAGCTACCAGGGGGCTATTGTGCATAAACAAAATGGAGAGGTTGTGCTCGAGTACCATCTTTGGACTCCGGCATGGAACGAACTTGTGAAGAACTCAAAATTCCCCTCCTATAATCCCGACTGGGCCAATGTTGCAAAGGAAGGCCTGATCGGAATGCAGGATCATGGCAACGACGTGTGGTATCGCAATATTAAAATACGACCATTGTAAAATAGATTGG
>CAYHDA010000001.1:19631-72159 GCA_964355145.1 uncultured Mariniphaga sp.
GGCAACGACGTGTGGTATCGCAATATTAAAATACGACCATTGTAAAATAGATTGGCTGAGAATTAGGAATTAGGTCCGTCAGCTGACGGACCTAATTGTTCATTATTCAGGCGAGTATCCCGATTCATTCAGTATTTTCTGATAGTCGTTTTCCAACATCAATGCCGGAAGGCTGATTTCCGGATTTTTCTTCATATAATTCCTGACAATCTGCCACCCAAGCCACATACCCGTTTTACCGGGTGATTCTGCTGTGAAACAAGAGGTAAACGGTGCCGGGTTGATAAAACGGACAATGTTCATCCGGTCTGTATTAAAAATCAGTTTGTGCTCGACGAGGTAAGTCCACATTCCGGCTTCATTTTTCTTACACCATTCAAGTTTTTCGGGTTGAAATCCGATTTTGAAATTGTCGGGTTCATCGGGTAACATTGCATCCAGAAAATAGAGTATTTTACCCTGGTAAATCATATGTGAAAGCAGATTGTTCTTCGATTCGTCAAATTCATATTCTGATATTGCCCACGAATAAAGCACATCAGCGGGAATTTTACTGCTGGTCATGTTCTCTTTTTTGTATCCCGGGAGGGCAAGCATCGTATAAAAAGGACAATTTGACCCAAGATAATTGTCAAGACTGATTCCAATGGCATCGTTGGTTATGACAACCGACTGATTAAATCCGGAGATTATCGTGATTATCTGAGGAATAATTTTTTTGGGAAAGTAGTATTTATAATGTTTGAATCCATCTTCCAGTTTCTTTGTTAAGGCTGTCATATCATTAAAAACGGAATCGATTTTAATATGTGCCTGTTTTCTAATTGTATCATTAAGGAAACCGCTAAGGTATGAGGAATACAACGAGTCGGAAGGGTTCCCGATCGCAATGATATTTTCGTTATACGTATTAAAGAAAGAGCCATATTTTTGATTGAATTTTGGAATAATTATTTGCATGTTTTCAGGTGTAATATTGTAAATATCCTGATCCAGCCGTTTTATATTCAGCTTTAAATCAATCTTTGAAACATCAACCTTTAAGGGATTTCGCTGACAACCGATGATCAGGAAGACTAGCAGAAGCAAATTGAAAACTTTAATCATAGAACACATTTTTGAATTTTGAGTACATTTGTTCTTTCATCAGAAGATAATTTGTTTTTTAATTGCCTGATGGAACACCTGAGTTATCTTCATTCATGTTTGCGAAGTGCAGAATCATGGGTATTTCATTGGTGTAAAAGTATAAAATGGATGGGATAACCCGAGCCAAAATTTCTATAGTCATGAAAAAACTCATTTCGGTTCTTTTATTGCTGTCGGTAATAGCGACATCCTATTCGCAGAATAAATATAAACTGACCTTTTTGACAAGCCCACAGGTGTCGTGGCTTAAGTCTGACTCGAAAGGGATGAGAGGTAACGGAGGTTTGCTTGGATTTGGATATGGTGTTGAAGCCGACCTGTTTATGGGATCTGAAAATTATGCTTTAACGACAGGGATGACGGTGAGTTCGGCCGGAGGTTCGCTGGTCTATGATTCATCGGTTCCCTTCAGCGGCAAGGTGCTGCCAGCCGGCACAAAAGTTGATTATTACCTTACTTACCTGGAAATACCACTGGCGGTGAAGCTTATTTCAAGAGATTTTAACCGAACCCGGTATTATGCACAATTCGGATTGACGAACTGGTTAAATATCAGGGCAAAAGGTACAACCAGTGATGGGTTATTTCAGAAGGAGAAAATCAAAGACGAAGTGCGGTTTCTTAATGCCGGACTGAATGTCGGGGCTGGATTGGCTTATGACCTGGGTCATGGAAATGCCCTAACAGGAGGTTTTGTATTTTCAAACGGTTTCACCGATGCAACCATAAATAAGGGATTAAAAGATGCCTCAACCCTGAAAATTATACGCTTCAGGTTCGGGTTTATTTTCTGATAAAAGGTATTATAGAGTTTAACAGACTGTATTCTAAAAATTTAATTCATTTTGGCAATTCATTTAGAGCTATTTTCATGAAGATCGCACTTGCACAATTAAACTATCATATCGGGAATTTTGAAACAAACAGAATTCAGATCATCCAAAATATTGAAAGGGCAAAAGACCAGGGAGCCGGGCTTGTTGTCTTCTCGGAACTTGCCGTATGTGGTTATTATCCAAATGATCTGTTGGAACGACGTGAGTTTATTGATCAGTGTATTGATTCTGTAAATAAAATTGCCAGCCATTGTCACGGAATTGCCGCCTTGGTGGGCGCTCCAAGTATCAATAATTCACCCAATGGGAAGATGTTGTTCAACTCGGCATATTTCTTAAAGAATGGCCGGATCGAAAGCATTCACAGTAAAACTTTGTTGCCAACTTACGATGTATTTGATGAATACCGTCATTTTGAGCCTAACCGGGAATTCAATTTAATTGAACTTAATGGTTTGAAGCTGGCGGTGACCATTTGCGAAGATCTTTGGTACAATCAGCCGGTATTCAGCACTTTTGGCAGAGAAAATCTTTATTCGGTGTGCCCTGTTCAGGAATATTGCAAACAAGATCCTGATCTGATTATCAACCTGTCAGCGTCGCCATTTTCGTACAATCAGGCCAAACTCCGTAAAAATATCCTGCTTGATAATGCGAAGAAATATCAGGTGCCCATTATTTATGTCAATCAGGTTGGCGCTCAGACCGAGCTGATTTTCGATGGAGGCTCCTTGTTTGTAAGTGGTTCCGGAGATGTAATCCGCGAGATGGCTTATTTTGCACCTGATTTTACCATTATAGATACCGAATGCCAGCACATTGCTTCGGTTATTCAGCCGGAAACAGAAACTATAGCTGACATTTATAATGCGCTGATACTCGGGATCAGTGATTATTTTCGGAAGACAGGGTTTAGAACCGCAACACTTGGTCTTTCCGGTGGTATCGATTCCGCGGTTACTTTAGTCCTTGCAGAAAAGGCGCTTGGAGCAGAAAATATTCATGTTTTGTTGATGCCTTCGAAATTCTCATCCGGTCACTCCATAGAGGATGCGGTAAAACTTGCAGATAATCTGGGCGTTAAATATGATATTATTAAAATTCATTCGGTTGTTGATGCGTTTGATTTAACTCTGGCACCCGTTTTTGGAGGGCTGGCTCATGATCTTACTGAAGAGAATATTCAGGCCAGGGTTCGCGGATCATTATTAATGGCACTTTCGAATAAATTTGGTCATATTTTGTTGAATACATCGAATAAAAGCGAAGCTGCTGTCGGTTATGGAACTTTGTATGGCGACATGAATGGCGGGTTATCCGTACTTGGCGACGTTTACAAGAAAGATGTATTCGAATTGGCGCGTCACATCAACCTTGAAAATGAAGTTATTCCATGGAATACGATTACCAAACCACCCTCCGCCGAGTTACGTCCCGATCAGAAAGATTCGGATTCACTACCTGATTACGACGTTCTTGACAGTATTTTATTTGATTATATTGAACTGGCAAAGAGTCCTGCCGAGATTGTAGCCATGGGTTTTGATGAAGCTACAGTTCATCGGACAGTTCTTATGGTAAACAGAAATGAATACAAGCGTTTCCAGACTCCTCCCATCCTTCGGATTTCATCCAAGGCCTTCGGGTTTGGAAGAAAGATGCCATTGGTGGCGAAATATGTAGTTTGAAAAATTTGAAAATCAGGTGATTTGAGAATTTGAAAATGGTGGAGATGATCCTTTTTACCCTTCATCAGCGGACTGCAACTCGTTCAGCAAGCAAAATGAGCTTAAGATATTAACGGAATAGGAGTGAATTTTCGATAAAATTTTTAATTTTGATGTTTTATAACATATAATCGGTCTACCTATGCTGGATGCAGGTCAATTTTATGAGAGCCAATTTTATGGAGAAAATTGCATATTCAATTTCTTAAATCCTGAAGAGAAGGCTATTCTTGAAAAAAACCATTTTGTTACGCGGTATAAGAAAAATGATTTTGTTTATCGTGAGGGTGAGATGCCGGTTGGAATGCAGTATTTAAAGGAAGGAATGGTGAAATTGATCAAAGAGGGTATCGGTGGCCGCGATCAGATCATCAGAATGATTCCCCGGAGCGGATTAATTGGTTATCGTTCCTTGATCGCCGGAGAGCCGCACAATGGGACGACAATCGCTATTGAAGACTCTGAAATTATTACTATTCCCCCTGATATCCTTTATAATGTTTTATTGAAAAATTATAGCTTTGCCTTGGCACTATTAAAAGATCTCGCCTTAGAACTAGGTTTTTCACATCACCGTACAGTTAGTCTTACCCAAAAACATATACGTGGAAGGTTAGCCGAATCCATTCTGTTATTAATTGAAAAATACGGGTTCGAGCATGATAATAAGACGCTTAGAGCTTATTTGCCGCGTGAAGATCTTGCCAATCTTTCAAACATGACTTCTTCCAATGCTATCAGAACCCTCTCTATTTTTGCCGGAGAGAAAGTGATTGCAATGGATGGAAGAAAAATAAAAGTGATTAACCTCGAAAAACTCGAAAAGATCAGCAAACTGGGATAGTTTTTGCTAAAATCTGCTTTTTTTATTAAGAATTTTAACTTTTTTGATAGTGATGAACTTCAAAAATCGAAATTTGGGGTTAAAATTAAATGCAAACTGAATAAAATACTTGAAGTTATTCTTAGCCTAATAAATTTTCTTTGAGATTATTACCGGTAATCTGAGATATTCAATTAATTCAAATTTTTAACCAATGAAAAGACCCTTTAACATAGCTGTTTCAAATTTATTTTTGATGGTCGCCTTTCTGCTAATGTATGCCTGCTCAAAGTCTGATCCTGTTCTTACTTCAAGAGTTGCAGTGATCTCTGACGGATGGACGATGCAACCGGACGACAAATTAAAAGGGATCGAAGAAATGGCAATCTCTCAAAATGGATTTGACACAAAATCGTGGTATAAAGCCATGGTTCCGGGCACAGTCTTAGGTAGCCTGGCTACTTACAATGTAATACCTGATCCGACTTTTGGCATTAACATGAAAAATGTTGACACCATGCAATTTAAGCAGCCATGGTGGTACCGTACAACATTTAAGCTTGATGGCAGCGATCTGAAGAAAAATATTTCTCTGCGGTTTAATGGCATCAACTATCGTGCTGATATGTGGATTAACGGGAAAAAAGTAGTTACAAAAGATTCATTTGCCGGAACCTACCGGATGTTTTCATTTAATATCAATTCATTTATTCAGGAAGGCGAAAATACACTTGCGCTAAAATTGTCTCAATATGCTTATGGCGAATATTCTTTAGGTTTTTGCGATTGGAATCCGATTCCTTCAGACCGGAGTATGGGTATTTTCAGGGAAGTTTTCCTCGAAGTCAACGAAGGAATAAAAATCAGAAGTCCTTTTGTCTATTCCAAAGTAGATACAGTGACTAAAAGTTCTGCCAATCTGTTTATCCAAGCCGAGTTAGTCAACAGCACCGATAAACCCATCGACGGTGTTCTTCGTGTGGATTATGAAATAGGAATTGTTGAGAAAAAAGTGAGTGTCAAAGCCGGAGATACACTATCCTACAGATTTACATCCGACGAATTTCCTCAGCTGTCTGTGAAAAATGTGGAGTTGTGGTGGCCAAACGGAATGGGGAAAGCTAAATTGTATAATCTGAAAACCGAGTTTATTGCCAATGACAAAGTGATTGACCAGGTGGTCAAGAAGTTTGGAATCCGGGAAATGCGCAGTTATCTGAATAAGGATAAGAACCGGGCATTCGAAATCAACGGAAAATTCATTCTGGTAAAGGGTGGCGGCTGGGCCGATGATATTTTTCTGCGTGATACCCGGACGTCAGTGGAAGCGCAGTTGAGATATATACGTCATATGAATTTGAATAGTATTCGCTGTGAAGGATTCTGGGGTAAAGATGAAAACTTATATGACCTGTGCGATGAATATGGCATATTAATCATGATTGGGTATAATTGTATTTGGGAATGGGAAGAATACCTGCATAAAACATGTCATGAAAAATACGGTGGTGCAGTTAATGATGAAGACATCAATTTACTTTCAGCTTCATGGAAAGACCAGATGTTGTGGTTACGGAACCATCCAAGTATTTATGTCTGGATGTTAGGCAGCGATAAATTGCCTCACCCTGATCTCGAGCGGAAGTATGTAGAATTATTTAATAAGTATGATCCCTCAAGATCGTACATCACCTCAGCAGGTGGTGCGGGGACTGAGAATAACAATGTGGTTGCAGAGGTTCCGCTGGTAAGCGACATTAGCGGACCAACAGGGATGAAGATGATGGGGCCTTATGCATGGACACCACCTAACTATTGGTTTACCGATACAAAGCTTGGCGGTGCCTGGGGATTTAATACCGAAACTTGTCCCGGAGCAGCTATTCCTCCTCTTGCATCCTTAAAGAAAATGCTGCCCGAAGCCAGTTTATGGCCAATCGATAAAAAATTCTGGGAATATCATACCGGAAGGAACGAGTTTACTACGCTCGATCGTGACATAGATGCTATTAACACCAGATATGGAAAATCGTCGGGTGTTGAAGAATTTGCATATAAGGCTCAGGTGAACAACTACGAAATTATGCGTCCTCAGTTTGAAGCATTCATAGCCCACAAACCGAATAGTACGGGGTTGGTTCAATGGCAACTTAATTCAGCCTGGCCTAAAATGATCTGGCAATTATACGACACTTATCTTCAGCCCAATGGGTCATTTTATGGCGTTAAAAAAGCCTGTACACCACTTCACGCAATTTACAGGTATGGTTTTGATGATATCTATCTTGCCAATGAGGATTTGGCCGATGCTACAGGTTTGACTGTCAGGATTAAGGCTTATGACATCAATTCGAAAGAGATTTTTGCAGACCAGTGGACCGGTAATATCAAATCGAACATTTCGCAATTTATCTTTAAACTTCCTGAAATTAAAAACCTAACCCCTGTTTGGTTTCTTGATCTGCGGATTTATGATAAAAACAACAAGGAAGTTGATAACAGCATTTATTGGTTGTCATTAAAGAAAGATATTCTGGATTATGATGCATACAAAAAATTGTCGTGGCCTTTTTATACTTCGACTAAACAGTTTGCTGATTATACAACACTGGATCAATTGCCTAAAGTAAAATTAAAGTATGACTATCAGTTTAGCAAAGATGAGAAATTTGGGAAAATAACCCTGAAGGTAAATAATCCGTCAGCCTCCATTGCTTTCTTTATGTTTATGGACGTATTGAATGCTTCAACGCAGCTGCCAATATTACCAATCTACTGGAACGATAATTATGTGACCCTGTTACCTGGAGAAGAAAGAACATATGAGGCAAGTTATTTTCTTACTGATTCGGATGGCAACAGACCAGTATTGGAGGCAAAAGCATGGAATGTTGATAAGGAAACAATAAAATAAAGAATACATGGCAAACACAAATATGCGGTATGCTGCAGGGATTGATCTTGGAGGCACTTTTGTAAAACTGGCATTGGTATCTGAAGAGGGAAAAATTTCATTTCAGGATAAAATTGAGATCGGACCAAAAGCAACACGCGACGATATTCTGAAAATCTTGAGTCTTGCTATTCGAAAAATTATTGCCCATGCAAATCTTGAAGGTGTTAAACTGACCGGTATTGGAATCGGTTCACCGGGTATAATTTACGATGGAGTTGTTATCGGAGGAGCTGATAATCTGAACGGGTGGGCGAATGTTCCGCTTGGTGCCATTTTTTCGAAAGAATTTGATCTTCCCGTTTTTGCCGACAACGATGCCAATGTGATGGGGCTGGGCGAGGTCGAATTCGGAGCCGCGAAAGGATGTACGGATGCAATATTTCTTACAGTTGGTACCGGAATCGGAGGTGCCATCGTAATGAATGGCCAGCTCTATGGCGGGTATAAAAACCGGGGAACTGAAATGGGACATGTTACAATCGATCATAAAGGGATAGCCTGTAATTGTGGAGGCAGAGGCTGTCTTGAAGCTTATGCTTCAACCAATGCCCTGATCGGCCAGTACTCAAAGCAGACAGGCAAGAGCGGAAGTGAGATCAACGGATATTACATAGTAGAGAAATTTTTGGAAGGTGAAACCGCGGCTGTTGAATGTATGCAGGAACATACTGATTATCTGGGACATGCTATTGCTGGATTTGTAAATACCTTTGCCCCTCAGAAGGTAATTATCGGGGGTGGAATCTCTGAGGCAGGTCAGTTTTATATTGATATGATTAAGGCATCGACATTTAACTATGCAATGCCCGATTGTGCCGTTCACACTGATGTTATTGCAGCAACATTGGGAAATAATGCCGGTTGTATGGGTGCTGCATCATTGGTTTTCAGGAATAGTAATTAAATTTTTTATTATGAAAAAAAATTATTTTTTGGTTGTTTTGATCATGTTTGTGTTTTTTGTTATCTCATTTCTCACGAACATTTTGGGAGCACTAAATGATAAAGTATCTGTTAGCTTTACGCTTAATGATACGATGGCCGGCCTGTTACCATTTGCCTTTTTTATAGCTTATGGAGTGATGTCTATCCCATTCGGATTTGGGGTCGAAAAATACGGAGAAAAGAGGATGATTATTATGGCCTTTCTGCTCGCTTTTGCAGGTGCTTTGGGTTTCGCACTTTTCCCAAAATTTAATGTGTTTGTTATCTCTCTCTTTACCATAGGAGCCGGAATGGCGGCGTTACAGGTGGTTATTAATCCTCTTTTGAGGGTTTCAGGAGGTGAAGTTAATTACGCATTTAATTCTGTAATGGCTCAATTGATTTTTGGATTAGCTTCGTTTATCAGTCCTCAGATGTATACCTACTTTGTAACCAATATTGACGCTGGTAATGTGAATAAACCATTTATTGGTTTGATGTCAGGTCTTGTACCGGCATCTATGTCGTGGGTTTCCGTTTATTGGATTTTTGCCCTGATTGCCATTTCTATGTCTGTAATCGTTTTCATGGTGAAATTTCCGGCAGTAGAGTTACAGGAAGATGAAAAAGTGGGATCAAAAGAGAGCTACTTTGAGTTATTTAAGAATAAATACGTGATACTGTATTTCCTTGGAATTTTTGCTTATGTAGGCTCAGAGCAAGGAATTTCTTACTGGATGTCAAAGTTCTTAAAAAAGTATCATGATGTGAATCCCGATATGGCTGGCGCCGATGCCGTCTCCTATTTTTGGGGATTAATGACCATTGGAGGGATATTGGGACTTGTTTTAATGAAATTATATGACAGTAAACCAATCCTGAGATGGTTTACTATTTTAGCAATGGGTTGTGTGGCACTTGGCTTGTCTGCTAGTGTTGAGGTCTCCTTATGGGCCTTCCCAATGTCGGGTTTCTTCCTTTCTGTTATGTTCCCGGTTATTGTTTCCTTGGGATTGAATTCAGTTCCCAAGCATCATGGTTCGTTCGCCGGAATATTAATGACCGGAATCGCAGGCGGTGCAATTGTACAGCTATTAATTGGAGCGATCAGCGACATTGTCTCACTTAAAGTGGGGATGCTATTTATCTTTGTAACTCTGGGCTATATTTTGAGCATTAGTTTCTGGGCCAAACCATTGGTGAATAACCAAACCTTCAGTCTGAAAAGTTTATTTAGCAAAAACTAACTTAATAGTTGATAGCAAAACAGATTTTAAAATCTAAGAATAGTTATTTAATACTCTATATTATGATAAAATTAGCACTCCTTGGAGGTTCTCCAATCCGTGACACAAAAACAAACCCGTGGCCAAAATGGCCGGTTTGGGATAAAAATGAAGAAAAGGCGTTGATTGAAGTTTTAAACAGCGGAGTATGGTCGTATAACGGTCCAAAAGAAATGGAGTTTAACAAAAACTTCGCTGAATTTTGTGGTGTGAAGCACGCCGTTTCTGCAGCTAATGGAACTGTCACCCTGCAAATGGCATTGGAAGCTTGTGGGATAGGCCTTGGAGACGAGGTGATCTTACCCGGACTTACATGGCAGGCCACTGCAGCTACGATCATTGATGTTAATGCGACTCCCATCCTTGTTGATGTTTGCGAAGATACGTGGTGCATTGATCCCAAAGAGATCGAAAAAGCAATCACCCCACGCACCAAAGCTATTATTCCTGTTCATCTTTATGGCAGTTTTGCCGATATGGATGAGGTTTTGAGGATCGCCAAAAAGCATAATCTCTTTGTAATAGAAGATTGTGCCCATAAACATGGCGGCGAATGGAATGGGAAAAAGGCCGGGAGCATCGGAGATATCGGCAGTTTTAGTTACCAATTATCCAAACATTTAACTGCCGGAGAAGGTGGGACGGTGACAACCAATAATTTTGAATTATACGAGAAACTGGATGCACTTCGGAATTGCGGCAGAAGACCGGAACCCGAAAGTACTGTAAAATCCGATAAGGGTGAGGGAGTTTATTTTGATGCAGGAAATTTCTGCCAGTCAGGAAATTTCAGAATCACCGAATTCCAGGCAGCTATCTTAGTTGAAGGTCTGAAGAGATTGCCTGAACAAAATCGGGTAAGAGATGAAAACGGAATCTATCTGAATTCACTTATCAAATCAATTCCCGGAATTATTCCAATGCGAAGGGATGCACGGGAAACCAAAGTAGCCTATTTTAATTTTTCATTCAGGTATAATCAAACCGAATTTAAAGGGCTTCCGGCAGCAAAATTCAGAGCAGCACTTACCGCAGAAATCGGTATTGATGTTGCTGCCAGCTATACTCCGCTTAATAAATGTTCGTTGTATGCGCCACTCACTAAACCGGCACGCCACAAGCTTAACGAAGATTACTGGGCAGCAATCGATCCTTCAAGATTCGAATTACCCGTCTGTGACAAGATTCACTTTGAAGGTTCTGCATGTATTCATCACAAAATTCTGATGGGCAGTAAAGCTGATATGGATTTAGTAGCTGCGGCCATTAGAAAAGTTTACGATAACGCGGAAAGCCTGTAAATGAAGACAATAAAAATAGCACTTATTGGTGCCGGCTATATTTCCAACTATCATGCACGCGGACTTCAGGCTTTACCTGATGTCGAAATCGTGGTTGTAGTTGGACTTCCCATTGAAGCAGCCCGGACTTTTGCTGATAAATACAATATTAAAGAGGTAACAACTGATGTTTCAACCCTCTATGGCAGAGCCGATATTGATGCTGTCGTAATTGGAACTCCCAATAAGTTCCATGCGCCTTTTGCGATCGAATTCCTGAAAAACGGGAAAGATGTATTTCTGGAAAAACCTATGGCGATGAATGCTCAGGAGGGACTGCTGATTAAAAAAGCAGCTGATGCAGGAAATCAGTTGGTTATGACCGGACATATGTGGCGGTTTGACAATGATGTGAATTTTGTGAAAGAAACAGTCGATTCAGGGCAACTGGGCAAGATCGTTAAGACAAAAGGATACGGTATCCACGAAAATTGGGGACCGGCAGGGTGGTTTTCGCAAAAAGAACTCGCCGGAGGAGGTGCCCTTGCGGATATGGGTGTTCATGCGATAGACACGGCCCGCTATATCCTTGGAGATCCCCTTCCGAAAAAGGTATATGCGAAAATCGGTACTCATTATGGAAATTACGATGTTGATGACTCGGGAATTATCATGATCTCATGGGATAACGGAGCAGAGTCAATTATCGAAAGTGGATGGTGGCAACCTCATATGGATGGTCCGGAAGCTGCGACAGGCATCTATGGTACGAAAGGTTATGCCAATGTATTTCCAACCTATCTTAAGTTTAAAGTAGGTAATATTCCCGGGAAATTTGAAGCCAAATTACCCGCCAAAACAGAACATTGTGATCAGTCGATGTACAGCCGTCAGATGGCGCATTATGTTGATTGTATACGATCGCGTAATCAACCCGTTCCCGGATTAACCGAAGGACAGATTATTTTAGATATTGTCGATGCAGCCTATAAATCAGCTGAAACCGGTGAGGTTGTGAATTTGGGTTGATGGAACAGGCGTGATTCTACGCTTCAGAAATTCGAATGAAGATATTAACCGCTAAACTTAGTCTTTATGAGATCAGCCCTTTCTTGTGTTTATGGATTTATTACATCCTTAATTCTGTTGAATATTAGCTGTGTAAGTCCTGATCCCTCAGTGGTTCAGCTGAAAGAGAATTGGGAAATTCAGTCTTCGGCCACAATCAAAAGTACAGGTGAACAAATTTCATCCAATGAATTTCACCCGGTCAACTGGTATCCGGTAACGGTCCCAACAACAGTATTGGCTGCCTTGGTGGAGAATAAAGTTTATCCCGATCCCTTTTATGGAGAAAATCTAAAAGCAATACCAGGTTATAAACCGGGAAGCTGGATTTCGATGGCTAAAAACAGTCCTTTTTACTCATCGTGGTGGTACAGGACTAAATTTAGTATTCCTGCTGACAAAGCCGGGCAATACCTGACTTTGCACCTGAATGGAATTAACCTGAAGGCAAATGTCTGGCTGAACGGTCATCTGATTGCCGATACAGTTCATGTAGTCGGGATGTTCCGAAGATTTGAATTCGACATTAATCAATGGGCAAAAACAGGTGGAGAGAACTGTCTGGCTATCGAAATATTTGGGCCCGGCAGAATTCCGGATGTCAAATATTATACTAAACAAGTTGAAGCGACTACCGGTTGGGATGACCATAATCCTCAGCCACCAGACCTGAATATGGGAGTTTGGCAGAATGTCTATATTTCAGCAGATGGACCGGTATCAATCCGCAATCCGTATGTTGTAACCGATCTTGATCTTCCTTCGTTGGATCAGGCTCATCTTACGGTGTCGGCAAAAGTGACAAATAAAAGTGATAAAGCTGTTGATGGCGAACTCACTGGTGTAATTGAGAATATTCGTTTTTCAAAAAAAGTTAGCCTTGCTCCGCAAGAATCGAAGGTGGTGGAATTTACACCCGCCGAATTCAATCAGCTCAATATTAAAAATCCAAGGATCTGGTGGCCACATACCGTTGGAGCACAAGAGCTTTATGATTTAAATCTGTCCTTTAGTACCAAGGGCGGCATATCGGCTAAGGAAAAAGTCCGTTTCGGAATTCGCGAAGTTTCAACTTATATTAATAAAGACGGGTGGCGTGGCTATCAGGTCAATGGTAAAAATATTTTAATCCGGGGTGGTGCATGGATGACCAGCGATATGTTATTGCGTCTGTCTGCCCGTCGGTACGAAGGACTAATCCGGTACGCGAAAGAGGCTGGATTTAATGCACTCAGATCCGAAGGTTTCTCAATCCGCGAAACGGAAGAGTTCTATAATCTGTGCGATGAAAATGGCATTTTGGTGATCCAGCAATTTTTCGGACGTAACCTTCCCGATGAAAAACTGGCTGTCAATATTATTGAAGATATGCTGCTTCGAATTCGTAACCATCCCAGTTTAATCCATTTTTTAGGTCATGATGAAACTTTTCCTACAGAAAGTCTGGATAAAAGCTACCGTGAACTGATTGCAAAATACACGCCGGAACGCACTTACCAGCTTCATTCAGGCGCTTTTAATATCAACGACCGCTTTAAAACCGGAGGAACACGCACCGGCACCCTTGAGCTTTGGAGTTATGCCAATCCTTCCCATTATTACACCCATAAAGACGATGGCGCCTGGGGATTTGCTCAGTCGGGCGGAATCGGGGGGATTTTTGCCCCTTATGAAAGCATGCGCAAAACCATTCCCGAAAGCGCTTTGTGGCCTGTTGATAATGAAACATTTTCGTTCCATACGGTTCTGCAGGGTTCTGATTATTTCACTGCCGGGCTCGAAGCTTTACAAAATCGTTATGGAAAGGCCACGGGAATTGTAGAATTCTGTACAAAGGGAATGGCCTTGAATTATGAAAGTGCCCGGGGAATGTTCGAAGCTTATGCCCGGAATAAGTATGAAGCGCTCGGAATTACTACCTGGAAATATGATATGGCATGGCCTGCAGTTTACAGCTGGCAATATGTCGACTGGTTTCTCAATGTAGGCGGAGCTTATTACGGCGCAAAAAAAGCTTGTGAACCATTGCATGTCCAGTATTCTTACGATGATAATTCGATTTATGTAGTCAATAGTTTTTATAAAGACTTCAAAGGCCTTAAGGTAAATGCAAAAGTTTTCAACTTTGATTTAAGTGAGAAATATTCAAAATCAGCTGTCGTTGATATCAGTCCCGATGGTAAAACCGAAGTTTTCAAAATTGAATTTCCCAAAGGTTTAAGCAAAACATTTTTCCTGAGATTAAAGCTTGAAGATCAGTCAGGAAAAGAGATAACTGATAATTTCTACTGGCTTTCAACTGTCAGAGATGTCGAAGGAACAAAGGCTGACACAAAAAGTCCTCGCGGATTTGACTGGGACTTATTCGTTGCAAAACCGAAATCCGTAGCTGATTTTACTGATCTTGAGAAACTTCCAAAAGTAGAGCTCGAAAAATCATATGCCATTTTGAAGGATAGCACAGAAGTTCAGGCGACGGTGAAAATCAAAAATAAAGGTCGAAATCTGGCTTTTATGATTCATCTCAGTGTATCCAATGGAGAAAATGGCGATGAAATAAGCCCGGCTTACTGGAGTGATAATTATTTTTCGTTATTCCCGGGAGAAACCAAGGATGTAATGGTGCGGTTCAATAAAGTTGATCAGGGTATTGTCCCGGCGATTTTAAAGGTCGATGGCTGGAATGTAAAACCATAATAAGATGATCACAAAAAAGAAATATGCCTCGTGGCATTTTGTTGTTTTCCCGGCAATTACGATGTTGCTGGGATGGGGGCTGCGAGGATTTATCGGCGGAGGCCCATTTGGAGCAATGATCCCTGGTGCGATGGTTGCTCTTTGCATTTCAATATTATTGGAACTTCCTCCTGTTGTGGCTTCTGTTTTTGTTGTTTTTAGTGTCGTCGGTATTGGTCTCGGTGGCGAAATGACCTATGGCCAGACACTCGGATTCCTAAGAAATCCGGACACTGTTTGGTGGGGAACAATTGGCACCACGGTAAAGGGAGGTGTATGGGGCTTATTGGGTGGGATAATTATGGGAATAGGTTTGATCTATAACCGGTTGCCGAAAAGGACTATAATTATCACTTTTCTATTGCTTTTGGGAGGAATGCTCCTCGGATTTAAATTGATTAATCAACCAATGATTATTTATTTTTCCGATCCTGCCAAGCCCCGGCCCGAATCGTGGGCGGCTTTATTGGTTGGTGCGATTACGATTTTTATATTTCTAAAAAATAAAATTGATCAGGCTTCATTTAGAATTATTACCCGCTTTGCCCTGTGGGGATGGTTAGGCGGAAGTTTAGGTTTCGGACTTGGTGGATTCTGGATGGTGCTTGGAAGCCAGCTTCCCAAAGAAATTATCTTCCAGAGTTGGTGGAAAGCAATGGAATTTACCTTTGGATTATTGCTTGGCGGCGCATTAGGCAGGGCTGCATGGTTATGCAGATTGGAAATAGATGCAGAAAAATCACGCATTTCTCCTAAACAAGTTTCAAATTTCAAATCAATTGCAACTGAATTATCAGTGGCCTTTATCATCGGATTGCTGATTTTTTGGTTTTTCTCTTTTCTGTTAGACCCCATTGTTGAATCAAGTAAAGGAGTGAGCGGGTTTACCATGGTTAACTTAACTGATATTGCGAAACTTCTCTCCAATTATGCCTTCTTCGGAATCATCATTATTGTGGCATTAATGCGTTTCCCGACAGCAGCCTGGCAAATGGCCGTTACACTAACTTTTTGTCATACCGTTATCGATCTGATGAAGGATTTCCATCCGGAAGAAACGGGTAATTCATTTCTTTTCGGTGGTTTCCTTCTTGTTATTGCGATGACCGCCGTTGTCGCTTTATTAACTGCCTATATTCAACGGCATAAAAATTCATTGCATATGCTTTTTCTTCTGCTGATATGGTCGACAGTTGCTGTTGCTTTCCTTCGGCTGGCTATTAAACCCGAAATTCTGAATATTTCAGGAATTTCATTTCAGGAATTTGTTTTTGGCCGTTACTTCGTGCACATCATATTCACAGTGTCTGCCCTATTTGCTTCCTGGATTTCATTTCAGAAAAAAACTTAAACTAACAATAGAATTAATTATCTGAATAAGAGGTATATGTGACTAGTTTTCTAATGCCTTTTTTGAAGAAACGATTTAAATTAAACTAATTACTAACCAGATGAAAAATCTCATTCCGGGACTGTTGTTCCTCCTTACCACACAATTAATCCTTCAGGGATGTGCCAATAAACAGTTGCCACAATTAGGCAAAGACAAAATTGAAAAAGTTATTGCAGCAATGACGCCTGATGAAAAAATTGGTATGACCGTTGGCGACGGGAAATTTTTGCCGGCTGGTGATCCAAAAACTTCGGAGCAAGGATCAGGAATTATTATTGCCAACCAGAATTCAAAGATGGTCATTCCGCGGCTTTCCATCATGTCATCAGCCCTCACCGATGGTCCTACAGGGGTGAACAGGGATCCTCATCCGGCTGGAGCTAAAGAGTATACCTACGCGACGGCCTTTCCTACATCAACTTGCATGGCCGCAACGTGGAATCTTGAACTGATGACTCAGGTAGGAAAAGCTTTTGGCAATGAAGTCCTGGAATACGACTACGATGTTGTATTGATGCCGGCGCTGAATCTGCATCGGGATCCCAAGTGCGGGAGAAACTTCGAGTATTACTCCGAAGACCCCCTGCTTTCAGGAAAATTGTCCGCTGCAATCGTTAACGGCCTTCAATCCAATGGTATTGCGGCAACTTTAAAACATTTTCTGGCGAATAACCAGGAGACAAACAGGCGAACGTACAATGCGGTGATCAGTCAGCGGGCTTTGCGCGAAATTTATCTTCGGGGATTTGAAATCGCTGTTAAAGAAGGAAATCCCAAAGCGATAATGACCTCTTACAATAAAGTAAACGGTTACTATACCGCAGAAAATCCTGAGTTGTTAAATGATATTGTGCGCAAAGAGTGGGGATTTAAAGGCCTTTATATAACTGATTTTGATGGTTATGGAAGCGCAGTTGCCAAGGTTCGTGCAGGCAATAATATGCTTATGGGCGGCAATAAGGAAGAGGTGAAAGAACTTACAGAGGCATTGAAAGATAAAACGCTTGACGAAAAAACACTCAACAGAAACCTTGCATATAATATGCAGCTCAAGTTAAACTCACCAAGGTCCAAGGGTTATATTCCAACCCTTAAACCCGATTTGGCGGCTCATGCCAAAATTGCAAGAATGGCCGCCGGCGAGGGGCTGGTTCTTCTCAAAAATGATAAAATGACACTTCCTTTTAATCAAGTGAAAACCGTTGCTGTATTTGGTAAAATTTCCTATTACCTCATCGAGGCTGGAACAGGAAGCGGAGGAATCCGAAGCAATCAATATGCCATCTCTGTGAACGATGGTCTTAAATCCGCAGGCTACCAAGTGGTTAAAGAGCTTGAAGAGACCTATTCGGCATTTAATGCCGCTATTATGGAAAATAATATTGTGCCCGACTTTTTTAGAACGCCCAAAATGCTTGCCGATAACGGGATTAAAGATAACAAAGCACCCGGACACTTTAAGAAAAGGCTTATTCCGTTTCATGATGAGATGGCGATGACAAAGGAAGAGGTTTCAAAACAAGTTGCTAATTCTGATATTGCGGTTATCACTATTGGTCGCAGCGGAGGTGAAAATTACGAAAATGGTTATATTCCGACTTCTGTGGCAGAACTCGATCTTGTGAAAAATGTCTGTGATGCATACCACGCTGCAGGTAAAAAAGTAGTGGTAATTCTCAATGTAGGAGGTGTTTGTGAGACTGCAAGCTGGCGTAATTATCCTGATGCAATTTTGCTGGCATGGCAACCCGGACAAGAGGGTGGAACAGCAATCGCCGATGTATTAAAAGGTGACGTTAACCCGTCAGGGAAGTTGCCTGATTCTTTTTTCATGAAATATGAAGATGTTCCTTCTGCGAATACCTTCCCCGGAGAGCCTTCAGAAAACCCGGTCAACTCTTTCTACAAAGAGGGTATTTACGTGGGTTACCGCTACTACGACACCTTCAAAATTCCAACGGCTTACGAGTTTGGCTATGGATTATCATACACAACTTTTGAATATACCGGTCTGAAGCTTAGCAGTACAAGTTTCTCCAACAGAATGAATATCACCGTGATGGTGAAAAATACAGGCAAGGTGGCTGGCAAGGAGGTTGTTCAGCTCTACCTCTCAGCACCAGCCGGAGAACTTGAAAAGCCGGTTCAGGAGCTTAAAGGATTTGCAAAAACACAGTTACTCCAACCCGGAGAAAGTCAGCAATTATCATTTGAGCTTGATGCCATGTTACTTGCTTCTTTCCGAAGCGGAATCAGTGCCTGGGTGGCAGACAAGGGTGACTATGAAGTCCGTATCAGTGCTTCATCCAAGGACATCCGGCTTAAAGCATCCTTTAAATTACCTAAAGAGATCATCGTCGAAAAAGTACACGACGTGATGTACCCCAACTTCGCAATGGAAGAGCTAAGTCAGCATAAAAAATAACCGGGAATGACGAAAAGGATAACTTCGGTATATATTCAATTGCTCTTTTTTGCAATGCTGCTTGCAATGCAAGGATGCCAAAATAACATATCTCCCCAATTGGGTAAAGATAGGTTGGAGGATGTTATTGCGGCACTAACCACAGAAGAGAAAATAGCTCTTACTGTAGGAGTTGGAGATGGGAAAACTCCACCTCCCGGCATGCCCGCTTACGACCCAAAATCCGGAATAAGTATCGAAGATGTCACAACAATGAATCATTCGCCTCTCTTTACTCCGACAGTGGATGGTGTACTATGGGGAATACCCCGCTTGGGAATAAAATCGACGCTGATGGGTGGTATTACAATTGCTTCCGTTAATCCAAAAGATTCCACTCATGAGGTTCGTTACACTGCTTTTCCTTCTGAAACGGCAATGGCTGCAACATGGAATACCCCGTTGATCGAAAAGGTTGGTGAAGCGATCGGAAATGAGGTGCTGGAATCCAATGTAGACATCATGCTTGAGCCGGGTTTGAATATTCAGCGCAATCCAATGTGCGGCCGCAATTTTGAATATTTTTCAGAAGATCCGCTGCTGTCGGGGAAAATGGCTGCGGCATATGTCCGCGGGGTGCAGTCTCAGGGAGTAGGTACTGCAATCAAGCATTTTGCTGCCAATAATCAGGAAACGAACAGGCGAACTTATGATGCCATCATCAGCCAGCGGGCTCTGCGCGAAATCTATCTCCGGGGATTTGAAATTGCGGTAAAGGAGAGTCATCCATGGTCAATAATGACATCTTATAACAGGCTGAACGGATTTTATACTGCTGAAAATCCTGAGTTGCTCAAATCAATTGTTCGCAAAGAGTGGGGTTTCGATGGCCTTTTCATGACTGATTGGGACGGATTGGGAAGCGCAGTGGCCAAGATCAGAGGCGGATGTAACTTACTGATGGGTGGCAGTAAAGCAGAATCGGATGAACTTAAAAAGGCTGTGAAAAACAGAGAACTGGATGAAAAAGAATTGGACAAAAGTCTGGAATATGTTCTGAAATTTAAAATGAGAACGCCTCGTTTCAAAGGTTACCAGCCAGCTTTGAGCTATAACAGTATTTTACATACTGAACTTGCAAGAGCATCGGCAGGTGAGGCGATGGTGTTGCTTAAAAACAAGGGTGCAATCCTCCCATTCAACGCCAATATTAAAACGGTTGCATTGTTTGGTAAAGGCTCTTATTATTTTGTAGCAAGCGGAACAGGCAGCGGCGAGTCGAAACCAAAACATTCCGTTACGGTAAATGAAGGGGTCAAAAATGCAGGTTATCAGGTTGTAAAATCCCTCGATGAAACCTATTCGACGTTTGTGGATACAATACTTGTGAATAACAGCAGCGTAGGCGACTATTTCAAAAGACGGATAATCCCCTTCCATTCAGAATATAATATATCTAAAGCAACAATCGCCGATCAGGTAGCGGTATCTGACATTGCTGTGGTTACCATTGGTCGTACAGGTGGAGAAGGACACGATAATGGTTATATCCCACTCGATCATGTTGAGCAGAATCTATTACGCGATGTATGCGAAATCTATCACGCTGCAGGGAAAAAAGTAGTCGTAGTGCTCAATGTCGGAGGGGCTTTCGAAATTGCCGGATGGCACGACCTCCCCGATGCAATTCTGCTGGCCTGGCAAACCGGTCAGCAAGGGGGAAATGCTGTTGCTGATGTGCTCAAAGGAGCGATCAATCCTTCCGGAAAACTGCCCGTATCATTCCCCTTGAAGGTTGACGATGTTCCCTCAGCACCCTACTTTGCCAGCGATTCCGTACTAAAAAAAACCGACGCTAATCCGGTATACTACAACGAAGGAATTTATGTGGGCTATCGTTATTTCGATTCATTTAATGTGCCAGTGGCGTTCGAATTTGGTTACGGACTTTCCTATACGACTTTTGAATACACTGCTTTAACATTAAGCGGCAAAACATTTTCGGATAATATAAAGGTGAGCGTTAGTATAAAAAATACCGGAAAGGTTGCGGGCAAAGAGGTGGTTCAGTTATATCTCTCGGCTCCCAATAACAAAATTGAGAAGCCTGCGCATGAACTTAAAGGATTTGCAAAAACAAAACTTCTTCAGCCCGGTGAAGTTCAGCAACTCTCCTTTGAACTTGATGCCCGCGCCCTGGCCTCTTTCTGGAGTGGTATCGGTGCCTGGATAGCCGACATGGGTGAATACCAGGTACAAATTGGCTCATCTTCTAAAGATATTCGCCTCAAGGCAATGTTTACTTTACCAAAAGAGCTGGTGACTGAGCGTGTTTTTGACGTGCTTTTTCCTTCTGCAGGGCTTAACGAATTGAGTATTAAAAGATAATATCACCAATTATGAGAAGGAAGATATGCTGTTTTGTTTTTATTCTTTTCTTTTTGGAAATAACAGGGAATGAAAAAGTTATAGCCCAAATTTCACCGTTGTCTCAAAACGGGGGTATTCCTGATCCTCAGTTAAGTCAAAAAGATAACGATTATTTGGATCGGCAGGCAAAAGTATTTCTTGACACTGTGCAATCGATACTAACCCTTTATCCGCCTGTTTTGCATGAAGGAAGTGAACGGGGAATGGCAAAATTATTGATGGATGCCGTTTTTCATGAAAAATATGCTGCATTTAGAAAGCCGGCGCAGACATTTTTTCATACAGAGATTAGTCAGTTGATCAAAGAACTGAAAGAAACCAAAGTTGAGAAAGGAGCAAAAATCTGGAAGGTTTATAACATGGGGTTTATCGTCCGAACAAAGTCGGTAACACTTGCTTTTGACCTTGTTGGCGGAGAAACTTCTAAGTCACCTGCTTTTGGCTTGTCTGCTGCCGAGCTGCAACATATCGTCCAACAGTGTGATGTCTTGTTTATTAGTCACAAACATGCAGATCATGCAAACAAGGCTGTTACCGAATATTTTCTTCAGATGGGTAAACCGGTAATTGCTCCTGATGAGATATGGAAAGACGAACCTGTCTTTTCGAAGATCATTCATTTGGATCGGATTCCGGAAAAAGCTCAAAAGCTCAAATTGTCAAATAATTTTGTGCTTGATGTGATTATTTATCCTGGTCATCAGTTGCATTCGGCAGACAATAATGTAGCACTGGTAAAAACTCCTGAGGGTATAACAGTGGCGCATCTGGGTGATCAGATTAATGAGGGTGATATGATGATTGATTATGAATGGATTGATAAAATTGCACAAAATCATGAGGTTGATATCCTTATACCCAATGCCTGGACGACTGATATCTGCAGAATCGTCAAAGGTTTTAATCCAAAACTGGTCATTCCGGGGCATGAACTGGAATTGGGACATACTGTGTGGGACAGACTTCCTTATTGGGGAGATGACCAATATCTGGAACTAAATTATGCTGAATTAAAAGCCTCGGAATATCCAGTCGTTGTAATGGTCTGGGGCGAATCCTATACCTATTTGCCCTAACCAAAATCTTTGAAATATAAATTAGTATAGAAAATTAATAACATAAAGCCTTAAAATAAAATAGCAGCGCATGAATTTTTTAAGTAATACACAAAAGTACACGTTGGCGGGTATCCTGATGGGAATTGTAATTCTGTCGTTTTTTTTCCGCTTCCCGATACATATTGAAAATGCGCTTACATTAGAAACAGAGCCTGATTTTGGTATTCATATCCCGGTTTGGAAAATATTATTTGAGCCCGTCTTGGGTCTCTTATTGTTTTATAACCGTTCATTTCATTCCTTAACTGAGATGCGGTTGCTATTATTTTGGGTTTTGGCAGTTTTTATTGTTTATAGCCTGATAAAAACATTCATAATCAAAAACAAGCAAAAAAGATCGGGATTTGTACTTTTGCAATTAGTTAATATTCCAATAGTTATCGGTTTGTGGTTTGTCGTGTTTGTAATCATAGTTTTCATCCCCTTACCAAATAATACCATAATAAATAACTCCCAAAATTCTGTTTTGGTAACTACTCACTCCCATACGCAATTTAGCCACGACGGTCTTATTTCGCAACAGGGACTATGGAAATGGCATAAACGAAATGGTTTTGATGCATTTTTCATAACAGATCATAATAACCATGATCAAACCTTCGATTTTGTGCAGGCACAGCGCGATCATAAATTCCCGCAAGAGCCCCTTGTAATGTGCGGCGAAGAATTTTCGGGAAGCAATCATTTAAGTCTGCTCGGTCTGAAGGTAAAATTTAGTATGAAAGGGATATCCGATTCAACGGCTATTCAGCTGGCACATGCCTCAAACGGAGCTGTAATCGTAAACCATTGGTTTGATGGGGAGCGTAACTCTCTTGAATATTATAAGAACCTGAACGTTGATGGCTTTGAAATTGAAAACAGCGCTACAGATTTAACCTATGAAAGAGATGTTTATCAGAATATTAAAGATTTTTGCGGGCGTAATACTCTAATCATGAATGGTGGTCTGGATTTCCATGGATATGGCAATGCCTGCTCTTTATGGAATGCTTTTGAGATACCGGGATGGAAAAACCTAACCCCGGCTCTAAAAGAAGAGGCGATCCTTAATATTATAAAAACCCATGACCAAAGCAAAATCAAAGTACTGCTGTACAAAGACAGACCCTATTATACCATGAAATATCTTTTGTTCAGTCCGGTATTTACCTTCATTAATTATTTCAGAACATTGAATAGCTTTCAGGTAATCTCCTGGATATTTTGGATATTGGTAATGATGTGGATTGTAAACAGAGGCGGCAATAAATACAGGGCAGAAAAACAATCCCCTTCTCAGCGATTTGTGCCTGCTCTCGGTGTAATTGGGGCTTTATTTATGATTAGCTTAGGCGCTGTTTATTATGCACAAATTAAAGTGATCGAAGATTATACAAAAATGTACCGCGAATACAGTGAGCTTTTATTATATGTTGGCATAGTATTTCTGGTTTATTCCGGTTCGGTGCTATTTTTCAGAAATTTCAATCGAAAGTGATAAAATAAATATTAAAATAAAAGAGGATGGAAAGGAAACGTAATATGATAAATGGGGCAGACTTGGCTGTAAAGTTGACTGGTTTTACCGGGCTTCGGATTGTTATGGCCATTTTATTGAATAAAATCAAGGGAGGAAAGATAGGCATGGCTTTAAAACTCAATTTTCAGGCTGCTTTCTTTTTGTTATTTGCTCTGCAAACTTTGCCGGTATCCGCTCAGCAAGCAGATAAAAAAGTGCTGTACCTCGATTATACGAAACCATTCAAACAGCGGGTGGATGATTTGCTTACCCGAATGACGCTCGAAGAAAAATTATCGCAGATGATAACCCGCATCCCAGCTGATTTGCCACGCCTTGGCATCTCAGGATACCAGTGGGGAGGCGAGGCCGGTCATTGTGTTAGTGCGCGGGCCAACGATTTCCCAACGATTTTCCCGGTACCAATTGCTCAGGCCGCCACCTGGAACAGGAAACTGAACCTGGCCATTGGCAGTGCATTGGCGGAGGAGGCAAGGCCCCGTTTCCATGCCGGGATGAATAAATCAACCCTCACTTTTTGGGCGCCGGTAGTCGAAATGGCCCGCGACCCACGTTGGGGACGTACCGAGGAGTGTTATGGAGAAGACCCGTTTCTCACTGCTCAGCTCAGTTTACAGTTTGTAAAGGGAATTCAGGGCGATCATCCCAAATACCTGAAAGGGATCGCCGCACCCAAACATTTTGCCATGAACAATGAAGAGTGGTGTCGCCATAACGGATCATCCGACGTTGACGAACAACTGCTGCGTGAGTATTACCTTAAACCTTATCAGGTGTTGGTTCAGGAGGGCAAACCCGAACAGATCATGGCAGCATACAATCGGCTGAATGGCGTTCCCTGTACAGGAAATAAACAGCTATTGACTGATATTCTGCGCGGTGAATGGGGATTTGATGGAACAGTGGTTTCCGATTGCAATGGACTCAAAGATTTTTATGAAGGTCATAAATATGTCAAAGGACCGGAGGAAGCCATTGCTTTGGCCCTGAATTCTGGTATGGATATTGAATGCGGAGATTGTTTCAGGGATCATCTGGCTGATGTTGTGCGGAAGGGGTTGGTTTCTGAAGCCACCATCGATTCGGCCGTGTTTCGGATCCTTGTTTCACGTTTCAGACTTGGACTTTACGATCCTCCGGAATTAGTACCTTATACTAAAATTCCACTTTCGGCGGTTCATAGTGATGCCCATCTCGAATTGGCACGGCAATTGGCTCGCGAATCAATCGTTTTGTTGAAAAACAAGGGTGCCCTTTTACCGTTGGATAAAAATAAAGTAAAAACAGTCGCAGTAATCGGACCAAATGCTGCTGTTTGCCAGCTGGGAGGGTACACCGGTCCCTTTTCTCATGTGGTTTCTCCCTTACAGGGAATTATTAACAAACTGGACAGTACTAAAGTGAAATTTGTGAAAGGCACCGACATTAAAATTACCTTGCCTGCCATTCAAACTGAATATCTTATCCCGGAAGGAGGAAAACCTGGAGAACATGGTTTGAAAGGCGAATACTTTAGCAATACCGATTGTTCAGGAAAACCGGTATTAACCCGCATTGATCCCGTGATTGATTTTAATTTTGGAAGGGGAGGAGCTATTTCTGATTTACCTGTGGATTACTATTCGGTGAGGTGGACCGGAAAATTTGTTGCTCCTGTTTCTGGTCCCTATTATATTGGCGGTGATTTCGATGATGCTATCCGTCTTTATTTTGATGGTAAAAAAATTATAGACAAAACCCTCAACAGGAACCGTTCGTCAGCTGCTGTAAAAATAGAAGTTGAGAAGGGAAAACAATATGATCTTCGCCTCGAATATACTGAACAGTGGTACAGCGCACATGTAAAACTTTGGGGTGCACCTTCAAATCCTGATAAATTTGCCGGGGCAGTTGAGGCGGCCCGAATCGCTGATGTGGCTGTTGTGGTTCTGGGGACCGACGAAAGTGTCGAGAAAGAAGGTGTCGATCGATCTGATCTGGATTTGCCTGGCGATCAGGAAGATTTGGTTAAGGCAGTGCTTAAAGCTAATCCAAAAACTATCGTCGTTATGCAAAATGGCGGCACTTTGTCTATTAACTGGGTTCAGGAAAATGTTCCTGCAATTGTTGAATCCTGGTATAATGGGGAAGAAGGTGGAAATGCCCTTGCCGATGTACTCTTTGGTGATACTAATCCTGCTGGGCGCCTACCCATGACCTTCTATAAATCCGTTGATAACATGCCTTCAATCAGCGACTATGATATTCGCAAAGGGAGGACTTACATGTATGGTAACAATGTGAGCGATAAATCACAAATCTGTGAGGTGCTTTATCCGTTCGGATTTGGACTCAGCTATACTCAGTTTAGTTACGGAAAATTACAGGTGATCTCTAAAACTGCTGATGCTGCAGGAAATATAACCGCCAGAGTTGTTGTGAAAAATACTGGATCACGTACAGGAGATGAGGTGGTTCAACTTTATGCACATGATGAAAAATCGAACGTGCTCAGGCCTGAAAAACAATTGGTAAGTTTAGACCGGATCACACTTCAGCCCAATGAGAGTAAGACTGTCGAGCTTGTGTTTCCGGCAAAGGATCTTGCTTATTGGGATGTTAACAAAAAAGCTTTTATCGTTGAGCCAGGAACTTTTAAATTAATGGTTGGCAGTTCTTCTGCGGATATAAAGTCAACCGAAACAGTGTTGGTGAAATAGCCTAAGCAGGAGGATGATGAATTCTGAACTTGAATCAAAAAACACGCTTTATGAAAACCAGTTTTAATTACGTTCGCATTAGTGCAGGTCTGCTTTTGATAATCTCTTTACTCTTCTTTTCTGAGATGAGTAATGCACAGGGGCAATTCGTCCGGGGAGTGGAAAAAACCGAATATTCCTTAAAGGGTACTGTTGCTGATTTTTATGTATCTCCTTCAGGCAATGACAACTGGTCCGGGAAACTGGCTGAACCAGATAAAAATCGAACAGATGGACCTTTTGCAACAATTGGCAGAGCCAAACAGGCAGTCTCAAAACTGAAGGAAGAGGTATATAAACTTAAAAAGCGGGCCGTCGATAAAAGGTTTATTGGAACACCTCATCAGTATGGTGCCGGTCGGGATATCCTGGTTTTAATTCGAACCGGAGTTTATTCCCTCACAGACCGGCTTGAATTTGCTCCCTCCGACGGTGGCGAACGCATCGAAACTGATTTGCCTACCGGTGCTTTCGAATATCACGAATTAAAAGACTACTATGTTACTTATGCGGCCTACCCCGGAGAGGTGCCTGTTATTTCAGGAGGTGAAAAGATATCCGGCTGGGTGAAAAAGAAAAATGGAATATGGACAGCTCCTATTAAACAGACAGAAGTGACTGATCTTTATGCCAATGGCAAACGGCTTACTCTTGCCCGCACTCCAAATTCCGGTTTCTACCATACGGATGGGCAGCCCACTGATTCTGTCTCTTTCAAATTTAATGCAGGCGATCTAAGGGCATGGAAAGGTCTGGCAAACAACCGTATTCACATGACAATAAGGTGGGGCGCCATTCATTCCAGTATTTCCCGAATTGATGAAAAAAGTCATACTGCCTGGTTGACCTCACCGTCCCCGGATATGCTTATCATTCCTCCAAAATATTATGTTGAAAATATCGAAGAACTGATGGATTCGGTCAATGAATGGTATTTCAATGATAAGGCTCATACAATCAGTTTTATTCCTGACAAAGAAACGGGTGATCCCAATTTGGCATCGGTGGCCTTTCCAAAGCTGGAGAATCTGTTGGACGTATCGGGGACACGCGAAAAGCCGGTTCGGAACCTGCGGTTTTATAATCTTAAATTTGAAAATACCCGGTCAGGTGGCGGAGGAACCATCTCATTTCAATATGCCAAAAACTGTGAATTATTGAAGAACCGAATTGAAAATGTCAGTCAGGCAGCTATCCGGTTTGGTGTTGGATGTTACCATAATCTGATCAGTAAAAATGTGATCAATGATGCAAAAGGAAGTGGAATCATATTGGCTGGCAAGCCAAAACCAGAAAGCTGGAGCGATGTAGTGAGTGACAATGTTATTTCGTACAACAAGATTACCAATATTCAGATTGCCGCCACGGGCATTTCAACTTATAATGCCTTGAGATCAACGGTTTCTCACAATTTTATCTCCAACGTGGGTAGTTACGGAATTACTCTTGGCTCGTGGCCCAATATCGAAGAGACCAGCGACGGAAGTCATCTGGCTGAATACAATCATGTGTCGTTTACGAATATGAAACGTGATGACGAAGGTGGTATTGCTGTTTACGGATTGAGTCCGGGCTCTGTGGTGCGGAATAACCTCATACATGATGTTCACCCGGCCGCGACCAATGAAAATGTTGCCTTGTTTTTTCAGAATATGGCATCCGGATGGAAAGTGACCGATAATACCTATTATAATCTGAAGCAAGGCGAAATGAAATTGTGTGCTTGTTATCTTGTTGATAATCTGTATGAAAACAACTTCATTATTGATGCTCCGGTTAATCAGCCGGAAGAATTCATTACTGGGAAAACGAATTTAATTTACCGGAATCTCATTGTCAAAGCAATTGACCAAACCACTACAGGAAGTGATTTTTCAATTACTGCTACTATAGCAAACAATGGCTCAACGGGAATGGAAGAGATCAGCTTATATGTCGATGGTAAGGTTGCAAGTTCTAAAAAACTTCCTTTTATCTCAAATAATGAGCGAAAGATTGAATTTAAGTACAAGTTTTTTGATCCGGGAAAACATACAGTAGCAATTGGCAAAACACCTCAGCAGGAAGTCGTGGTAACAGGCGACCCGCTGTTTGTAATCTACAGGGATTTAAAAACGCCATTTTTGGAAATACCCCAGGGAGATTCACTGACTGTTAGTGTAGAAGCTCAAAATGTGAGATCAGAAGAGATTACCCAAAGGGTTGAATTGATGGTTGATAACAAGGTAATTGCTATCAAGGAAATTAGTTTCAAGGGACATGAGATAAAACGGATTGAATTTTCCAGTCTGCCCGAAGCCGGACATCATTCAGTTACGATTGCCAATCAGCTTCCGGTTGAACTATCCGTCTATCCGGTAAGAAAAGCGGACATTTCGGGCGCGTCATTTCTTACTTTTTGCACTGCAACGGCTAACCCTTGTAAATTTGACTTTGATACTCAGAAAAATCAGTATGCCATTACTGCTGCGGGAACTGATTTTCTGCATGCCGAAGATTCATACGGATCAGTTTATCTGAAAGGGGCAATCGAAGGAAATTTTGTTGCAATCGTAAAAGTAACCGGTTTTAGCGAGGGCATCAGCGAATGGTTTAGGGCAGGAATATTTGTCAGAAACGATCTGTCAAAAAGCAATTCGATAAAGGGCAGCACCCTTGGATCATTTTTATTGTTCTCGACCACCAAACGATGTGGCGCACAATGGGATGAATTTGGAGATGGCTGCATGCACAACACAAAAAGTAAAAATTACGGTGTTGAACAGCCTTTGCCTGTATGGCTGAAACTGGTACGTCACGGCAACCGATTCTCGGGATATTACAGCTTTAATGGTAAAAACTGGATCGTTTCCAGAGAATCCGGAGAAATTCCGGGCCTGGCTGCGAAAATGGATATTGGTCTTGCCGGTGGTGCGAACGATCAAAAGGTTTCTACCGTGAATTTTGAAAACTTTCAGCTTTGGCTGGAAACAAAGTAAGATGATAAGCAATTGTCAATTAATAATATGAAAAATAAATTTGGAATACTCTGGGTAATATGGACTTTGGTTGGCGTCGCTTTGATTTATGGTATCTCTGAATCGAAGAACAGTGTGATTTCAATAATTGCCAACGTTTTAAGTTTATCCCCTTTAATTGGACTAATGCTTGCCTTAGGTTCTGTAAAGGCATCCCAGCAGTTTAACGATTGGTTACGGAGAGATCAGAATTCGCTGTATTATGTCGCAGGTGGAATCTCCATTTTATTTATGCTTCCAGGATTACTTACTTTTAAATTCGATCCCTATTATTCTGTCATTTTTGCTGCAATCGTTTTTGCTGTAATTGGAGTTTTAAAGCAGGCAAAAAACCAGGAGTTTGCTTTGACATGGACTGATTTGATGCTTTGGATTATTCTTTGGATTCCATTTGACCTTCGCTGGTACATGGGGATGCTTCCCGCTGCCAGTGATTCATATGCCTGGTGGTCAGTCGCAATTTCTGTTATCGGTATCATTGGCTGGAATGGCTATCGGGGAGCCGGTATCGGGTACAATCTTGTTCCAAAATTTAAGGATTTACGCGTCGTATTGGTCGCAATGGCCTTAATAATGGTATTGGTAGTTCCTCCGGGACTGTTAACAGGCTTTTTGACTTTTTCAATTCCCGAATCTTATAATATTCCTAAATTGGTTTTTCAATTTGTTGGACTGTTTTTAACCGTTGCCTTGCCTGAGGAGCTCTTTTTCAGAGGTATTTTGCTTGGGGGACTTGAGAAAATATTTTCAAGAAAATGGATTCCTTTGGTCGTGTCCTCATTGGCATTTGGACTCATGCACTGGAACAATGTGAATACATTATCCACACAAATTACCTATGTGTCTTTAGCGGCAGTTGCCGGACTGGGGTATGGCTGGGCATACAGGAAGAGTGGAAATAACTTACTTGCCGCAATACTTGTTCATACGCTTGTTGACTGGGTCTGGAAATTATTTCTTACAAGCTAATTATTCATTTCATGGAAAACAAAATCAAATGGGGAATAATTGGCACAGGGCACATCTCAGGCAAGTTTGCAACGGCATTGGCCATTTTGCCTGAAGCTGAGCTCGCCGCCATAGCATCCAGAGACCTGAAAACCGCGACCACTTTTGCCGCCAAATACAATGTTCCGAAAGCCTACGCCACCTATCAGGAGTTAGCTGACGATCCGGAAATTGATGTCGTATATATTGGAACACCCCACTCATTTCACCTCGAAAACAGTGTGATGTGCATGCAAAAAGGAAAAGCTGTTTTGTGCGAGAAGGCTTTTGCTATTAACGCTGCAGAAGCCAGAGAAATGGTTCGTGTTGCCCGCGAAAATAAGGTGTTTCTCATGGAAGCCATGATTACCCGGCATGTTCCTTTGATTAAAAAGGTTTTAGAATGGATCAGGGATGGCCGTATCGGCGAAGTGCGTATGGTAAAAGCTTCCCGTTGTGCACGTGGAGTATTCCAGCCGGGGGCACGACAATTAAATCCCGAATTAGGAGGAGGAAGCCTGCTCGATGTCGGTGTTTATGTTATTTCTTTCGCTTCCATGATATTTAAAAAATCACCCGCAGAAGTCGTTGGTCTGGGTCATATCGGCGATTTAGGCTCTGATGAGCAAGGTATTGCCATCTTAAAATATGATAAAGGCGAAATGGCTGATTTGTCATTCGCTTTGAAAACAGCTGCCGCAAATGAGGCGTATATTCTTGGAACAGAAGGGTATATTAAGATCTATGATGTTTTTGCCGTTCCAACAAAAGCCTCCTTATTTATCAATAGGGAGGAAACAGATGTAATTGAAATGCCGATAATAGGAAATGCGCTCAATTATGAAGCTGAAGAAGTAATGCGCTGTTTGAAAGCAGGTTTAAAAGAATCCCCATATATGCCCCTCGACGAGTCCGTTCAGATCATGGAAATTATGGATCAGATCAGAAAACCATGGGGTTTGGTTTATTCAAATGATACTCAAAAATAAATGTCACCAAAAACTTACTAATGAAAACAATCGTCAGAATTTTTATCTTGTTATTTCTCTTCAGCTCCTGCAGCGAAAAACCACATTTGAATGTTGTCAATCTGAAATGTGAGTATAAAGTAAATCCACTCGGCATAGATATTGAAAAACCACGGTTTAGCTGGATCATTGAATCTGCTCAGCGAGGTGTAAATCAGTCTGCTTTCCAAATACTCGTTTCTTCCGATTTAAAGAAACTGGACGAAAATATGCCTGATCTTTGGGATAGTCAGAAGGTTTCATCAGATAAATCCATCCAAATTCAATATGCCGGTAACCCTCTTCAAAGCAATCAGAAATATTTTTGGAAAGTGAAAATCTGGGATCAGAATGGTAAAGTATATTCCAGTGAATCATCTTACTGGACTACCGGACTGTTCAAGGAATCGGATTGGAAAGCAAAATGGATTGGTCTCGACAAAGCGGTTGGCGAGGATGATCCGCAGGCATTACACCGGGTTCTCTCTGCAAGAATGTTGAGACATGAATTTATTATAGAAAAGAAGGTAAAATCTGCAACAGCTTTTATATCCGGTCTCGGATTATTTGAACTTTACCTTAACGGTGAAAAAATCGGAGATCAGGTATTGGCTCCCGGCCTGACGGAATACAATAAAAGAGCTTTTTATATGACTTTTGATGTGACTAAGTTTTTACATGCCGATAAAAATGCAATTGGTGTTATGCTTGGAAATGGGCGGTTCTTTTCTCCCAGAGCCGGGGGCGCCGAAAAATCCAGAACTTTTGGTTTTCCTAAGGTAATCTGTCAGTTAGAAGTACAGTATGAGGATGGTACGGCAAGTACAATAATCACTGATGAATCATGGAAAATCACCACTAATGGCCCAATCCGCAAAAACAATGAATTTGACGGAGAGTTTTATGATGCCCGCATGGAGTTAAATGGCTGGAACAACACCAGCTTTAATGATGCAGACTGGATGAAAGCTGAACTTGTAGAGAAGCCGGGTGAAGTATTGGTGGCTCAGCCTATTGATCCGATTAAAATAATGGATCAAATCGTTCCTGTTTCGGTGAAAGAAATAAAACCGGGTACTTATATTTTTGATATGGGGCAGAATATGGTGGGCTGGGTTGAATTATTGGTGAAGGGAAACAAAGGTGACAAAGTATCGCTCAGATTTGCTGAGACATTAAAAGACGATGGCAGTCTGTTTTTGGCGAATATCCGAGGTGCAGAAGTTACGGATACTTATATTTTGAAAGGCGACGGAGCAGAAAAATGGGAACCTCGGTTCACTTATCATGGATTCCGGTTTGTAGAAATGACCGGATACCCGGGTATCCCGGCATTATCAGCTGTTAAAGGGAAAGTTGTTCACGACGCGCTTGAAGTTACAGGCACATTCACCTGTTCCAATCCATTGATCAATAGTATTTATAAGAATGCTTACTGGGGAATCAGGGGGAATTACAGAAGCATACCGACCGATTGTCCTCAAAGAGACGAAAGACAAGGCTGGCTGGGTGATCGCTCTGCAGAATGTACCGGCGAGAGTTATATTTTTGATATTTCGAAACTCTACAGTAAATGGGTAACCGACATGAAGGATGCCCAGCTGACGAGCGGAAGTCTTCCCGATGTGGCCCCCTCCTATTGGCCTACCTACAGCGATAATACCACCTGGCCGGGAACCTTCCTTTTTGCTTCCGACATGCTATATACTCAATATGGCGATTTAAAAACGATAGAAAGCAATTACCCGTCAATGCAAAAATGGATACAGCACATGAATCAATTCGTTGTAAACGGGTTAATGACAAAAGATACCTATGGAGACTGGTGTGTTCCGCCTGAAGATGTTAAACTCATTCTTTCAAGTGATCCTCAGAGGATTACCAGTGCAGAATACATTGGGACTGCCTATTTCTATTATGAATTAAGACTAATGGAAAAATTTGCACGTTTACTGAGCAAAAAGAGTGAGGCTGAAGAATATTTCAAAAGTGCAGCTGCCATGAAAATCGCTTTTAACGACCGCTTTCTGGATAAAAATGAGGTTAAATACAGCAACAATACCTGCACTGCTAATATTTTGGCACTTGCATTTAACCTGGTTCCGGATGAATACCGGGCCAAAATTGTGGATAAACTTCTTCAGAAAATTTTAGGTGAAAACGAAGGTCATGTTGGGAACGGAATTATTGGAGGCCAATGGTTGATGCGGGTATTAACAGAAAACGGGCATGGCGATGTTGCTTATACACTTGCATCCCAAAGCACCTATCCGGGCTGGGGTTATATGGTGAAACGCGGCGCAACAACGATTTGGGAGCTCTGGAACGGAGATTATGGTGATCCCGGTATGAATTCAGGGAATCATGTGATGCTGCTGGGGGATCTGATCATTTGGTACTATGAGAATCTGGCAGGGATCAAAGCCGATTCCGATTCTCCCGCATTCAGGCATATCATCATGAAGCCTTGCATATTGGGAGATTTAACCTATGCAGATGCGACGTATAACTCCATCTACGGAAAGATAAAGAGCGGGTGGAGACTTGAAAAGGATCATTTTACCTGGCATGTAACAATTCCTGCTAATACAACAGCCACCGTTTACGTTCCTACCCTTGGCAAAGAGGAGGTGATGGAAGGGAACAAACTGGCTTCATCTGTTGAGGGGATTAAATTTGTCAAGTGGGATGATAATCGGGCTGTTTTTGAGATTAAGTCGGGAGCATATTCATTTACTTCAAAGGGAGCCATAAAAATGGTCTCCAGACCTTATATTCCGACACCATCAATCACTCCCAAAGATACAATTCTGAAAGCCGGAAATAAACTTCAGGTTAAAATTGCATGTAAGGATTCATCTGCTGTAATTCGCTATACTACAGATGGATCGGAAGTTAATGAACAATCCCCGGTTTACACCGGTACACTGGAAATATCGTGCAATACGATGGTGCTGGCACAGGCCTTTGCAGAGGGATCTCATTCCAGCAATCAGGTAAAGGCCATCTACAATTATGTTGATCCAAATAAGAATGGCATATCGTGGACACTCTTCACGGGTCCATTTATGAAAATTCCCGATTTTAGTCAGTTAAAACCTGTAGCCAAAGGTGAGTTATTTCAATTCGGGGTGAAGAAAATTGATGCCCCCAAATATAATTTTGGAGTTCAGCTAAAATCGTTCATTCAGATTGATAAAGCAGGTGAATATACATTTTACATCTCCTCCAACGATGGGAGTAAATTATACATAAACGATCAATTGCTCATCGACAACGATGGAGAGCACGGGGTCAAAGAGATGAGCAGCTCCCTCTTCCTAAAGCCAGGCAGACACCCCATCCGGGCAGACTATTTTCAAAGCGGAGGGGGAACCGCCTTGTTCGTCGGATATAGCTCAGCCGAAATCAGGTATCAGCCAATTCCGGAATCTATATTATTTAAATCCAGGGAGTAGCGAAGCCTGCATTTCAATTGGAAAATCAGTTGGTTTATTGTTTAGCATACCAATATATAAAAAATACAATGAAGCTTTACTTGTTTGCTTTTTTACTGGTCATATTATGTAGCAATCTGTCCGCCGGTGAGATTCCGGATCAGAAATATTCTCTGGTGAAAGCTGAGAGCTATGTTCAATCCAAAAACTTCTATCTTTTAACACTTTTGCAGCAGTTGCCCGAGGTGAAAAAACTAGTCTCAAATGATGAGGAATTGTCAAAAACAGCCATTGTCAAAAGAGCCAATCTTTCGTCTAAATTAAAGAACTGCGGAGATACCGTGAACTGTTATCTCGAAAGCATTAAATTCAGTTCAATGGAAGTTCAAAAAATCGGAGCCAGACTGGTCGCTTTATATCGATCGCATAATGAATTAAAAACGCTGGTACAAAAGCACCTAATCCCATCAGGCTGTTATAATTTTTTAGGAAATCCGGAGCCTCAGGAATTACTCAGAAAAGCATGGGAGCAGGATGCCAATGCTGTCAACCATGCCATAAAAGTTTATGCCGGGGGTGAAAAACCGAATTATCCCGCAATCGATTCCCTTAGCCTGGATGTACATTGGAAATATTATCCAAATTTTCTGGACTTTTTTTCCCATACGGTTTTTGAAGAGGTAAAAAACGATGGGCTGTTTTTTATGCCCTCAATGACTTTTGCCTTACGTGCACTGGAAATGAATGAGCGCAACTGTGCCGGCGATTATGAGCCAATGGAAACTAAGTGTAATAAGCCGGCATACGACAGGATTAAGAGTCTAAAGTGGCCGGATTTCAAATATTCACTGATTCTTGTTCCGGGCGAAGGGCCCGAGGTTTCTGATCAGCATATTAGTCCGATCGGAATGTTAAGGTGCAGATCTGCGGCATATCGGTGGAGAGATGGAATTGCTCCGTTTATTATGGTTTCAGGTGGCAAAGTTCATCCGTTTAAAACAAAATACTGCGAGGCAGAAGAGATGAAAAAGTACCTGATGGAAACAATGCATGTACCTGAAAATGCCATTTTGATGGATCCTCATGCCAGACATACCTCGACGAATATGCGCAATTGTGCCCGTTTGATTTTTCGTTACGGTATCCCGATGGATAAACCATGTTTAAGTTCAAGCAACAAAGAACAGAGTTTTTATATTTCCGGCAAAGGGATGCAGGACCGTTGCATGGAAGAACTTGGTTATTTGCCTTATAAAAACGGGGAACGATCCTCAGAAACTGAGGCGGAGTTTTATCCGCTCAGTTCTTCACTCCAAATTGATCCGGATAAGCCTTTGGATCCATAGGATTTAAAAACAAGGAGATTAAATTAATAAAGAAGTATCCGGAGAATAACATCTGCGTTTTGGCTATTCTCCCAATTAACAAAATAAGCTTTTTGAAAAAAAATGGTCAAACAGGCTTTAAAAATTTTCAGAATTAGAAGGATTTAATACATTTGCAACCATTGTCAGAAAAAGCAGAAAAACAACTGGATAGGCAATAAGCGTATAATTTTATTTAAGGAAAAAACAGAAAAATGTCTATTCAGGAAACCAATTCAGAAGGCAAGTTGCTCAGAGTCTTGTCTTTAAGAGATGTTGTCATCTATGGAATTATTCTTATTCAACCGGTTGCGGCATTGCCCCTTTTCGGTCATGCCAACGACATTTCTAAAGGACATGCCGTAACTACAATCCTGATAGCTATGGTCGCAATGATATTTACGGCTATTAGCTATGGAAGGATGGCAAATCTGTATCCTTCCGCAGGATCAGCCTATACCTATGTAGGCAAGGGATTGCACCCCTATCTTGGATTTGTTTCCGGCTGGTCCATGTTTATGGATTATATGTTTATCCCAATTATTTGTGTCATTTATTCGAGTATTACGGCTAATCATATGTTGCCTTTCATCCCTTATCCGTTTTGGATACTTTTCTTTGTCGCCGGTTTTTCATGGCTAAATCTTAAGGGAATCAGGATGGCATCAAGAACCAATACTATCCTGATGATCATAATGAGCGTTGTGGTATTTTATTTTATGGCAGCCGCAATACGTTATATCTTTATTCAAAATGGATTAGAAGGGCTATTCTCAGTTCGTCCGTTTTATAACCCTGAAACCTTTTCTTTTGGCGCGGTGGGGTCTGCTACGGCATTGGCTGCATTGACCTATATTGGTTTTGACGGCATTACGACTTTATCAGAAGAGGTGAAAAACCCCAGAAGAAATATTATGATAGGTGCATTGCTGACCTGTCTGATTACCGGGGTTTGGAGTGGGGCACAGGTTTATCTTGCACAATTATCATGGCCTGACTGGGCTTCATTTACGCAAGGATTGCCCGATGCCGCAGCGCAAAATAATGCCTTGGATAAGGCAATCATATCAATAGCAAACCGTATTGGAGGTGCATTATTAGACGGGTCCCTGACCATCATTCTGCTTCTTGGCAGTATTGGATCAGGTGCGGCAGGACAGCTTGGTGCTTCCCGTCTGCTCTATGGGATGGGCAGAGATGGTGTAATTCCTAAAAAAATCTTTGGCCATCTGGATAAGAAGCACTCCTCGCCGAACTATAACATCATGATTGTTGGTGGTTTAGTTCTTATAGGAGCAGCTTTTTTGAATTTTGAAGACTCTGCCTTGCTCATTAATTTCGGAGCTTTTTTTGCATTTATGGGGGTGAATGCCGCATCCATCAGAGAATATTTCTTTAAGGCGGAAGTAAAAACGCTGAAAGGATTTTTGATCGATTTTCTCCCTGCAGGCATAGGATTTATTTTCTGCCTCGGTATTTGGCTTAACTTACCATTGAAGACTTTTGTCATCGGAGGCATCTGGATGCTATCGGGGGTTATCTATCTGGCCATTCGTTCCAAAGGCTTTCGCGAAACCAATGTCATGATTGATTTTTCAGAAAAATGAGATTGCTGGATTGATTTAGTCTTTCCGGATCAACACTGCTTCGCTTTTAGGTGATTCCAGCCCGTAGTGATTGATCAGCGAAACCTGATATTTATAACTTTTTTTAGTCTTCGGATTTCTGTCAGCATATTCAAATTTGTCAGTTATTTCTATAGGATTGTCGTGGTAATCAATCTTGAGATTCCATTTTAATTGAATAGAATCTGCATTGATCAGCTGATCATTCCGATATATTTTGAACCCTTTTATTCCACTATCAACATCCGCATTTGCGTTCCATCTGATCACATTATCTTTACCTGCGGATTGCACTCTTACATTATAGGGAGCTTCTGTCGGGGGTGTTTTGTCAGTTACACTTCCGGTTCTAACAAATTCAGACCATTTTTCAGCAAAAAGTCTGTCTGGAAACCAGTTCCCACGACTTTTATAATTTGTTTCCTTTAATTCATTGGTTAATTTGAAATTATCAAGATCAATAAAACATTGATTATCCCTGCTTATTAAGTTCGTACTGTCGGTTAACCGAATTTTTAATATGGCGTCAATAAATGAAATGGCTAATAAACGTGATCTGGCACTCTCGTGGCCTGAAGTTGGATCCGGAGCAATACAAACCGGTGCATCTTTTCTGATCCGGTATTTCATCGCTTCAATAGCCGTAGCCCATACAAAATTGCTGAATACATCGTAACTTTCCTGAATTCCCAAGAGACAAAGTATAGGTACTTTTAATCCTAAACTGGAGGTGTCTGTCCATGCGGGGGATTTTAATACTGCACAAAGGATCTTTTCAGGATGCTGAAGTACCATTTTGTAAGCCCAGTGCCCGCCTCCGGAGTGGCCCCATATTATCCAGGGTGCAAATTCCAATTCTTTATGTTTTGATTGCCTGGCAATTTCTGAAATTCCTTTGGTAAATGTTGCATACGAACCTTCCTCCGGCTCTATCCAATCATGACAATCATTCTTGCTGACATAGGATGAACTCATAAATGCAAAATCCCATTTCTTCGCTAACGCCCGCCATTGCGCGTCATGGTACGAATTACGGCCCGATTTGAATGCCGATTCTCCACATCCGTGCTGATGAAAAATTATCCCCTTTACAGTTTCCAGGTTTTCAGGTATCCACATAGCATATTCAACCTCTTGAAATTTGCCATTCGAAGGCTCAAGCTTAATTTTATATTCCTGAGCAGAAAGATGAGCCGAAAGGAAGATGTTGATTATTAAGATTATTCTTCGCATAAGGTTGATTGTTAGAGAAATAGTCTGAAGACTGTTGATTTTAATATCTTTGTTTGATTCAAATGTATTCATTAGTTTTCAGATAAGTAAATAAATCACATCAAACTTACTGATCCGGGTTGAATTAGAGAGTCGAACCTGATTCAATATTTTCGGAGGAATAAATCTCAATTGATCAATATTTAATGTGCTTTATCCAATATTAAGGAAGTATTTGGGAATTGACGCACGTACCTTTGGTCAAAATTCCACAACTCAATTAACTTTGTCTGTATAACCTAATTTTAAAATGAGCACGTATAAATTCTATTTTCTGGTTCTTATCCATTTGACGATTTCCGGTTGTTTTGTTGCTGTTCAAGGCCAATCGCCCGATTATGCACAGCTGGTAAACCCTTTTATGGGAACGGCTGCCGACGGAAATACGTGGCCGGGTGCTGCATACCCTTTTGGATCAGTACAGCTCAGTCCGGATACAAAGCTGACAGGTGCAGGAGTATGTGGCGGATACTACTATCCGGACTCAACTATTCTCGGTTTTACACATACTCACCTTAGCGGTGTAGGCGAACCTGAATACCGCGATATCCTGTTTATGCCCACTGTTGGAAAAGTACAGCTGCTTCCCGGTGTTGAAAAAGGGGATAAATCGGGATACAAATCATCATTCGATCATCTTCAGGAAACAGCATCTCCGGGATATTATTCTGTCTTTTTAAAGGATTATGGAGTGAAAGCCGAACTTACCGTAACTCCAAGATGTGGTTTTCATAAATATACGTTCCCAAAATCCGATAGCTCACATGTGATAATCGACCTCGTCCATCCCGGTGGAGCCGAAGAATTGTATATTAAAAAAGTCAGCGACACAGAGATTGAAGGATTACGCCGTTCCCACGGCTGGGCCTGGGATCAATATGTCTATTTCGTTGCGAGGTTTTCTAAACCCTTTTTGTCTGTTGATATTGCACTGGACGAGGCAATTATAAAAGGTGCTTCTGAAGCGAAAGGGAAAAATGTGAAGGCCTCCGTTAATTTTAATACAAAAAACGGCGAAGCTATTTTGGTCAAGGTGGGAACATCGGCAGTTAGTATCGATGGTGCCAGGAAGAATCTGACAGCTGAAATCAAGGACTGGAATTTCAATAAGATAACCGGCGATGCCAAAGCTGCATGGAATAAAGAGCTCACAAAGATTGAAGTCGAAGGGGATAAACCTGAGGATTTGAAAAATTTCTATACCTCGATGTACCACGCTTTTCTAAATCCTAACCTGTTTATGGATATTGATGGAAAGTACCGCGGAACAGATCATAAAGTCCACGAAGCACAGGGATTCACCAATTACACGGTATTTTCTCTCTGGGATACTTTCCGCGCATTGCATCCACTGTATACCATTATCAATCAAGGAAGAACAACCGATTTTGTGAAAACACTGCTGCAAATCCACGATGATGGAGGCAGGCTTCCAATGTGGCCGCTTGCCGGAAATTATACCGACGATATGCTTGGTTATCATGCGGTTCCTGTGATTGCTGATGCCTATGTGAAAGGAATCCGGAATTACGATTTGCAAAAGGCGTTTACAGCAGTTAAACATAGTGCTGAACTGGATAAACTTGGACTAAAATATTATAAAAAAATTGGGTATCTCCCTTGTGACCGTCAGGGTGAGTCGGTCTCCAAAACACTTGAATATTGCTACGATGACTGGTGCATAGCTCAGATGGCTAAGGAGATGGGATCGAAGGAGGATTATCTGAATTACCATCAGCGTGCTCATAATTACCAAAATGTATTCGATTCATCCACTGGATTTATGAGGGGAAAAAAGATGGACCGTACCTGGCTTACCCCTTTCGATCCATTGGTCAACTCAGCTTATTCAGAAGGAAATGCTTTTCAGTATATGTTTGTTCCTCATGATGCTGATGGACTAAAAACACTAATGGGAGGCGACAAAAAATTCTCCGAATGGCTGGATGTTCTTTTCACATTGAAGAAAGGAAACGACGAGAGAGGATCCATCGGACAATACTGGCATGGCAATGAACCTGGTCATCACCTCGCGTATCTCTATGATTATGCGGGAGAACCATGGAAGACACAGGCGCTTGTTCACCGTATCATGACAGATTTATACAAGAATACTCCGGAAGGATTGGCTGGCAACGAAGATTGTGGTCAGATGTCGGGCTGGTATATCCTAAGTTCAATGGGTTTTTATTCTGTAGCACCTGGCCAGAAAATATATGCTATTGGCACTCCTTTGTTTGCAAAGGCCACAATCAACCTCGAGAATGGAAAGAAATTTGTGGTTAAGGCTAACAATATCTCGGATGACAATTATTATATCCAGTCAGCAACCCTTAACGGGAATGTTTACAGCAATTCATATCTTCGGCACGATGATATTATGAATGGCTCTGAACTGGTTTTCGAGATGGGTCCAAAACCCAATAAACAGTGGGGCAGCGGCTTAAAAGAGCGCCCTTATTCCGAAAATGGCGAGCCGGTAGCAATGGTTCCCTATATTAAATCAGGAGAAACCTTGTTTGGACAGTCAACTTCCATAACGCTTGCCTGCGACACAAAAGATGCTGAAATACGGTATACACTTGATGGTACCGAACCCATGGCCTCCTCTCAATTGTATTCCTCTCCATTTGTGGTGAAGGAATCGGCAATCCTGAAAATGCGTTCTTTCTGCAAAACGTTAATGCCAGGTATCTCCATCAATATTGAACTTAAAAAAGCTGTTTTAAATGAACCGGTTGGCAAACTAAAAGTGAAACAAGGATTGGCTTACGACTACTTTGAAAGATTTTTTGTGACTACAGATGATCTGGATAGTACAGAACCGCTTTTATCAGGCATTACCGATGTATTTAGTATTAAAAATGCGCCTAAACAGACTTACTATGGTTATCGTTTTCACGGATATATTGAGGTTCCGAAGGATGGTATTTACACTTTTTTCCTGATATCCAACGACGGCAGCAGATTGTTCATCGACGGTAAAGAGCTGATTGAGAATGATGCCAATCATGGTGCAGTAGAGGAACCCGCGAATATTGGACTTAAAGCAGGTCAGCATAAAATCCTCGTGAAATATTTTCAGTGTGGCGGCGCAAAAGCTTTGAAAGTAAGCTGGTCGGGTCCCGAAATGGAAAAGCACGAAATAAATGCGAATGAACTGTTTATTGATAATTAAAACCTAAAAACAGCGTAATTGCCATGAAAACCTTTTTTCAGTTTATTCTGATTTTGAGTATGGTAGTGGTGACTTCATGCACAAAACAAAAACAACCCGTTGATTATGTGGATCCTTTTCTGGGAACCTCTGGTAATCGCTGGATGCTTTTCCCCGGACCTTGCCTGCCCTTTGGGATGGTTAAGTTAAGTCCGGATAATACCGACGACTATGCCATGGATGCCGGTTACGAATATAAAAACAACAGTATTTGTGGCTTTGGTCATGTTCACTCGTGGGCGATGGGGAGTTTTTTAACCATGCCGGGAACGGGTAAAATTAAGATCCAGCCTGGTAAAATTGATCATCCTGAATCAGGTTATCGTTCACGGATCAATCATAATACCGAAAAGGCTTCACCGGGTTACTATTCAGTTCTATTGGAGGATTACGGAATAAAAGCCGAATTAACAGCTACCACACGAGGTGGATTTCAGCGCTACACTTTTCCAAAAGGTGCAGATGGGCATATCCTCTTTGATTTACAGGTGCCGGAAGAGTGGAAACCACTTCTCGTTGAGGCCTCGGTCAGAAAAGTCAGCGATCGGGAGATCGAAGGCTCTGTTCATCGCTCCGCCGGATTTAATGACTATGTTCTTCATTTTGTTGCCAGGTTCAACAGGCCATTCGAAACGATGGGAGGCTGGCAAGGAACTGATATTATTGATGATACAAAGGAGATTCGTGTTGTCAACGATCTGGATATAGGAGCATTCCTGAAATTTAAACCGGGTAACGACCAGGTTGTTTTAATGGAAACGGGTATATCTTATGTCAGTACCGAACAGGCACGAATTAACCTGCAAACCGAACTGGATCCGTACAACTGGGATTTTGATGCAGCACATAAAGGGGCCAGGGATATATGGAACCAGCTTTTGGGAAAGATTAAAATTGAGGGCGGAACCGAAAGCGATAAAACGAAGTTTTACACCAACCTTTATCATTCATACAGCGCCCGGACCATCTACAGCGATGTGAACGGAAAATATACCGACATGTGCGAAAAGGTGCAGCAATTGGCTGATCCCGAATCTCCGGTTTATGGGTGTGATGCTTTCTGGATGACTTTCTGGAATCTGAACCAGCTATGGGGCCTCGTTACCCCTGATGTTAATGAGAAGTGGGTGAAGTCGTTGCTTGAGATTTATGATAAGGGCGGATGGCTGTCTAATGGTCCTGGCGGAATTGAATACTCCGGCATCATGGTGGCCGAACATGAAATTCCACTTATCGTAGGTGCCTGGCAAAAAGGGATCCGCAATTTTGATGCGAACAAAGCTTACAAAGCGATGAAAGAGATTCAGACAACACCCTCAAAACCTCACGAATGCGGGGGATATGCGGGAAATAGAAACATCGTCCCTTATATGGCAATGGGCTTCGTTCCTGCCGACGATGGTCCGGTATCAAATACACTCGAATATGCCTTCGATGACTGGTGTGTGGCACAAATGGCCAAATCATTGGGCAAGCTGGACGATTATAACTATTTCATGCGAAGAGCCCAGAATTACCGAAACGTTTTTGATCCCTCTACAGGTTACATGCGCCCCAAATATGCCGGGGGTCCATGGATGGAGGAGTTCTCCCCAATCAAGAGTGCCGTTGGGAAAGAGGATAATTTTGGTACCAGGGATTATGTTGAGGCGAATGCATGGCAATATAGCTGGTTCGTTCCTCACGATCTAAAAGGCCTAATTGAATTAATGGGAAAAGATGTATTCAACAACAGGCTGGAAGAGGGATTCAAAAAGTCGCTGCCTATTTTTACGAGCGCATTTGTGAACCATAGCAATCAGCCTAATATGCAGGCTGCCTGGCTTTTTAACTATTCTGGAAAACCTTGGCTGACACAGTACTGGGTACGGGAAATTATTGATAAATACTATGGCACCTCCCCTGTCGACGGCTATCCCGGCGATGAAGATGAAGGTCAAATGGGAGCCTGGTATGTGATGAGTGCGATGGGCCTTTTTGAGATGGATGGAGGTGCCTCAACAGAACCCGCGTATGAATTATCGGGTCCTGTCTTTAATAAAATAACGATAAAGCTTGATCCGAAATATTATAAAGGCGGTGAATTCGTGATTGAGGCAAAAAACAGTTCATCTGTAAACAGGTATATCCAATCAGCAACACTGAACGGAAAACCGTTAAATCAATTCTGGATCAGACATTCGGAGCTGGTAAAGGGCGGAAGGCTGGTTTTTGAAATGGGTTCTGAGCCCAATAAAGACTGGGCATCTAACAGTGAACATCCTCAAAAAAACGATATTGCAACAATTGTCGCTACACCCTCCCTTATCGAAACAAACCGGATATTTTTAAAAGATTGTTCAGTGAAAATGTCATGTAATACACAAGGGGCTGAAATCTATTTTACGCTCGATGGTTCACAACCCGATAAAAATTCCAGGTTATACAAAGAGCCCTTTATCGTCAATCAGACAACTACAATTAAAATGACTGCTTTTAAAGGAGATGAAAAAAGTTTGCCTGCAGAAGCAGCGCTTACTAAAACCGGCCTGAGTAAACCGATTTCTCCCGGCGAGGTGGAGCAGGGTCTTCATTATAAGTATATTCATGGTGATTTTCGGATGGTAAACGAATTTGCTGACATTAAACCGGTGAAAACCGGAATAATTCCGGTTTTCACCATTGAGCCCCGCGAAAGAGATGTGTTTTTTGCTTTTGATTATGAGGGCTTTATCCGTATACCGAAAGACGGACTTTACACCCTCTATCTGACCACCAATGATGGTGGAAGATTGATGATTGATGGCCGGCTGCTGATCAATAATGATGGATTGCATCCTCTGACTGAGATTTACAAACCTGTTGCTTTACAAGCGGGACTTCATCCTGTTTCTGTAAAATATTTCCAGGAAGGTGGGGGTAATGGCCTGAAAGTTTCATGGCAGGGTCCCGGAATTGGGAAAGAGGAAATTCCCGCTTCTGTATTGTTTCATAGGAAAAACCCATGACTCTGCGCTTCGCTAATACGAATGAAAAAAACACAAGTGTTCAGTCAGACAATTAAAAAACAAATTTCTCAATTAATCAATATCTGTTCAAGTGCATATTATGAAAACACAACGACTTTCCATTGGCACACTTCTTATCCTGATCTTTTTTAGCACCTCAATTCAAATAAATGCCCAAACACCAAAAGTCCCGGGCATTGTGGTGAATTATGTTCCTGCCTCGACGAAAACTTTCATTGGTTCTCCGAGTATCTGCATCCTTCCGAATGGCGATTATGTGGCATCGAATGATTTTTTCGGGCCAGCCTCAACAGAACATTCTGAGGCGTTAACTGCTGTTTATAAGTCCTCAAACCGAGGGAAGTCATGGAGGAAAATATCGGAAATACATGGGCAATTCTGGTCAAATCTATTTGTGCATAACGAAGTCCTTTACATTATGGGAACCTGGAAGCATCATGGCAATTTGATCATCCGCCGTTCTGTGGATGGCGGAATTACCTGGAGTGAGCCATCCGGCACAGCGAATGGGTTGTTGCGTGAGGGCGAATATCATACTGCTCCAATGCCTGTGGTGATTCACAAAGGGCGAATCTGGCGGGCCGTTGAAAATGCAAAATCAGTAAGTCAGAAATGGGGGTTACGATATAGCGCGATGGTTATTTCTGCACCATTAGAAGCCAACCTGCTAAATGCCGCAAGCTGGACAACCACCAATTTTTTAATGCATAATCCGGCATATCTTGATGGTAAATTCGGTGGATGGATTGAAGGAAATGCCGTCGTCACTCCTGAAGGGAAGCTGGTGGATTTTCTTCGGGTGGCAACTTCGGAAAAAGGACGTGAATTGGCTGCGGTCGTAAATATCAGTGAAGATGGATTGACTGCATCTTTTGATCCGGCTAGCGGATTCCTCGATTTCGTAGGAGGTTCCAGAAAGTTTTCTATTCGATACGATCAGAAATCTAATCGTTACTGGACAATCAGCAATATGATTACCCCGGAATTCGCCGGAATGGATGCCGGATCGGTCCGAAATACATTGGTGATCAAGAGTTCAGCAGACCTTAAAAGCTGGACTGTTCATCAAGTCCTCCTGCACCATCCCGATGTTTTAAAACATGGCTTTCAGTATATCGACTGGCAATTCGATGGTAAGGATATCATCTTCTTATCACGTACAGCCTGGGATGATGAATTCGGAGGCGCAGATAACTTTCATAATGCCAATTACCTGACGTTCCATAGGATCAGTAAATTCAGAAAGCTTCAAAAAGAATACCTGTCAAATCGTTAATCTCAGGGATGAAACAAATCCTCAGAATGTTGAAGTATTTAATGGTTGGCATACTCTCGCTGATGGTTATTGCGGGATCTTTGCTTCTGGCTGTCTACATCAGATATCAGCGTACAGTTGGTGTTAAGCAAGGTCAGTTGCAGGTAACAGCCAAACCCGGCGAGTTAGGTCAATGGGTTAATCCTTTCATTGGAACAGGCGGTTTCCCCACTTATACCAGTGCGGATGATATTCCGGGAGTTACACTGCCCTTTGGAATGGTTCGGTTAAGTCCTGATACAGAGTTTTTTCTGGGTTCTTTATTTGGAAAGGAAAAAACTGTGAGCACTGCCGGTTACTATTATGGCGATCATAAGATTATGGGTTTCAGTCATACCCGAATGATCGGTACAGGAGCCTATGATGGCGGACATTTCAGGGTTCTGCCCGTCATTGGCAATAGTGGTCAAAAAGATTATCTGGCTGAACGGTACAATCTATTTTCCCACAGGGATGAGGTCGCTTTCCCCGGTTTTTATGCTGTGAGGTTCCAAAAACAAGGCGTACTCGCAGAGCTGACAGCAGGCGAACACACCGGATTTCACCGGTACACCTTTTCAAAAGAGGAGATGCCTCATATCCTGATTGATGTTTCCAGTGCACTGGGACATGGCAAAACAACAGAGGGAGAGGTTCATGTTATTCGTGATAAACAAGAAGTTGTTGGTGCGATAAAAACTTTTGGCTCATTCGCGGGACGCTATGGGGGTGAGAAAATTTATTTTGCAGCTCATTTCAACCAGCCTTTTGCAGGTTATACATTATGGTCTGATAAAATTTCTTATCAGAATAAATCTGATGCTCAGGGAGATAAATTAGGTGCTGATTTATCTTTTAATAAATTGGGCACCGAACAAGTTGTAGAACTTAAACTGGGAATCTCGTACGTAAGTGTCGAAAATGCCAGAGCCAATCTGGAAGCCGAGGCAGGTGATGCAAGTTTTGATGAGATCGTAGCCAAAGCCAGACAGGCATGGGAAGATAAACTTGGCACGATAAAAATAGAGGGTGGCAGCGATGATCAGAAACATATCTTCTATACTGCCCTTTATCATTCGCTTCAGATGCCCACCCTTTTTAATGATGTCAATGGCGAATATATGGGTTTTGACAAAAAAGTGCATAAAACGACCGATTTTCGTTATTTTACCGATCTGTCACTATGGGATACCTTCCGTACAATACATCCGCTATATACATTAATCACTCCCAAAGACCAGCGCGATATGATGGTTTCTTTGGTGAAGATGTGCGAGCAAGGCGGCGTCCTTCCGCGTTGGCCCTCGGGATATGGCTATACCGGTTCTATGCTTGGCGCTTCGGCTGATATTGTTATCACAGAATCGTATCTTAAAGGGATTCATAATTTCGATGTTGAAACGGCCTATCAGGCAATGCGTAAAGCTGCATTGGGCATCGATATTCCGAAAGAAGGGTTTAAGCCAAGAGGTGGTATGACCGAATGTCTGAAATATGGATATTGCCCTGATGATCTGATGGATAAATCAATCAGCAAAACCCTGGAATACGCCTATGCCGACGATGCCATTTCTAAACTGGCAAATGCGCTGGGTCATAATGAAGATGCCGGGCTATTTAAAGAACATTCGGCATTTTATCGCAATATCTGGAATCCGGAAACCCAATATTTTCACCCCCGAAACGCCTCTGGTGAGTTTGTGAAGAAATTTAAACCGCTAATGTTAACTTATACGGATTACGGACACGAATACACGAACGCTTATGTCGAAGGGAGTGCCTTGCAATGGCGGTGGGCGTTGTTCTTTGATCCGGAAGGGTTGATTTCACTTTTTAAAACGAAAGAATATTTTGTAAGTGAACTTAACGATTTTTTTGCACTCTCAGATCCCAAGCGGGGTCCCTGGCATCCAGGATCGTATTACTGGCATGGCAATGAGCCCGATCTTCATGCGGCTTATCTTTTCAATTCCGCTGGCCGACCGGATCTGACACAGAAATGGGTTCGCTGGATTCTGGATAATAAATACGGCCCAGGATATGAAGGGATTGATGGCGACGATGATGCCGGAACGCTTTCATCATGGTACATCTGGAGTTCACTTGGATTATATCCCGTAGCCGGATCAGATGTTTACCAGATTGGTGCACCACTTTTCAGGAAAGCAGTGGTGAACATTGGTGATAAAATGCTTACCATTGTGGCCGATAATTATGCCTCTCAGAATAAATATGTCCGAAAGGTGTGGTTGAATGATGTGCTGCTTGATCGTTTTTGGTTTAAACATCAGGAAATTGCACAAGGAGGTGTTTTACGTTTTGAGATGAGCGAAACACTAGTAATTCAATGAACCTTTGACCGCTTTTTTTGAGGATCCGAATAAGGTACAATTGGTGCCGAATAAATTTATCAAGCTATGAAACACCCATGATTGTACACTTCGCAAACACGAATGAAGATAACTCAGGCAGGCTATCAGGCAATTAATAAATAAATTATCTTCTGATGAAATTTTTTTCTCTTATTATAATACTTCCATTTTTTTTGCTTTCAACTGCACTTGGCAGAGAAACGGGTTTTAATCCAAGCCAAGGGGAAGAAAATAACGGAATCAAGGATGCGAAAACCGCTAATCCTGAGCCTGATTATAGTAATCTTAAAAATTGGGCCGCCTCTCCATTCAAAGTCGATGCCAGTGACAGTATTCCCGATTTTTTGAAAGATGAGGTTAGGGATACGAGAGCCGATGTGTTCTTTATCCATCCGACATCCTTTTTCGGTGATGAAGAAAAAGCTGAATGGAATGCTGATGTCAATGATACGATAGTCAATAATATGACCGATTCAAGGTCGATATTATTTCAAACAACGGTTTTTAATGGCAGTTGCCGGGTTTTTGCTCCCCGATACCGACAGGGTAATATGAAGGCTTTTTATGTCTTTGGTACACCTAACGCCGTTCGCGCTTTCGATCTGGCATACAGCGATGTACGTAAAGCTTTTCTGTATTTCCTTAGTCATTACAACAAAAAACGTCCAATTATAATTGCCTCACACAGCCAGGGTACGCTTCATGCCATTCGGTTATTACAGGAATTCTTTGACGGCACTCCACTGCAGAAACGATTGGTGTGTGCTTATATTGTTGGTTATCAGATTAAAAAAGACGCTTTTAAAAAACTTCCGGTAGGTGAATCTGCAGACCAGACCGGATGTTTTGTGGGATGGCGCAGCTATTCAAAAGGCGAAATCCCCAAAGGTGCTGCGGCTGAAAAAGGAAATTCAGTTTGCGTCAACCCGTTAACATGGACCACCTCTGAAATATGGGCCTCTCCGGATCTTCATCCGGGCATCATGAACGGCTTTAGAACCATCATCCCTCACTCTGCCGGTGCCGGCATTGAATCGGCATCTAAAATACTTTGGGTTGATGCGCCGGGTCTTAAAGATGATAAGGATCAAAAACCTAAGAACCTTCATATTTACGATTACAATATTTTCTGGATGAATATCCGGCAAAATGTAAAACTACGTATAGACGCTTATTATGCAAAGCAATAAAGGCAGCGTTTTCTCCTGTTTGAATCAAAAATATCATTTTATTTGTGTAAATTAGGAATACAATAAGCTTATTAATCTTTACAAAAATATTTAAGATGAAAAGAACATTTTTGATGCTCTCCTTCATTCTATTGATATGGGGGAATCTTTATTCGCAAATTATTGTAGACAAAGGTATCTATAAGGCGAATTTTAGTAATACCTATCGGCAATCTCTGTATGTAAGTTACTATCTGTACAAAGGCGGAGGCAATTGCAGCCGGACCGGTTTAAATTTTAAGAACGACGATCCGCGACTTCTGTGTGCAACAGATGACGATTATAAAGGGAGCAAATACGATAAAGGTCATTTGGCTAATGCCGAAGACTTTGCCTTTGATTGTGAAAAAGATGAGCTCACCTTCAGGTATTATAATTGCTTGCCGCAAACACCAAACCTTAACAGAGGCGTTTGGAAGGCGAACGAAACTGAAATCAGAAAATGGTCACAATCACAGAAGTTATATATCATCTGCGGTGGTTTTTTTGGAAATAAGAAAATTGGCAATATGGCAGTTCCTTCTTACTGCTGGAAAGTGGTGCAGTCAGTTCCAACAAAAAAAGTACTTTTTTGCGGGTGGTTTAGAAATACTCCAAACGCTTCTTTGGAGGAGATCAGTGTTCCGGAATTAGAAAAGAGAATTAAGTCAACCATCGTGCTGCTAAAATAGAACTTCATTTATGATAAAAATTCTATTTTTACAACCATAAAATATTCCGCTCCATATTGCTGCCTATGAAAACTTTCTGTCACAAGATTTTCTTTCTCCCTTTCATAATTGCTATTCTGGTTTCTATTCAACATAAAGCTATCGTTGCACAAGCCAGCCACCACTATATGCCAACAAAAATCGGTTGGCACGAGGCAGTTTATGACGACAACAAAAAGGAACCAAAGTTAGCACCATGGACCACCTGGAATGATGCACTTGAGAGGGAGATGAACTGGTACCTAAAGGCTCCGGTAAACGAGCATGGTTATCCTTCGTATGTTTACATCACCTTTATGGACGGGAATTATCGTTCGTACCGGAATGATTTTATCCCTGCTACCCAAAATGGTATGGGTATTATTTCGTACCTGAAATATTGGGAATATAAAGGCAAAAGTGATGAGCGAGTGCTGGATGTTGCCAAAAAAATGGGTGATTATCTGGTAAAGGAAGCAAATACCGCCAATGAAGGTGTTTACCCGGGCTTTACCAGGTCTACTGGTTTAATAACTGATTTCCCACTCCGGCAAAGCGCACAGAACGATGCTGATTATGGCATAAATGTTATTGAACCTGATAAAGGTGGCATCGCCGGTTTTGCTCTTCTTGAGTTATATAAAGCGACAAAGGATAAACGGTATCTCAATCAGGCAGTCCATAATGCACGAATTTTGGCCAAAACCAAACGCGAAGGGGATGCGCTCCATTCTCCCTGGCCTTTTCGCGTAGATGCTGTAAGTGGTAAATATTGGGGTGAACGAAGCGGAAATATGGTTTATATCCTGCGGCTGTTTGATTCACTGATAGCTATGGAATACCCGGAGTTTAAGACTTCGCGCGAAGAACTATGGCGATGGATTATTAATTTCCAGTTGAAAGCTCCGGATGACAAGGATAAATGTCTTTGGGTTCAGTTTTTTGAAGATCAACCAAAGGAAGATAACCGAAATGCCTGGGCTCCTTTGAATATGGCTCGCTATCTTATCGAAAAGAAAGAGGCACTCGACCCTCTGTGGAAAGAACATGCCGGGTTGTGCATCGATTTCGCGATCAGAAATTTTGGGATGGATCGTCCGGGTGGTGTTCTTTGCGTGGGAGAGCAAGACACCGACAGGCGGGCCTGGGGAGGAATAAATTCTACTTTTGGCGCAGTGGCTGCTATGTTCTACGCCGCAGGTGGCGGAGAAAAGTACCGCGAAACAGCATTTCGAAATTTATCGTGGATTACATATTTTATTCGTGAAGATGGAGTCGTCTGTGATCAAACCGGAGAATTTCACTGGCTAAGAGAGGGAGGATGGCAGGAAGATTGTCATACCGATGTCATTCATAATTTTATGGATGCTCTGAAAGCAGTTCCTGAATGGGCCTCTGCCAGCACACCCGATGGCAAAGTTCAGGCTGCGATACAGGAATATTTTCCCAAACCCCGCTTTGGCAATACTTATGTTATTGCTCACCGGGGTGCTCATATAGGTATTCCCGAAAATTCACTGGCAGCAATTCAAAAAGCAATTGACCTGGGATGCGACTTTGTTGAGATTGATACCAGAGCGACCAAAGACGGAAGAATCGTCAGTGTGCATAACGCTTCCA
>CAYHDA010000002.1:0-25052 GCA_964355145.1 uncultured Mariniphaga sp.
ACTGATGGGTTCGAACCATCGACCCTCTGCTTGTAAGGCAGATGCTCTGAACCAACTGAGCTAAGCTCCCTTTTCCTTTTAAACACTGCATCAACTGCTTCGTTTAAAAGTGTTGCAAAGATAGCTCTTTTTTAATTCGAACCAACTTTTTACTAAAAAAAATCAATTAATTAAGCAACTCTGCAGGAATTTCTTTAATGGACTCAAGTTCCAGCGATTTTACATAAAGCTCACCACCCTCTGATTGAATCTGTATTTTCCCTTTAGCAAGTGGAATTACAGCTCCGTTTTCAATTTTCCCGGAGTTATAATTAATCATATTTACTTTCCCATTCACAACATGAACCGAAGTGCGGCCTAAACAATATAAATCTACTGTGTTCCATTCGCCTTTCGATTTTTCATAATCAGCGCCTTTCGAGGCATTTTTCGCTGTCTTTCCATCCCCAAACTGCGTTCTTTCACCCTTGGCAGAATACATATAAGATTTCCCATCAGCATTTTTCACAACCGGAATTTCAAAATAACTCTTACCCATACAATACGAATCGCCCATTTTATTGGTACACAATTGAAATTCATGTGCACTCATCCAAACGTCGAGACCTGCGCCGAAATTTCCAAAACTATGGTACAATAATCCTGAATTAAATTGTGTATATACCTTGTCTCCCCATTTAAAGACCATACGGACATGGTAATTTTCATATTCTTTTACGGTAGCAATTGAAGCATTTATCTCCCCGGAGATGTGCAGAACCTTGTCTCCGTTCAATTCTGCGACCTTAAATATTTCAGATGGATCATTGTTTAGACCGACAGGAATGCCGCCTTTCTCTTTGGCCCCTACAAAGATGGTCCATCCTTTAAGGTTTTTACCATTCAACAATGATTTCATCCCTTTTTGGGAAAAGCCGGACAGGGAAACAAGTACAACAATACAAAATACAATCAGTTTTTTCATACGAATAATGGTTCTAAGAGGTTAAAGAATTTTATTAATTTATGGAAATTCAGAGCTATCAGTAACACAACCAAAGAAAAGGAAAAAACGCAAAGAACTGCAGATGCTCAATTTTAAAATTGTTAAGTCTGCAGCTCTTCGCGCTATCATGGCTAAACTCTGTATAAAAGATACTTTGAGTCAGCTTTTTCAACGTTATATGGTAATAACAATTATTTTGATTCCAGTATTTGTTGAGCTTTTTCTAAAATTGTAGTGTCATCAAGCAGAATAATACCACCTTGCGGACCCTGTTCGATATGCATTCCTACACTTGTCCCTTTTTCATAATGCGTTCCGCCAAAATAATTCCTCACGGTTTCAACTTCAATCCCAAGCTCCTGAGCAATCCGCTGCATCGAACCGTGAGGCAAATGATCCTTGATATCCCGAAGCTCATTAAAGGTAATTTTCTGAGTCATAGTGAAAAGTTTTTAAAAGTTAATAATCTATGTTTTATACTAACACACATTCATTTGGGCATGCGAAAATTAACTATAAATATTCAATATTGTAACGGCATTGTAACATCTTTTCAAACAAAATGCCAAAATTTAGAATTATTAACAATTCATAAAAATTTTACACCGCAACAATTAATTGTGTATCAAATTATTGAACTTGCAAAATGACGAAGGTACTGCTTTGCGTCTAAAAGTGTTTTACAACAGTTTTTTAATTCACCTGGCAAATTTTTATTTTTGAAGGATTTCGCAGGCCATTTGTTGAATAGATTCACGCAAACTTAATTGATTAATCAGGTGATTTTCGCGGGATGGAAAAATCCGGTTCGAAAAAAAAAGAAAAAGTATTCCTGTTTGCGGGTCAGCCCAGGCGAAAGTTCCCGTAAATCCGGTATGGCCGAAACTGGAATCGGTGCATAATGGTGCCGGAAATGCATCTTTGATTTTTCTTAAACTATTTCCCGGGTAAGGTTTATCGAATCCATAACCACGCCGGTTACCTGTTTTTTGAAAATGGCGCCGTGTCCAATCTTTCATTGTTGCTTCAGACAAATAGCGTTCACCCCCATAGGTTCCATAATTCAGATACATTTGCATCAGTTTTGCGGCGTCGTTTATTGTTCCAAATAAACCGGCATTTCCAGAGATTCCGCCCAGAACTGCAGCACTCTCATCATGCACAAACCCTTGTACCTGAACTTTGCGAAACGAAGCGTCATATTCTGTGGGAACAATCACGTCAGCCGGATAAAAAAGATAGGGTCTATATGTAAGTGAGTATGCTCCAATAGGATGATAGAAAATAGCTTTCAGATATGTTTCGTAATCCCTGTGGACAAGATTCTCAATAATACGCGGGAAAATGATAAATCCCAAATCTGAATAAACGAATTTTTTCCGATTAAGCAGCGAAGATTTCCGAATAGCGACGGAAACAGAGTCACGAAAACTATTCAACATAAACAGATCTTTACTTACCCTCATCCCATACCGGGCTGTAGAATCTTTTGAATAGAAATCAGGCTTAAAATTACCTGCCGGATCAATTGTCTTAAGCCAAAACGGAATCCCGCTTTTTAGTCGCGCCTGATGTGAAAGCAAGTCATTAACAATAATATTCTGCTTATTACTCCCTCTCCAATCCGGCCAGTAATCAGCCATTTTTTTGTTGACTGCGAATTTTTTCTCATCAGTTAACCGCATTAAGGCAGGCAAAGGGGCCATTATTTTAGTTAACGATGCAAGATCAAACAAATCATCCGTCAGCAACGGCCGGTGATTATTATACATATGATTACCATAGGCTTCCAGAAATACGACTTTCCCTCTTTTGGCAATGAATACCGCACATCCTGGAAAAGCGTTTTTGCGTAATCCGATATTTACCAGTGAGTCAATCTTTTTTTTTAGAAAAGCGGAATCAATTCCCAACTCTTCAGGAAGCGTATATTTAAAACGATCAGAAGCCAAAGTAAAAAAGCCGTCACCAGAGCGGAAATTATCGTTCACTGTAACCGGCAGTTTACCTTGAGAACCAAAAGCACCAAAGAGAAGTTGACCGGCAAGATCCTGAGATTCGTTGCTTTCCTGATAAGTCACAACCAGGCCGGCTGCCTTTTCAATTCCTTCCAGGTAATTAAGCGTATATGGATTCCCAAGAACGACAAAAACTGATTTGCAAGTTGTGACAATCTGCCGTACTGCTTTTTGTTGTGTGGCTGTTATCCGATAGTTAGAGGACACAAAATTGCCTGTATTATTTACAGCAGCAATTACAAGATTATATTTTTTCAGTTGAAACATAAGCTTTTTAATTGCTTCGTCATTTGCATCTTTCGAAATATAAAAATGATCCATTTTCGTATATCTGGCAGCAGAGCGTTGAAATTCAGTCAGACTTCCACGCCCTATACTTACTGAAGCAATCACCAATGTATCAAGTCGTTGCAATGGCAGAAGCTGATTATCATTCCGGATTACCGTTAGCGATTGCTGCGCAACATTCCGAAGCGTCATCCGATAGGCGGATTGGCTTAGATCGGCATAAAGATTTTCGGTCCGGACCGGCATATATTTATTGAGTCCTGCCCAACGTTTCAACATCAATATTCTTCTGCATTTCTGATTAATGCTCTCAATTGTGATGTCTCCGTCGGCTATTGCCCTTTTCACCGCCAGAATGGTTTTGGCAGGATCGACAACAAATTCGAGTAAATCATTCCCTGCGATCAGGGCTTTTACTTCAGCGTTCGTGTTGCTCTCCTGCTCTGAAACACCTTCCATGTTCATTGCATCGGTTACTATTAACCCTTCAAATCCGTATTCCTTTCTCAGTAAATCATGAACAATCGATTTTGAAAGAGTTGCAGCAATGCCACTGCTGTCTAATGCCGGAACATTTAAATGACCTGTCATAACTCCCCCAATACCTGAGTTTATGGCGTTTCTAAAAGGATAAAGTTCCACGGAGTCGAGGCGTGCCCTGTTATGAGCAATCAACGGAAGTGCAAAGTGAGAATCGTTTTGAGCATCTCCATGTCCGGGAAAGTGCTTAAGTGTTGCCAGAACCCCCTGAGATTGCAATCCTAATCCAAATGAAACAGCTTTTTTCAGAACCCGTGCAGGATTATCACCATATGACCGGAAGCCAATTACCGGATTGAGCGGATTACTATTCACGTCTGCTACAGGCGCGAAATTGATGTGAACGCCAATTCTTCTACACTGACGGCCTAAATCGGCTCCCAAATCATAAACCAGCGAGTCATTTCCAATTGCCCCAATTGTAAATCCGAAAGGATATTTAATACAGCTGTCAAGTCGCATTGACAATCCATATTCAGCATCAATAGCAACCAAAAGTGGTGTTTTCGACACCCTCTGAAGTTGATTAATCATGGCAACATGCCGCATAGGCCCGCCTTGCATTGAAATTATACCACCTACCTTATTTTCTTTAACCATCCGCAATACCTGAGAAACAGCTCCATTTCCTTTTCCGGAATAAGCAGGCACCATGATTAACTGCCCAATTTTATCATCAATTGAAAGAGAATTAAATACAGAGTCAACCCACTGGTCGGTTTCAAAACGCAAAAAGGACGGACGAACCTTATTCTGCCCGGCTGAAATCAAATTAAAAAACAATAATAAAATGACAGTAAGGCATTTAAACATAATAAATCACACTTAGTTAAATCTCAATAAATCTGCTCAAAAATATACAAAACAAGGCAAAAGGAAACCATTAATTGTTTTTATAAAAAAACAATTCCAAAGCTTCGGGATTAATAAATCATATCTTTACTTTAGCAAGGTGAAAGAAAGCCCTCACAGGGTTTTGAATCCTTTTAGGGATGGGTCGGCAGAATTTAAACAATAATGTGCAATAACTTAAATGAGAGAATTCCAAAAATACGCATTAAGCTTAATGCAATTCAAAGTCTATTTACCATTCCTGGCGATATGTATATTGGTTTTATGCCTGTCTTTAAAAGGAAGCTCAATTCAAAATAAAATTCTAACCGGAGCCGATCAGCCTGATGCTTACCTTTCCAAATTAAAGGGTAAGCGCCTTGCGCTAGTCGTCAACCAAACATCAAGGATTGGGGATCAGCATTTGGCGGACTACCTGTTAGCCAAGCAATTAACCATTAAAGTAATTTTTGCCCCAGAACATGGGTTTCGTGGTGAAGCCGGAGCCGGGGAGCAGGTTAACAATTCAAAAGATCGGGACACGGGGATTCCTATTGTCTCCGTTTTTGGTAAAAATCGCAAGCCAACAGCAGACCAGCTCAAAGATATCGACATCGTTATATTTGACATACAAGATGTTGGATGCAGATTTTATACCTATATCAGTACATTACATTATATCATGGAGGCTTGTGCAGAAAACAATAAAACACTATTGATTTTCGACCGGCCGAATCCAAATGGAGATTATATTGATGGTCCGGTTCTCCAGCCTTCTTTCAGATCATTTGTCGGGATGGATCCGATACCTGTTGTACATGGTTGTACAATCGGAGAACTTGCGCAAATGATAAACGGAGAAAAATGGCTTGCCAATGGTATTCAAACACGGTTAGAAATCGTTAAAGTTGCGAACTACACCCATACCACAATTTATGCTCCGCCCGTAAGACCATCGCCAAATCTACCCAATTACTTATCAATCAGACTATATCCTTCACTTTGCTTTTTTGAAGCCACCAGTGTTAGTGTTGGGCGCGGCACCCTATTCCCATTTCAGGTGCTTGGGTTTCCTGATTCAATCTGCGGATCGTTTTCATTTACACCCCAACCGCTGAAAGGGATGGAAATTAATCCCCTTCAACAGGATAAATTATGCTTTGGTGACGACTTGCGTGAATTAAAAGAGACACCTCCATTCACCTTATCCTATTTTATCACCTGGCTGCATAAGTTTAAAAACAAAGAGGAATTTCTGACCAGAAGTCATTGGTTCAACCTTCTGATGGGCAACGATCAGGTTTTAAAACTCATCCTGCAAGGGAAAGATGAAGCCGGGATACGGAAAAGCTGGGAAGCTGAATTGGCCCGATATGACGTCATTCGTCAGAAATATTTGTTATACCCTGATTTTAAAACTGCAAAATGAATCCTATTCTGGTCGCAACGTTGCTGGGAGTATATTTCCTGCTGCTTATAGTTATTGCTCAAATCACCGGGAAATCGGCAACAACCGATACCTTCTTTACTGCCAATCGAAAATCACCTTGGTTTGTCGTTGCATTCGGCATGATTGGAACAACAATTTCCGGTGTTACTTTTATCTCGGTTCCCGGCGAAGTCGGAAATTCGGCAAGTACTTATTTCCAGTTTATTATGGGTAATCTGGTTGGATTTTGGATCGTAGCCCTTGTTTTGCTGCCTGTTTATTACAAGCTTAATCTAATATCGATCTACTCTTATCTGGAACAGCGATTTGGATTCTATTCTTACAAATCCGGTTCATTCTTCTTTCTGCTTTCCAGAACCATAGGAGCTGCTTTTCGGATGTATTTGGTGGCAGAGGTATTACAATTGGCACTTTTCGATGCACTCGGAGTTCCTTTTTCCATTACTGTTCTTATCAGTATCTTTTTGATCTGGGTTTACACCTATAAAGGGGGTGTAAAGACCATTATCTGGACAGACTCCTTACAAACTATCTTTTTGTTAACAGCTGTTGTATTAACTATATTTTATATATTCTCTAGTTTTGGATGGTCTGTACCGGAAACTCTTAAGAAAGTAAACGAACATCCATTTTCGAGAATCTTTGACTGGGATATAAAATCAGGTAAATATTTTTTCAAGCAATTTATTGCAGGTATTTTTGTCACTATTGTGATGGTGGGACTCGATCAGGACATGATGCAAAAAAACCTCACTTGCAAAAGTCTGAAGGAAGCCCGAAAAAACATGCTCACTTTCAGCGCAATTTTTGTTTTTGTTGTCGGAATGTTCCTGTTGCTAGGTGTCTTACTCTATCTCTATGCCGAAGCCAACGGAATCAGGTTACCACAAAAATCAGATTATCTTTTCCCTATGCTGGCCCTCAACCACATGAGTCTGATGATTGGGATTTTCTTTTTACTTGGAATAACTGCAGCCAACTATGCCAGCGCTGATTCAGCCCTGACTTCATTAACTACGGCATTTTGTGTTGATTTTCTTGACATAAATAAACGTGCTCAAAATCTGAAACAAAAGCTGTTACGCCGTACTCACATTGGCTTTTCCCTGTTGCTGTTTTTGGTAATCATGATCTTTAGGATTATCAACGATCAAAGCGTAGTAATTGCCGTTTTTAAGGCAGCCGGCTATACTTATGGGCCCTTATTAGGTCTTTTTGCATTCGGTTTACTTACAAAGAAACAGGTAAATGACCGTTGGGTGCCACTGGTAACCATTTGCTCACCTTTTATTGCATGGATCTTCTCTGCCTTTTCCGAGCAACTATTCAATGGATATCAGATTGGATTTGAATTAATTATACTAAACGGAGGCATCACTTTTCTGGGATTGCTAATTATCCAAAAAAAAACGCGATTATAGTTAAAAAAAGTTAACGATTTTTGCAATTTAATACTACCTTTGAGTTGTTAGGTTTTTTGATTTTTTGAAAAAATGTAATCAGCTAACAATGAGGTGCATTCTTAAATTACTGTTCATTTTAGGAGTAATTTCCCTTTTTTACGCATGTGAAAAGGAAAAAATAAACTCATCATCAGATGCGATACTTCATTTTTCGTCTGACACGATTACTTTTGACACCTTATTCACCTCCATTGGATCACCAACCAAAAATCTTCGTGTTATCAACCCAACAAATGAAAGTGTGGTTGTCTCGTCTGTCAGACTGGCAGGAAGAAATCAAAGTGGTTTTCGTTTGAATGTAAATGGTGAAGTAACAAACGAAACTTATAATGTTCAGATTCCCGCACATGACAGTATATTTATTTTTGTAGAGGCCACACTTGGAAAAACCGGAAAGAGTGCACCTTTAATCACCGAAGACTCGATTATTTTCCGCACTAATAATATTGAGCAAAAAGTACGGCTGCTAGCATGGGGTCAAGATTTCATCCTTATTAAATCTGATATTATAAAAACCTCCACGTGGAATAAAGACCGCCCTTATCTGGTTTATAACGAAGCCCTTGTAGACTCTCAACAAATCCTGACCATCGAGCCCGGAACGATGGTGTATTTTCATAAAAATGCCGGATTAAAGGTGAAGGGAACGTTAAAAGTAAACGGAACATTTGAAGAACCGGTTGAATTCAAAGGCGATCGAATGGAGCCGTCATTCAATGAAATCCCTGATCAATGGAATGGGATCATTCTTTACTCCGGAAGTCACAATAATAAAATCAATTTTGCAAAAATAAAAAATGCCAATATTGGTTTGCAGGTAGGAACGATTGAACATAGCGGTTATGCCTCTGTCGAGCTTTCAAATACACGGATTGAAAATATGAGCTGGTCTGGAATATGGGCAATGAAATCAAAAATACTCGCCTACAACTGCGTTATTTCTAACGTAAGATACTACAATACAGCGCTTTTACTTGGCGGTGATTATCAATTCTACCACACAACTTTTGCAAATTATTACACCAATGCCTACTCGGGGATGCGAACCACTGAGACACTTGTTGTCTCAAATTATCTTGTTGATGCAAAGAGCGGTGTAAGGTATGTCGGGGATATGAAACAGGCCATCTTTGGAAATTGTGTTATTTCAGGAAATCGTGCAAACGAATTACTGGTTTCAATGGACAAAAAGGGAGAGTCCAACTATTTGTTTGATCGAAGCCTGATTCAAATTTCTGATTCTTTTAAAATTGCTGATCCCAGCCGCTATGCAGATATCATTCGTAATGTGAGTCCGCGTTTTAAAAGTCCTTATAAAGGCAATTTTGAATTAGACACCTTATCCGTAATTAAAGATTATGGCCGGGTTAATTATTCGAAATTATATCCGACTGATTTGAAAAATGACAGCAGAATCAGCGATAACGGCCCCGATTTAGGAGCATTTGAACGTATTGAAAAGAAGAATTGATCCTGGTATTTTTCAGCAACAACGATAAAATTGATATTTTCCCAAGAGATCTCAGGCATCTTCATCTTCCCTCCTGTTTAAGATTTTTCTTAATTTTATTCCCCCTGTAATCCTGCAGTTATCCAAATATATTTTGTATATTTATTCAACTGTTCAACTGTTTGTGAGTTGAATTTCACAAAAAAAATATATTTTATTTCAGTTTGACAGGTTTTTACATTTCCGGCCAAAAACCTAATCAATATGAAAAAAAAAGTTGGAATTAGTCTTTTCATTGCTCTCCAGGGCAGTAATCGGCTATGCTCTTTCCTGGCCGGTAAAAATTGTTGTCTGAAAAGAAGGAACGATTATTTATGAAAAAAAATTTGATTGACCACTAATATTCGGAATTGATGGTTTGTATCAAACGGAGTCTAAGACTGCTTATTTTATTGGCGTCAATTGTGATAGTAACAGAATTGCAGGTAACTGCGCAGAAAAAATACAGTATCGTTTTTTACAACGTTGAAAATCTTTTCGATATGTGGGATGATCCTGAAACATTGGATGAGGAATTTACCCCGCGCAACGTAAAGCACTGGACTAAAAAACGTTTTGAAGAAAAGATCCGAATGATTTATAAAGCCTTAATTACCGTGGGCGAAGGTCAATTCCCTGATATTATTGGTCTTGCCGAAGTCGAAAATCTTTGGGTAATTGAGCAGCTCATCAGCAAAACCCCATTAAACCTAGTTCCCTATGGAATCATTCATAAGGAGTCACCTGATTTTCGTGGTATTGATGTTGCTTTGATTTACCGAAAAGATAGGCTTAAACCTGTTGATTTTGAGTTTATTTCAATTTCCGGCACAGGAAAACAAGGTTTAAAATCCCGCGACATTCTTCATTTTACGGCAGAGCTGGAAAAGAAACAAATTCATTTCTTCGTTAACCATTGGCCGTCAAGAAGTGGTGGATATGTAGAAACGATTGAGAAACGCGCAACTGCTGCCAGAATCTTAAGAGGAAGTATTGATGCATTGTTTGCCAGAGAGGCCAATGCCAATATCGTGATTATGGGAGATTTTAATGCAACATCAAATGAAAAATGTTTTACTTCAATACTTAAAGCACTACCCTACCCCGGAAATAACGATCCTCTATCTTTAATTAACTTGTCTGATCTCTGGACTACGCGTGCTGAAGGAACCATCAGAAATGGCGGACAGTGGGAAGTTTTCGATCAGATCATATGCTCTCGCAATATGCTGATCAATAATATATTGCATATAAATCCCCGTCTAGGTGGCATTTGTGATTCTGATTTTCTACTGGAACCTGATCCGACCTATCTTGGGAAAAAACCCTTCAGGACCTATATGGGCCCTACATATCATGGAGGAATAAGTGATCACTTGCCTGTAAAAATCTATTTATCAACAAGATAACAGTTATCTTGCTTTCACATTGAGCAAATTCATTGCATCCAGATTATTTGTCTGAATATAATCCGGCTTTAGGTTAAAGGCACTTAAAAGGTCTGATTTGATATCAGGAGTCCACAATTCGACAAATAGCCCGCTATCCCGGGCTCTTTTAACTTCATCGACCGATAGAGTAGGTTCATCAAAAGAACAGCTTACTCCGTCATAACCCAGTGCAAGAGCATCATGAATCTGTTGCTGAAAAGTTACTTCCTTAATCAGACAAACCTTTATCCCCGGAATTGCAGAATGAACAATGCCGCAAAACGTTGCATCATATACCTCTATAATGAGCTGATCAGGATGTTTTACTGTCGGAAAGATCTTAGCCAGACTATTTGCAAATTTTGAAAGGTAGGCCGCCTCCCCTCCTATTAATTGATTATTAAGCGTATCAGAAGGAAAATCCAGTTTAAGATGCAGAGAGAGTATAAATCCTGTTGGATTTGCATTCCAAACGGATATCAGTTCTTGCAGTTTATAGATACGATCCTGTACACTATTGCAGCAAATTTGCAGCTGCGAAATTTCAGCGTCTTTCAGCAGAACTATACTGTGATGATAATTAGTCTTACAAGTCGATGTTCCAACATCAGTATTATGAAACATCCAGATTGTTCCATCGAGACTCATTTGAATGTCGACTTCGGCGCCACCCAAGGTTTTAAGTCCGTCCTGAACAGAAAAAAGTGTATTTTCGATGTGTGCACCATTTATTAAACTATTGCCCCCTCCCTTGTGTCCTAAAAATTTAACATCCGTTACCGTTGGAGTTATTGTTACCGACTCTTTTTTACACCGGGTGAGACCAATCAGCAATGCCAGACTGAGAAGAAGAATAATGCTCCGCATCGCTACTAATGGATAATTCGATATTTTTATGTTCATATTGCAAAAATAATTACTTTTTTAACAGAAAAATAAACTCTTATCAATATCCTTTTCAAATCAGATTAACGGGGAACATTCTATTGAAAAAAACCACCCCCAACATTAATCGTCTATATTTCAAATAATTGAATGCTAAATCTATTAAAACAGAAATTCTTAAATTAAAACAGAATAAAATAGTTGAAAACTTGCTGATCTCATCAAGAAAAAATATCTTTATCCGTCAAATTCAAACCATCAAACTTTATAAGATTAATTCATCATCATGAAAGAAAACAACAAAGTTTCAAGAAGGGGATTTTTGGGAACCGGTGCCGCTGCGGCTGCGGCTATCGCTATTGTTCCCTCTAACACAATTGCAGGTCTGGGGCACCGTGCTCCCAGCGACAAGCTGAATATCGCCGGAGTCGGGGTTGGCGGTATGGGTTTTGGAAATCTTAGAAGCCTTAAATCAGAGAACATCGTCGGCCTATGCGATGTTGACTGGAAGTATGCAGACAGGGCTTTTCAGGCATATCCAGGTGCAAAAAAGTACAAAGACTGGAGAGTGATGTACGATGAACTTGGAAAATCAATTGATGGGGTTATGATCGCCACGGCAGACCATACTCATGCTATAGTTGCAGCACATGCTCTTACTTTGGGAAAACATGTTTATTGTCAGAAACCACTTACTCACACAGTTTACGAATCACGTTTACTTACAAAACTGGCAGCAAAATATAATGTTGCCACCCAAATGGGTAACCAAGGTTCTTCTCAGGAAGGTGTGAACCTGACATGCGAATGGATTGCCAACGGCGAAATTGGAGAAGTAACTAAAGTTGAGGCTTTTACAGATCGACCTATCTGGCCACAAGGACAAAACACACCTAGAAACGGTCAATGGGTTCCTGAAACTTTGGATTGGGATTTATTTATTGGTCCTGCCAAAAAAAGGATGTACAGCGAACTTTATCATCCATGGAACTGGCGTGGATGGTGGGATTTTGGAACCGGCGCTTTAGGAGATATGGCTTGTCACATCTTACATCCGGTATTTGCCGGTTTGAGATTAGGCTATCCTGTTAAAGCACAAGGAAATTCAACGATGCTAATGGTCGACAGTGCTCCAACAGCACAAGCCGTTTGTCTGACTTTCCCTGAAAGAGTAAAACCAAAAGACATGAAAGTTAAACTTCCGCAAGTTGAAGTTTACTGGTATGACGGAGGAATCAAACCAATGCTTCCGGATGGCTGGCCTGCCGGCAAGAATCCAAATGATTCGGGCGGTGGCGTTATTTTCCACGGAACAAAAGACAAACTGATATGCGGTTGTTACGGAGTAAACCCATGGTTGTTATCGGGTCGCAAACCTGAGGCACCTAAATTCCGTCGTCGCATTGAACTGTCACACGAAATGGACTGGGTTCGTGCAGCGAAGGAATCTCCTGCATCCCGCGTAAAAACAGCTTCTGACTTCAGCGAATCAGGACCATTTAATGAAATGGTAGTGATGGGTGTATTAGCTGTTCGTCTTCAAACGTTAAACAAAGGATTAAACTGGGACGGTCCGAAGATGGAGTTCACCAATCTGAACGACACGGAAACAATAAAAACTGTTCTTGAAGATAAATTCGAAATCCATGACGGTCACCCAACATTCAACAAAACATTCAGCGAGCCTGTAAATGCAAAGGCTTATGCTGCTGAACTGATTAAGCACACTTACCGTGCACCTTGGTCATTACCTGATATGCCGGTATAATTGGCGATAGTATTCAATAAAAAAAGGTGGATTACTCCACCTTTTTTTATGTCCTTTTGTTTACGAAGGATTTTTAACGGAATGCGCACTATTTCTTGGGATCCACCGATACTACCGCTTTAACTTTGACTTCTTTGGGAGAATGGGGAGCATCCCGTTTTTTACGGATAATTGTAATTTTTTCCGTTCCGTCACCCATATCTTTTTTCTCATATGAGATCACCGATTCATCTTTTGTATCAAAGGCATAGGAATCACCTCCCTGATGGAACCGGGAGTAACTCATACCCATAGGAGGCATTGGAGGTGGCGGAGGGAGAAATTCATCATTGTAAAGCGCTTCACTTCTTCCTCCCTTAATCCGTATAATTTTTCTTGCCGGAGCAACATTGTCTGAATCTGAATCTTGAACGATCACCTCTAGCTGTTCATCCCCAGGCATGTTTTTGTCGGCTGTTACGAATGATTTCATCCCTTTCCCATCCCTGATAATGAATACCTTGTTCCTCGGCCCAGCCTTGTCAATATCCAAATTCAGAAGGATAGAATCCGCTTTATCCTGCATCATCTTCTCATTAGGCAGGTTAAAAGTCGTATCTATTCTTGTCTCCTTTCCATCCTCCTTGGTGATAAAAACCTTCACCCTTTGAACCTTTTTTTGAGGTGCATTATCTACTAACCGGACAGCTTCTGCCGGCCCAATTGTAAAGGCGGTGGAAGTCAGCCACAATCCGGCACAAAAAGCAGTGAGTGCAATCTCATTTCGAAAATTAAACGGTCGTTTCATTTCAATGATTTTTTTAAAGTAAACTAATATCAATCATAATTATGACTCAAAAGTAGAGACTTTTCTTTCTGAATATGGTTAAGGCCTTGTAAAAAAGTGTTAAGGGAAAGTTAAAGTTGAAAACACGAACCAATTATTGATTAATTTTGAATTATGAACAGACGAATTATAACCGGATTAATCCTCTTAATGGGAGTTTCGCTATTGGGAATCATTGCGGTTCAGGTGTATTGGTTCAACAATTCCGTAAAAGTAAGTCATGAACTTTTCGATCGGTCGGTAGTTGAAGCAATGAATAAAGCGGTCCGCCGCCTGGAAACAAGGCATGACCTTAAAATAATCCGGAATATTGGCGCTGTTGACTCATCCGGCCGGGTTGATACGCTGCGATATCCGCCACCACCACCACCCCCTCCGCCCTTTCCTGAGTACGAAAACATCAATGTAATCATAAGAAAAGACAGTCTCGATGGGAGAACAACAGTAATCACCTCAAGATCAAGAACCGGAAACGACACGGATCATTCTGTTCAGACGGCAATAAGTAACTCACACCTACGGCACGCGAGCTCCAAAGATTCAATAATTATCATACGCGATTCAGCTGCCTTCATCGATCTTCCGGATATGAGGGTGAAAGCGGGTAAGAAATTAAAACAGTTAGAGAACTTAACCAAAGCAATAGAGATTGAATATAAAGGATGGAATACAGGGCGTCGCATCGACCAAAAAATATTGCGAAAACTCCTGATAGAAGAGTTCGCAGATAAAGATATTCCAATCAATTTTAAGGATACCATTCAATCAGCGGCGGGCGATGGTCAGGAACCTGTTCGGATGAAAGATCCACACGGATGGTACCGTGTCAACCTTTTCCCTAACGATATTTTCAGAAAAAATCTGGTACTGGCGGTTTCTTTTCCAAAGAGCAGTCAATTTACGGGACAAGGAACGACATGGCTGCTCGGTCTTTCAGCAGTGTTTACACTTATCATCTTTCTCACCTTTTCGCTGAGTATATTTTTAATCATCAGGCAGAAAAAAATTTCCGAAATGAAGTCCGATTTCATTAACAATATGACACATGAATTTAAAACCCCGATTGCAACCATTTCGATTGCATCCGATTCAATTTTAAATGACAAGGTGATTAAAGATGAAGAGAAGGTCCGGTTTTTCGCAGGAATGATTCAAAAAGAAAATGTCAGGATGAACGACCAGGTCGAACGAATTCTGCAAATTGCGAGGCTGGACAGGAAAGAATTTGAGTTTAATTTTCAGGCCGTTAATGTCCATGATTTGATCGGGGAAGCGATACAAGGGATTATGCTTCAGGTTGGGAAGAAAGGGGGACAATTGATCACAAAATTCGAAGCCTCGAATCCTGTTGTAACCACCGATCCAATCCATTTTACAAATCTCGTCTACAATCTGCTGGACAATGCGAATAAATACTCACCCGAATCACCTTTGATCACTGTAACAACAACTAACATTCCCAAAGGATTGATCCTGTCGGTTGAAGATCATGGAATCGGGATGAGTAAAGCGGTTCAGGCCAAAATTTTCGATAAATTTTACCGTCTTTCAACGGGGAACATTCATACTGTTAAAGGATTTGGCCTGGGTTTAAGTTATGTCAAAGCTATTATAGAAGCTAATCACGGAAGCATTAAAGTATATAGCAATCCTGACAAAGGCAGCCGCTTTGAAGTGTTTTTCCCATTTCTTATTAATTAACAAATGATAAACGCAAAAGAATCCATTTTTTTTGTTGAAGACGATCTCAGCTTCGGAGCCGTTTTAAAATCTTATCTGGAAATATGTAATTTTTCTGTTACCTGGATAGATGACGGAAAATATGCGTTTGCGGAATTTAAAAACGGGAAATTCGATCTCTGCCTTCTTGATGTGATGCTTCCTCATGTTGATGGCTTTTCAATCGGACGGGAGATCAGAACAATAGATCCGCTTATTCCTATTATTTACCTGACAGCGAAATCATTAAAAGAAGATGTTATTACCGGTTACCACATTGGCGCTGATGATTATATCATTAAACCTTTTGATTCGGAAGTGTTGCGATGTAAGATAGCAGTTGCATTGAGAAGATCAGGGAAACGACCAAACAATGATGACCAGCGAATTCAAATTGGCAATTATATTTTTGACCCCAATCTGCGTGAAATAAAAATCGGCGATTCAAAACAGTTGCTAAGCCCAAAAGAATCGGCACTTTTGAAATTGCTGTGTGAACATAAAAACGAATTGCTTCTCCGCGAGATTGCACTTAAAAGAATTTGGGGTGATGATGGTTATTTCACTACACGTAGTATGGATGTGTTTATTACGAAGCTAAGAAAATACCTGAAGGATGATCCGGACATAGAAATTCGCAATATTCACAGCAGCGGATTTATTTTAATGCATCATCTTTAGTCGAATCACTATCACGCCAAAACTATCCGTCAGCTTTGGATTGTAAGGAATTTTTCACTATTATTGCTCAATGTCAAAGTAAGCAGCAAAAAACAGTGATAACGACTGCCCTCAATTACTTTTGCCCGGTCAGTCATTATCCTTTTAATATAAGCACATAACTCTTGATCAATCAATGAGAAAAAACATAGTTAATAGCATATTGTTCGTATTTATTCTCCTTCCCTTGATACTTTGGTTAATCTGGGTTATTAAACCATTGCACAAAGCGAATATACTGATTATGGACAAGACTGTGCTAACCGCATTTGGACTTGAACACAGGACGTTTGACTGGGTGCTATCCCATCGGAAATACACCAAACCGGATAATAATTTTTACTCTCCAGAGCGCGATTACCTTGGATTTTTTCCGCTTCAAAATAATAAGTTCGTAATTAATGATCTCTTCGGCATGACCGAAAAGCAAATTGACAGCCTTAGCAGCAAGGTAGATATGACTTATTATACAGACACTTACGGAATATACTATAACGAATGGTACAGGCAAAAAGATTTGGCAGAACACTCCGAAAAAGTTTATGGAGGGCTCGACAAAAAGGATGTGCTGTTTTTGAAAAAAATGAAGGAGAAAAAGAAATTAATTATTGGTGAATTTAACCTTTTTGCAACTCCGACCGCAGTGGACGAGAGATCTCAGGCGGAACAACTGTTTGGTCTAAAATGGAGCGGGTGGACGGGTCGCTATTTTGAGCAGCTCGATACCATAATAAATCCCGAATTACCCAAATGGGTGGTGCGGCTTTATAAGGAACAACATCAAAATAAATGGCCTTTCACTAAACCCGGAATTGTATTTGTTCATACCAATGAAACGATTGCGATATTGGAAAAAGAGACTAATCTAAGAAAGGAAGTCCCTGTTGTCAAAAGTTTCAACTATGGCATAAAAAAGTTCTCCATCCCGAAAGAGATCACCTATCCCTATTGGTTTGATATCACATTAAGTACTGATACCACCAACCGGGTTATCTCATATTACGAGTTATTTCCTAATGAGAAAGGGGATTCCATTCTGCACCATCACAATATCCCAAAAATATTTCCGGCCGTATTTGAGCATATCAAGGATTCGCCTTACTACTATTTCTGCGGAGACTTTGCCGATTCTCCTATTGGAAACTCTTTCAAAAAGATAATCGGTATCGAATACTTCAAGATGTTTATCCAAAATGAACGTGATTTAAGTGACCGGACCCCATTCTTTTGGAGATATTACCTGCCGTTAACGTCAAAAATCCTTGATGATTACTTCAAAAAATAACAGGAAAACGCTGATCAGGGTCGCATTTTAAATTTAAGACTGTCCGGAATCAAAGTATTTGTTAAACAGGCCTTCAGATTGTCTGTTTTAAATTTCTCAAACCTAATGTGAATTTCTTTTAGCTTCTTCTCATCTGTTATCTTGTCCAGCTGAAAATTTCCGGATACCTTGAAAAGCTGATCATTTACAATAAAATAATCCTGATCGATATAATCAATTATTTCATTTTTGGTTCTGATAAATGGAACAGACAGCATGCTTCTGAAGGAGGTTGTGTTGTCTAAACCTTGACCTAACCAGGGAACAAAAGAAGGAAAGTGCATTTTGTATTTATTTTTCAGGAAAGCAATTACCGATGGTGTAAAATCGAGATGCGAAACAACAGACGAAAATTTGGCAGGCGATTTTAGCATTGGTGAATAGATAATCAAAGGAACATGAAAACGGTCTATTTGCGTAGAGATCGGAGGGGATGACATCCTGTGGTCGCCGGTAATAAAGAATATCGTATTTTCAAAATCGCTGCGTTTTTTATACTCCTCAAAGAAATAGCGCAGTGCATCATCAAAATAAAGGATTGAAGCATAATTAGGCAAATACTTGCGATATTCGGTTTTTTTTGCCGAATTGAAATTTAAAGCATTGAACCGCTCCTCCGCTTTATTATTATAATATTGCTGATCTGGAATGCGGTAAGGATCGTGCATTGCAAGTGTAAGATAAATATCTAACCGAGGGTGAGAAACGGGTTTAGACAATATTTCAAATCCTTTTTTGAAAATATCCTTTTCCCCGTAACCCCAGGTAAAATTTCCTGAATTAGCAGGCATTTTTTTATATTCAGGACCAAAATCATTTTCATCAATCACAAAATCAAGTGATTGTTTTTTCAGAAACATTTTCATATTATCGAAAGCAGCATCACCGCCATAAAAGAAACGTGATTCGTAACCCCGTTCTTTCAAAAGACTGATCAACGACATTCCATCGGGCATTTTGGCACCCAATTCAGCAAATCCGCTCTTTCCAAAGGGCATTGATCCAAAAATTGATGGCAAGACTTCAAAGGTTCTGCCTGATGTGCTTAAAACATTTTCCCAGTAAAGACTTTTAGTCCCCAGAGAATCCAGAAATGGAGTAAAGCTCTTGAGGTATGCCCCATCTCCGCTGTAAGCCCGACCAAGACTTTCAACGATTATGAATACAAGATTAGGTTTGTCTCTGCCGGTTTTAAAATACTTTCCAAGCACATCGGGAGTATCATCTTTTCTTAAAAAAGGATATTCATTGCTGATATAATCGAATGATTTTCGAGGTGAAGAAAATCCGGTGTAGAAATAGGGGAAAAGTGCTGCCTCAGTTGCCCTGTCAGGATAGAAAATTAAAGAAGTTGCGGAAAAGATATGGTATGCCTTGTTGACAACCAGGTTATAAGCGAGTTCAGAATTGTATTTTTTTGGATCAGGCTTAACATATCTTTTAAAAGCCAATGAATCAATACATAATACGATAAAAGCCAAAGCAACAATACCATAAATCCTTACCTGTTTAGAAAAGTTCAGTAAAGCGATCATGGGGACCAGGCAAATTCCAACGAGAAGCAATGAAGAGACTGAAAGACCACCTCCCGCAGATGCAATCTTAATAACCTCATCAAAAGAATATCCGAATAAGTCTGTCCCAAGTAAAAGTGAAGTGATACCCAAATACTGTATTAACGATATTTCCGTTAGAACAAACAAGATAATCAATATCCCAAAAATGAAATTAGCCAGTGGCCTGTAGAAAAGATACAGCGCGAAGAATGGAACTAAAAGCCAGGCTGCAAGGTTGAGTGTCATTAAAATATCGTGTCCAACACCAAAAATCTCAAGTAACAGATAATCGGGAGGCAGCGTAAGGGTGTGTTTCAGATAAAACAGTTCATATATCCGAACCAGAACCAGCAAAATAACAAATACCGCATTTAACATCAAATATCTTTTGATGCCGGATAACAAATTGTCTTTCAGCAGTTTTCTTCGGCTAATAACTTTCATTTTATTCAGTCATGTTTATACGGTTTTTTTGCCCTCTTTGAAGTAAAGAATCCCTTTCTGTCCATTTTCCCCCAAGAGACATTTCCAATAAAAAAATGGAAATTACCTCTGAGCGCAAAATAAATATTAAGAGGATGAAAGAGTAAAGGCTCAATGAGGGAGATCAAAATAAGTCTTGCAATGTCGCGTTTTCGCCTATAACGGGCAAAAGTAAATTCCTCGAAAATTATTGCCCAAACAGAGTACGTGACTGCAAAAAGGTAAGCAAATCCAATTAAAAGAGTGAAAAAATGCCAGTTTGGATTCCCCATAATGATAATAAGGATCATGTATAAAATCCCAAGAAACTCCACTATTGGTGCAAGCCATTCAAAAAAGAACCAATAAGGATGACCCAACAACCCTAAATTTCCATAATCAAAATTAAAAAACAGGGTTTTATGCTTGAGTAATGTCTCCATAGTGCCGCGCATCCATCGACTTCGTTGGCGTGCCAATACTCTCATATCCTCAGGAACTTCAGTCCAGCAAAGCGGATCAGGAATATAAATAACCTTGTAAGCCAGCCTATGTTCACGCATATAACGTCTCATTCTGACAACAAGTTCCATATCTTCCCCTACGGTACTGATATCGTACCCACCGGATTTAACAACGATTTCGCGATCAAACATTCCGAATGCTCCAGAGATTAAAAGTAATCCGTTGAGACGGCTCCATGCCATACGTGTTAATAAGAACGACCTGGTATATTCGAGAACCTGAAAACGGGCCAATAAATTTGACGGAAAATTAATCTCCACCATCTTCCCGTCATGTATTTTGCAGGAGTTTGCAATTCGGATCACACCACCGGCAGCAATTACCCGACTTTGACTTTGTTCAAGAAAGGGTTTAATCATTTTAAGCAATGCATCCTGTTCAAGGATACAGTCGACATCAATACAGGCAATGTATTTTTTATTGCTTATATTGATTCCCGCATTCAATGAGTCGGCTTTGCCACCATTTTCCTTATCGATTACAATTAGCTTACTGTAAGCTTTATTTGTCGATTTATAAACTCCGCGAACAGGTTTAGTAGGAAGGACTTCATTAATCACAAAATTTACTTTTTCGAGCTGATAATAGGCTATTATCTTTTCGAGCGAATCATCTTCACTACCGTCATTAATGATAACAACTTCAAAATCACTATAATATATCGATAACATCGACCGGATATTTTCAACAATGGTATGACCTTCATTGTAGGCGGGGGCCAATATTGTAACCGCCGGAGCATAAGGCGAGGAAATTATTTTGGAATAGTCCACAAAACTGTTCTTTCGCATATATCTGCTCATCTCTAATCCTGAAATGATCCCCATAGCAAGATAGGACAAGAAAATAGCAATGGAGTAAATAAATATTCCATTCTCAATCAGATAATTCAGTATTCTAATTATTTCGAACATCAGATTCTATCGTCTTTTGCATGAATAATAATCTTTTTTAATTCAGAGTCAGCTTCCAAAAACAAGGAATTAAGTCTGTTTGCTCCGGCAGGATCGAGCGAAACCAATCCTTTGGCCGAAAGAATCCTGAGATTAACCGATTTCTCGTTGAGCAGCACATTTTCAAAAAAGGGAATATTAAATGTATCTGACATCATCGTTAATGAACGAATAATCTCTGTTTTATTCGCCAGCTCCTCCTTTGGAAACAATTGCTGAAGCACCTGACTTTGCGAAGGTATCGCCATTTTCCCAAGAGTGATAATCGCCTCGTGTCTGATTTCGCTGTCCGGGTCATTAAGCCGATTGGCAACCAAATCAATATGCTCAAATTCTTTATAAATTCCTGACATTTTAAGTGCCACGATTGCAACACTTTTGTTAGGACTGCTGATCCATCGGCCAAAGTCCTGAATTTTCTCGATTTTTTTAAGGGCTATAAGCGAATTCAGCTGACCCCATTCTGTAAGTTGAGCATTTGGATCATCGTAAAAGCTAAGCGGATTATCCGGATTCAGCTGAATCCAGGCTAATTGAGCCTCAACGCAAAGAATTGTGTTCTTTGAATTCAAATATTTTAAGATAATAGCATTTCCCTCTTTGATCTCCATTTGAGCCAGTTCTCTGAATCCCTTTGCTTTTACATGCATCCACGGATGACAGGCCTTTTTTATCGAATAGGCCTTTAACCCTGCCAGATGGTATAATTCCACCAGCTTAGCTGCACTTTCGCCGGTTAAATTAGTATGAAGAGAGAGTAATTCGGTTGTGAAAACTTCACGATAAACTCTATCTTTTAACTCACTTAATAAAGTTTCGGGAATATGCCCTGTCTGCTCGTCATAAAGCCATCCAGTAATAAAATCACGATAACGATCCAGACATTTGTTTCTTTTAAACAAGAGATATCCCTCCAGTGAACGCCTGATTAACAGCACAATGAACAAAATAAATAAAGAGATTAAAAAAAATAGATTCAATGCCAGGATGATCCAGAAAAAGAAGCTTAATTTCTCAAAAGAAAAAAGTGATTTTGATTGCAACGGAGACTTTCGATTAATATTATCTGATTCAGAATAAAGCGGTAAAAATTTCTTCTGGGTTTTATCAAGGGATGAATCAATCTTAGATGAGTTTAGATAATATGCTGATTCGTTAGGTTTAGAAACCCGGGATGGAGGAGGATGAACCTTTCGGGAAACCTTACGGTGAACCTTACGATGACTACCACTGACTGAATTCTGCCCGTCAGTGTCATAGCATTGCACCGAGAACATAATCATTGTCAATATTACAATCACAAAATACCTCATATTTTATCTTTACACATTAAATTTTGGCCGTCTATGTTAAAATGCTGTTTAGACGGATAATAATAAATGCTAATTTATAACAACAATAACCTGAATCAGAATAAAAAGCTTACTCCGACATCAAGTGTGAAGCGATTACGTTTTGTACCGGCAGTTATCTCTTCGCGTGCAAAGCCTGTTCCGCAGTTCAAGAAAAATCCGGAGCCTATTTTTTGTTGGTATTCCAGTGCTATTTTACTGGATTTTAGATATGATAGCGATGGATTATATGCATATTGCTGTTCATCAGGCGATAATCCTGTCCCTAGAATTAACGAAAAATAGCTGTCTTCATCGCTCAGATAACGTCTGACTATTAAGTTGGCGGACTTTGACCAGCCATCTTTTCCGGGGGTCAGATATGGTCTGAAAGAAAACCAGTAGTCGCCATAATATTTCCCAATTGAACCGGTGTAAATCATCACTTTACTGGCATCGAAAACAACAAAACGGCTGTCATCAAAGTTAAGATATCTGAATCCTAATGACATTTCGAAACTGGCGGGCAATTTGGTATATGGCTCGATCGAAAACCGTGAGTATGGAAAATTTTTCTTGTTGGAAATAGCTGTACTGCAATAAAGGTAGATTCCTTTTGCTATAGTCGGATAGGCATCTATTTCCAGCTGATTCCCGGCACTTCCAAACCGTTCGGCATAGTTATAACGTAAGGTAACCGTTCCAAGCTTCGACGTTTTTCGTCCGATTGCAACAGAACCAAACTTCCAAGGGCTGTCATCCTTAAAAGCATACGTCCAGTAATTGATTGTTAATTTGTTAACTAAACCGGTTTTCCTGATACTTAATAGTAAACCGGTCGCATCTTTATTAGACGAATCGGCAGCAAGAATCTGATGAAGCAGGACTGAAGCTTTTTTAGAATTTCCTGAATTATTAAGTGCTTTGGCTTTCTTGTAAAGAAAATTATCATCGTTGGGGTGCCAGGACAACCCTAAATCTGCAAACTTAATGGCATCCGGATAGTTATCGCTTAAACTGGCAACATCTATTAATGCATCAACTGCATCATAGTATCCGCTCCTTTGCTGAATGATCTTGTCAAGGACTATTCTAGCCGAATCATATTTTTCATCCCAGGCATAAGTTCTTCCCATTAACACTGCCGCATCCCAATAGGTGCTGTCAATGGATAAAATACGACTACAGACTTTCCGGGCTTCTGCTTTTCGGTCGGTGTAGGCAAATCTCTTTGCTGCAGTAAGCAATGAATCAAGCGAAACAGACTCCTTTATGTCATTTATTTGCGCAACAAGAGTTAATCCGGATAAGGAGAAAAGAATAATAAAAAGTATCCTTACAACGTTGCCTGACCTTTTCATCTTGAAATTATTATCGCTTAATCAAGAGTCTTTTAACCCGGATAGAAACTTCATTAGGGCTAAAAGGCTTGGTAATGTAGTCATCGGCTCCCAGCTTAAAAGCCTCTATAATAGAATCTTCATTACTAAGAGTAGAGAGTACGATGATTGGTATTGTCAAATGAAGCTCATTTCTGATTTTATTGATCAGCTCGAGACCGCCTACGAACGGCATCAAAAGATCAGTCATGATTAAATCATATTTAATCAGATTGATTTTTTCAGCTGCCTGACTTCCATCCATTGCCAGATCTACCTCATATCCTTCACTTTTGAGTTTATGCTCAAGGGCTTTCATCATCATCTGGTCATCTTCGCAAACAAGTATTTTCATAATACAGCTGTGATAATAAATTTTAAAATATATTTTAGAAAATAGCCTTCAGATCATTTTATTCAGATCTTCAATACTATAATTAATTATTGCAATCGCCTTCTCCACGCTAATAAGAATCTCGTCCATATTTTTACCACCGGACTCAATGCTTTGAACATGCGGAATTGCAGTCAGAATCCCTACAAAGGTAAGTTGCGGAAGAAGTTTATGTGCACTAAAATGCAATTTTTCCATATCTGCGGCTAAAGCACTCTGTTTCATCAGCAAAATCAGGGCCGGAGCAGTTTCCAAAAAAAGCGAAATAATCTCCTTCATAAATGATTCATCTCCGCCAGCCATGTCATTTAAATAGGTAAGATCAGGTAGTGGATAAATCGAGTCATCACGTAAAACAACAGTATCAACAGATCTATAATCAATATTTTCCGAAAAATCCGACATAATCAAATATTCAATAAATAAATAAACTCTAGTATTATAACCGAGCAAAATTAGAAAAATTTCATGAAAGGCTTGATAATATCTCCAATTTAATTATTAATTCATTAAATAACCCCAATTAATAAAATTAAATCCTGCCATTTTCTGAAGCAGAAATGTTACTTTTGTCGCTCATTTATCCGGAGAGAGCTTATCTTTAATGAAAACGCTTACATTTGATTTTATTATAGTTGGAAGCGGACTAGCCGGTTTGCTGGCTGCTTACCATGCAGCAGAATATGGCTCTGTCGCACTCATTTCCAAATCTGAAC
>CAYHDA010000002.1:25062-53616 GCA_964355145.1 uncultured Mariniphaga sp.
TGTTGCAATCGGACCTGATGATAATCCACAATTTCATTATGAAGACACTTTGGTTGCAGGACGTAATTTATGCGATCACGAAGCGGTATCACTTCTTGTAAATGAAGGACTTGATCGGGTAAATGAGCTTATTGTCAAAGGGATGGAATTCGACAGGCATTTAGATGGTTCTTTAAAATTAGGACTGGAAGGAGGTCATTCAAAACGAAGAATTTTACATGCCGACGGTGATGCAACCGGAAAGATGATGACGAGCTTTATGCTGAAGGAAGTGTTAGCCCATTCGGAAATAACCCCGTTTGAATACTGTGCAGCTGTAAAAATTATTATAGAAGAGGGTGTTTGCAAAGGTGTACAGACATTACAGTACACTACAGGTGAAAATATTATTTTTCTAGGGAAAGCGACCATACTTGCAACGGGAGGTCTCTCGCGCCTCTATCTTCGCTCGACGAATCCATATACCGCAACAGGCGACGGTATCGCTCTGGCCTGGCAGGCAGGTGCGAGACTTGCCGATATGGAATTCATACAGTTTCATCCAACTGCACTGTCAATTCCGGGAGAGGAAGCCTACCTGATCAGTGAAGCGGTAAGAGGCGAAGGCGCTCACCTGCTCGATGTCAACGGTTTTAGGTTTATGCCTGAAATCCATCCACTTGCTGAATTAGCGCCAAGAGATGTAGTCGCTTCTGCAATTTTCAAACGAATACAAGAGACAGGATCACCGGTATTTCTCAGCCTCAGACATCTTACCAACGAAACACTGATTGATCGCTTTCATTCGATCAATGCGCATATTAAACCATTGGGAATAGATCTGCTGAATGACTTGATTCCAATTGCACCTGCTGCTCACTATATGGTCGGAGGAATCAGAACTGACACATGGGGACAAACCAATATAACGGGTCTTTTCGCGTGCGGAGAAGTGGCGGCAACCGGCGTAATGGGAGCAAACAGGCTTGCAAGCAACTCTCTGCTCGAATGTCTCGTCTATGGAAAGAGAGTGATTGACAAAGCGAGACATTTAAATAAATGTTTACCTTTAACAATCCAGCCGGAATCAATTGCATTGCACCCGGAAACCGATCACGAATTTCTTAAAATAAAAAATGAGCTTGCGATCATAATGAGTGATAAAGTGGGAATTGTCCGCAGTGCCGAAGGACTGGAGTGGGCACTTTCCAAAATCGAGTCGATTGCACTTCAATACAAGGAAACGGATGCAGATTATAATTATCATAAAATTAACAATCTCACTGATATCTGCCGTATTATTACGCTTTCGGCTCTTGAACGAAAAGAGAGCAGAGGCGGACATGTAAGAACCGATTTCCCTGTCGAAGTTGAGGATCAATTACATCATATCATTCAGGAAAAAGGTAAACGAATCGAAAACGAAGCTGTTATAATATAATGAATAAAAGCAGTTTAAACTTTGATACTATAAAATCAGTCATCGATTTTGCATTTGCAGAAGATATCGGGGATGGTGACATCACCACAAATTCGTTGATTCCCATGAATTTGCAGACAAAAGCCACTATGGTGGCAAAATCTTCAGGTATAATTGCAGGACTATCGGTTGCTGAATATATTTTTCGAACACTGGATGCAGAAATTGAATTTAAAGCTTTTGTTTCCGATGGTGATAATATTAAAAATGGTGATCTCATTCTGGAAATTAAAGGATCTTACAGGGCGTTGTTAACCGGCGAACGACTGGCTTTAAATTTCATGCAGCGCATGAGCGGGATTGCCACAATGACAAATCGTTGCGTTAAGGAATTATCAGGTTATAAAACCAAAATACTCGATACCAGGAAAACAGTACCGGGTTTACGTCTTTTGGATAAATACTCGGTTAGAATGGGTGGCGGCACCAACCATAGGATTGGTCTTTACGATATGGTTCTTATCAAAGACAACCATATTAAAATTGCAGGAGGAATATCCGCGGCAGTGGTTCAGATTAAAAAAAACGTACCCGGCAATTTAAAGATTGAAGTTGAAGTAACATCTTTAGAAGAGGTTAAGGAAGCGTTGACAGCCGGAGCAGACATTATCATGCTTGACAACATGACAACTGAAAACATGGCTGAAAGTGTAAAACTGATTGATGGCCGTGCCAAGGCAGAGGCTTCGGGAAATATGACCATTGAGCGTCTGCGGGAAGTTGCCTCTGCCGGAGTTGATTTCATTTCGATTGGAGCTCTGACTCATTCAGTTATAGCATTTGATATTAGCATGAACATAGAATCATAAAAATTGAATCTGGTAATCGACATAGGAAACACTCAGACCAAAGTTGCAATATTCGATGCAGACGAACTCGTTCAGACGATCTGTATGAAAATATTTAATTCTGAAAGATTAGACGATTTGCAACGGATCTATCCCGGTTTAAATCGGGCAATCCTTTCGTCTGTAGCCGAAGTTGATGAAGAATTATTGAAAAAACTAAAAAAAGAATATCCTGTTTTTATCGAATTTAATCATCAAACAGCTGTCCCGATCACAAATCTTTATGAATCACAAGCAACCTTGGGGCTCGACAGACTTGCGGCAGCGGTGGGGAGTGTTTCACTCTTTCCAGGCAAAAGGCTCTTGGTGATAGATGTTGGTTCTGCCATGACTTTTGATTTAATCGATGAAAATAAACAATTTTTAGGGGGGAATATCTCTCCGGGATTAGAAATGAGGTTCAGGGCTCTACATAAATTCACCTCGAAACTTCCGGAAATCGGGCGATCCGATCAATGGAAGGAAATAGGAAAGACAACTGAAGAGGCCATACGTGCCGGAGTTCAAAACGGTATGATCTTCGAAATGGATGGAATGATCGACCTTATACGTAAAGACTGGCCGGAGTGCCAGATTATTTTAACCGGTGGTGATTCATTCTTTTTTGATAGAAAGTTAAAAAACACCATCTTTGTAAAATTTGAAATTACCCTCATAGGGTTAAACCGAATTCTTGAATATAATGCTGAAAAAAATTAGTGGTACATTCGCAATTGTGACAGCTCTTATTCTGCTGTCTTCCATGTTGAGAGCGCAGGATCAAAACAGCTCCAGCACAAGTTCTCCATATTCCCGCTATGGTATTGGAACTCTTAGCGGATATTCCCTGGGGCGCAGTTCCGCAATGGGAGGAATCGGGATTGGAACCCGCTATGGGATGGATATAAATACCGGAAACCCGGCTTCGTACACGGCCATTGATTCAATGACCTTCCTGATGGATTTCGGAGTAATTTCCAAAAATACGATTTACAAGACTGACAATAAACAGAATGGAAGCAATGATGTGAATTTTAATCATCTTGTATTTTCGATTCCTGTGAAAAGATACTGGGCAGCAGCATTCGGCATTTTACCCTATACTGATAAAGGCTACAATATTGCTGTAACGACAGAAACAACCTCCCTCACTACTTCAACCTCAATCAAAGGTTCAGGATCCTTATCAAAAGCATTTATCGGCAACGCCTTTAAAATAGGGGGAAATCTCTCTGTGGGAGTAAATGCCTGGTATCTGTTTGGCACACTTTCTGACTCCTATTATTTAAATTTCCCAAATGATGTTGCTTCGTATGATTATCTTTTGGAAAATAAATTAACGGTTAACAATTTTGGACTGACTGCAGGTCTGCAATACTCCTGGAAAACAAAAAATAAAAACCAATGGATTGTGGGAGCGGTTTTCGAACCAAAACAAAATATGTCTTCAAAATATGTAATACATGAAGAACGGGTTCTATTTAGAAATTCCACAAGCAGCGCTCCTATTGTTGACACAATTCGTCACGAAGAAAGTCTGACCAAAGGACTGACACTTCCATTAACCCTGGGAGGTGGATTCTCCTATTCCTATAAGAATAAGTTTATCGTAGGAGGAGACGTATATCATCAAAAGTGGGGTCAGACAATATTTTTAGGAAGTACTTCTCCCAACCTCACAAACAGTACGCGCTATTCATCAGGACTTGAAATTACACCTAATCAATATTCAATACGAAGCTATTGGTCAAGAGTCCGGTACAGAGCCGGATGCTTTTATGAAAATTCCTATTTAACAATTAACGGAGAACAGATTAAAGGATATGGAGTTACCTTTGGAATGGGATTACCTTTTAGCCGTGCACTTTCTTCTCTGAACATATCAGCAGAACTTGGTCGTCTGGGTACTACCAGTAACAATCTGATCAGTGAGTCGTATGGGAAATTCACTTTTCATCTTCTTTTGCATGACAGATGGTTTATTAAAAGAAAATTCGACTAAATACCTGTTCAATTCAGATATGAAGACAACCTTCAAATCTTATGTTCTGGTAATTCTGATCTTTATTTTCGGAATTGCTGAAGGAATGTCTCAGTCAAGGATTATTACGGGTACAGTTTATGATTCAAAGGGAAAACCGACAGCAGGAGTAAAAGTTATAGCCCATCGTGTGCCAAGATCATCGTATTATACAAGTTTTGACGGTGTGTATGAGCTTACGGTAAATTCAAAAACCAAGTATATTATATTTGTTTTTCCTGATCGTAAAGAAAAATTGAATATAGAAGGAAATACCCGTAATGTCATTGATTTTGGTAAAAAAAAATAATTTACTGTCTATTTAATTTCGAATTTGAACAAGCAGCAATACATTAGGAGGAGGCTGAATCTATGAAAATACAATCGTCCATCTTCGTTTTTTTAGAAAGTAAATATGTGAACTACAATAAAATGCGACAATTATTGCTTGCTTTCGCTGTTGTAATGGTTGTTATTTCCTGCAGTTCAAAAGTAGCTTCAGATATCCCGCCTGATCTTATCAGCAATAAAAAAACGCCCTCCATTGAAGCAACTAATTTTGAGACTTCCTACACGGACTCCGGTATAATAAGATATTTTCTAAAAACCCCAAAACTTTTAATCTTTGATCAGGAAAAAGCACCTTACAAGGAATTTCCTGAAGGATTTCAGCTTCACCAATTTGACGAAAATCACAAGATTATCTCCGAATTATCGGCCAATTATGGAAAGAACCTCGAACAAGAGCAAACTTGGCTCGCTTCCGGCAATGTTGTAATGGTTAACAATAAAGGAGATACATTACGTACGGAAGAGCTGACTTACCTCATTAAAGAGGACCGGATCTTTTCTGATAAATTTGTAAGCATAAGACAAGGAGATCAGGATATAACAGGTACGGGAGGGTTTGAGTCCGATTCACAAATGACAAGGTGGACCTTTAAAAAAACAAAAGGACATATTTATGTTGAAGAACATTAAGATAAGCAGCTTTCATCTTTTTTTGAGCGCAGAAAATGCTTTTTCTCCTTTAAACTATTGAAATTACTCCTGAATAAGCTAAAAATGGCGTGAACAATTTAAATTTCATAGTTTCGCCGTGAATTAAAAGCCGAATTATACTATCTTCGTACCCTCATAAATAATAAAAAGTAATAATAAAGTAACCAAATATCGATGGCAACATTACAGAAAATCAGGAACCGTGCCGGAATTGCGATTGCAATATTCATTGGTATGGCACTCGCAGCCTTTATTCTCGGCGACTTGTTCAAATCTTCAAGCTCGATCATGCGTGGCAAGCAAATGGAATTAGCTGAAATTGATGGAAAAGGGGTAACCTTTCCTGAATTTCAAGCCAAAATAAATGAGCTGGAAGAGATTTACAAAATGAACTCAGGTAAAACATCACTTGACCTGCAGACTACCGAGCAGATCAAAGAGCAGACCTGGCAGAGTATCGTAAGAAGTCTGACTATGAAAGATATCTACGAAAACCTTGGTATCGGAGTTAGCCCGGCAGAACTTTTTGACATGGTTCAGGGAAAGAATCCGCATGCCATCATTCAAAGTATTTTCCGTGATCCTAAAACCGGGACCATTAATCGTGGCGCACTTATTCAGTTTTTAAAATACCAGCAAACCAACAGCACCGGTAAGGAAAGAAACTATTGGCTGTTCATCGAAAATCAAATTATTGAAGAACGCGCGTTTTCAAAATACAATAACCTTTTGGCAAAAGGAATTTATGTTACCAGCGAAGAAGCCAAAAGCGACCTTAAGAGTCGTAATCATCAGGCAAATATTCAGTTCGTTGCAAAGTCTTATGCATCTGTCTCTGACAGCGCTGTAAAAGTTTCGGAAGCTGAACTTAAGGCCTATTACGATAAAAACTCCCAAAAATACAAACAGGAAAATAACAGGAGCATTGAGTACGTTTCATTTCCTGTCGTTGCATCAAAATTGGATGAAGACAAACTGATTAAATGGGCAAATGATATCAAAGCCGAATTTTCGACTGTTGAAGATCCTGCGGCATTTGTGAATATTAATTCTGATGTTCCGTTTGATCCTTCTTATTTCAAAAAAGATGATTTGTCTCCTGAATTAGGCGGATTCGCTTTTGCGGGTAAAGCAGGAGATATTTATGGCCCATACAAAGATGGCAATAGCTGGAAACTAGCCAAAATTCAGAAATTCGAAGAACTTCCCGATTCTGTTGAAGCTCGTCATATCCTGATAAAAGTAAGCACACAAGAAGAATTAACGAATGCCACAAGAACCATCGACAGCCTGAAAAACCTTATAGTGGTTAAAGGGCAGAAATTTGAGGATGTTGCCCGTGCCAATTCTGAGGATACAGGAACGGCCAATAATGGCGGATCTGTTGGTTGGATGCGACGCGGTATGATGGTAAAACCGTTTGAAGATGCGGCATTTTTCGGAAAGTTAAATGATGTTCAAATTGTAAAAACACAATTTGGAGTTCACCTTATTCAGGTTACCAAACGTGGAAATACGACACATAATGTCCAGTTGGCAATTATCAACCGTTTGATCGAACCAAGCAGTCAAACTTATCAGGCTACTTACACCTTAGCTTCCAGGTTTGCCAGTCAAAATCAGGATTTGAAAAAATTCAGTGATGCCATTGTCGCTCAGGGATTAAATAAACGGCTTGCAAATATTCGCGAAAACGACAAAGATATTGCCGGTTTAGAAAACTCCCGGGTATTGATTCGTGCTGCCTATAAGGCAAAAACGGGTTCAATAATTCTGAGTTCTGAAGGAACTCCGATATTTGAATTGGGGAATCAGTTTATAATTGCAACTTTAACCGGAGAACAGGAAAAAGGAATTGCATCTTTTAACACCGTAAAAACAAGTGTAGAACTTGAAGTTAAGAAAGAAAGAAAAGCGCAACAGCTGATTAATAAGATGTCAGCAAAAAATGACCTTAGTCAATTGGCTGCAGAACTTGGTGTTAGTATCGGAGAGGCTCAAAATATCGCATTCGATACAAATTCAATTCCCGGCCTTGGATTTGAACCTGCAGTCGCAGGTGCTTCTTCAGCACTGAATGCAAGTCAGGTTTCAAAACCAGTGACTGGAATAAATGGTGTTTATGTTGTGAAAGTTGCCAGTGTTACTACCGGTACTGATCAGGATGTGGCCGCTACTAAACAAAGACTTTCAGCGTCTATAGGCTATCGTGCAAATATGCTTGCATTCGAAGCTTTACGCGAACACGCGAAGATTGTTGATAAACGCTCAAAATTCTATTAATCAGAATATATAACATAAAAAAAGCCACTTAATAAGTGGCTTTTTTTATGTTATATATTCGTTGCATTCTCTGCCTTTAAGTTGCAGGTTGCAAATTAATACTTCCATTCGCCTCAAGGAAGATTGTACACATTTGAAATATTTGCAACGGGAATATATATTTTCCGGCAAGGAAAACAATTTGAAACAGATAGCCGAAATGCAAAACGACGGGACCTGCAAGGCTTTTCTTTAAAGTAAAATTTGATTCATCTTTCACCTTTGTTCGTTGTTTTAGCAGACCCAATACCTTGGGATTGGGAGAAAAATTCCGCAATCCGTCCTGCTCCTTTATCCTGACGGTAAATATGCTTATATTTGTTTGTCAATCAAGCTCAAATGAAAATAATGAATTCATCATTTCACATAAAAAAGTCCTTATGACCAGTAAAAATCTGATATTCCTCTTAATTATCTCAATAATTTCGTTGAATAACCTGAAAGGGCAACAACAAATTGATATAAACTGTGCGGTCAAGGGTCTTACATATGAAGGTATAGGCGCCCTGAGCGCGGGAGCATCAACCCGTCTGCTGATGGATTATCCTGAACCCTTTCGGAGCCAGGTCCTCGACTTCCTCTTCAAACCCAAATACGGAGCCAGTCTTCAACACCTCAAAGTCGAGATTGGCGGCGATGTGAACTCCACCTGCGGAACCGAACCCAGCCATGCCCGTACCCGCGAAGAGTTTGAAAACCCAAAAGCAGAATATTTTCAGCGCGGTTACGAATGGTGGTTAATGAAAGAGGCTAAAAAACGTAATCCTGACATCTTCCTTGATTGTCTTGAGTGGGGTGCTCCGGGCTGGATCGGCGAAGGAAAGTACTATTCGCAAGACAACATTAACTATATGATCTCTTTTATTAACGGAGCCAGGAAATACTATAATCTCAATATCGACTTTGCAGGAATATGGAACGAGAGAATGTATAACGTCGATTTTATCAAAAACCTGCGAAAGGCCCTGAATGAAAACGGATTGACGGCTGTAAAACTGGTTGCTGCAGATTTGTGCTGTCATCAGCAGTGGCAAATTGCCGATGACATGAAACAAGACGAAGAACTTCGTAAATCAATTGATATCATAGGCGATCACTATACTGAAAGAGACAGAGCTTACAACAGCAGTGAAAGTGCCAAAAGCCTTGGCATACCCATCTGGAACAATGAAGGCGGTCCATGGAAAGGCGATTGGGGAGGATTTGAATACCTTGCAAAAATGTACAATCGCGACTATATCGAAGGACGAATAACTAAGAATATCACCTGGAGCCTGATCACTTCCTATTTTAATAATCTTTCGCTTCCCAATTCCGGACTGATGACAGCCAACACACCATGGTCGGGATTTTATGAAGTTGAACCTGCCATCTGGGTTGTAGCTCATACGACACAGTTTGCAGATCCGGGCTGGAAATACATCGATTCAGGATGCGGATATCTTGACAGTAAAGGAAGCTATGTGACTTTGGCCGCTCCATCTGACAAACCTGATTTTAGCATTGTTGCCGAAACGATGGATGCCACGCAACCCCAGACCGCCACTTTCGAAATAACCAATACCAAAGGTGCCAAAAAAATATTCGTCTGGCGAACAATCGTCAAAGGCAGTACTTTTGAACAACAAACACCCGCACTCATAAAAAACAACAAGTTTACTGTGACGCTGCAGCCCAAAGCATTGTACACTTTCACCACAACTACCGGACAGCAAAAAGCCATCGCCACACCTGCAGATAATAAATCGTTTCCATTCCCGTTCAAGGCGGGTTTTGAAGATGAAAAACTACTGGCAACCCCACGATATTTTTCCGATCAAGGCGGTGCTTTTGAGGTCGTTAAAAGAAATGATCAGCAAGGTAATTGTCTGCGACAGGTGATTACAAAGAAAGCTATTGAATGGGAAGAAGGACCTATTTTCAACCAGACTGTTGTGGGAGACACATTATGGACTGATTATTCGGTAAGCTGCGGGATATTTTTTCCGGAAGCATACAGCTATGCAACGATTTTGGCCCGGGCAACCGAAATGCACCGGTCGCACAAAATACCGGAAGCATACCTTTTAAAACTGCAATCTTCGGGAAAATGGGAATTAACAGCAGGCACAAAAAAACTGGCTGCAGGATTGACGGTTTTAAATCCCCGGAGCTGGCATACTATTTTGCTTGAGACAAAAGGAGATAAAATAAAAGCGAAGATTAACGGAAATATTGTGGCTGAGGTAACTGATTCAAAATACACGCATGGGATGATTGGGCTGGGAAGCAGTTTTAATCTTGTTGATTTCGATGATGTGGAAATAAAATGACATGAGTTTATGCATGTTATAAAACATTTTTTCCTTTCGCAAAGCTTTGCGAAAACCTTTGCGGAATATCTGTGGCTATAAATATTTGTAAGAGAGGATATTATTGACAATATTTGTATAGAATAAAAGAAACTGTAATTTAAAAATATAAAAAATGAAAAGAATTATCGTAGCCGGAGCTGGTGGATTTATCGGAGGACATTTATCCAGAAAATTAAAAGATATGGGTCATCATGTTAGAGCGGTTGATAAAAAACCCATGAATCAATGGTATCAGGTTCATAACGACATCGATAATTTAGTCCTGGATCTCAACAGCAAAGAAAATTGTTACACTGCATTAAATGGGTTTAACGAGGTATTTAATCTTGCAGCCGACATGGGGGGAATGGGTTTCATTGAAAATCACAAGGCTGAATGTATGCTTAGTGTGCTGATTAACACTCATTTGCTGATGGCCGCCAAAGATTTGGGCATCGACCGGTTTTTCTATGCTTCTTCAGCTTGTGTATATAATGGAGACAAGCAGCAGGATACCCAAAATCCGGGTCTGAAAGAATCAGATGCCTATCCTGCCCAGGCAGAAGATGGATACGGATGGGAAAAATTGTTTTCAGAGAGAATGTGCCGGCATTTTCGTGAAGATTATGGAATAAATACCCGCGTGGCTCGTTTCCACAATGTTTTCGGACCTCACGGAACGTGGGATGGTGGCCGCGAAAAAGCACCTGCTGCGATGTGCCGTAAAGTTCTCGAAGCTGAATTATATGGAAAAGATGAGATCAACATCTGGGGTGATGGAGAGCAAACCCGGAGCTTTATGTACATCACCGAATGTGTTGAAGGTATTCTTAAAATAATGTACAGCGATATTATTGATCCTATCAATTTGGGTAGCAGCGAAATGGTATCTATCAACCAGCTGGTTGATATTGTCGAAAAGATCGGCAATATAAAACTGAAACGAACCTATGATCCGGATGCTCCAAAGGGAGTTCGCGGACGAAACAGCGACAATACGCTGATTCTTGAATTACTTGGCTGGGAACCTACTTTACCACTGGCAACAGGGATGAAAGAAACCTACGACTGGATAAAAACTCAAATGACAAGTGGCGGTATTAAATAATTTCATGAAGGATAAAAAGGTATTGATCAGCGGATGTTATGATCTGCTTCACGCCGGACATATTGCTTTTTTTAAAACGGCAGCCCAATATGGCAAACTTTATGTGAGCATTGGGACAGATGATAATTTATTTCGTCTTAAGGGAAAGAAGCCTTATTTTAGTCAGGAAGAAAGGGTTTACATGGTGGGTGCAGTAAAATATGTGGCCGAAGCATTTGTTGCTTCTGGCGATGGGATACTCGACTTTGTGGAAGATATGAAACGCATCCGGCCTGACTATTTTGTTGTAAATACAGATGGATTCACAGAAGGGAAAAAGCAAATTTGCGATGAAAATAATGTAGAATTAATAGTTCTGGAGCGAATTCCGGAATCCGGACTACCTGCCAGATCAAGTTCCCAGTCGAAAAAAGATCTGAAATTACCCTACCGTTTGTGTCTGGCCGGTGGATGGCTGGATCAGCCGTGGGTTTCCCAGATTCACCATGGATCATGCATTGTAGCGCAGATATGGCCTGATCACGACTTCAACGACAGATCGGGCATGGCTACAAGCTCACGCAAAATTGCCAGCGAATTATGGGGAGATAAATTCCCGGATGGTAGTCCTGAACGACTTGCCCGCCTGATTTTTGGTGCCGAAAATCCTCCGGGATCCGAATATATTTCAGGGGCACAGGATCAACTTGGCATTTTGATGCCGGGAGCCAACCGGCTGGTTTTCGATGGTAAATACTGGCCTTCTAAAATTGAATCTATAACAGATGCCGAAACCTGTGACTGGCTCTCGCGTGTGCTGCACCTGATCCCGCTGACTCCCAGACCGGAAGGGTACAACCCATTACTGGTGAAAAACCTGTCTCATCAAAATGTTAAGGAACTTGCAGCAGCAAGTGACCTTTGCTGGGATGGAATCATGGAACGTGACGTAAATAAACTGGGATCAGGAATGACACAGACCTTCCTATCCTGGAAAAAAATACTCCCTTACACCGTTCCCGACTCGATTTCTGAGGAGATGGAGCTGAATTGGCTGTCGAAATATCCGGGGGCCATTACCTCAGGAAGTGGCGGCGGATATGTGATTGTTGCTTCAGAGAAAGAGATTCCCGGAGCTATTAAGATCAAAGTGAAATATTAAAGAAGAGTGAAAGTTAACTAACAATGATAATTAACTGATAATGAAAAACCCCGGACAACTTTTCAAATTAGTGATCATGGTAATTATGCTGGCATCTGTTCCATTTGGTCACCTGTTTTCACAAACATTCAAACCTACGGATGAGTCTTTCAAACAGTACAAATATCCCGAATGGTTCCGTGATGCAAAGTTCGGAATCTGGGCGCATTGGGGACCTCAGGCAGTACCTCGTCAAGGCGACTGGTATGCCAGAAGAATGTACGAAGAGGGGGGCGACGCGTACAAATATCATGTTGCACATTATGGACACCCATCAAAATTCGGATATAAGGATATTATTCCATTGTGGAAAGCTGAACGGTGGGATCCTGAGAAATTAATGGCCCTTTACAAAAAAACCGGGGCAAAATACTTTGTGAGTATGGGTACGCATCATGATAATTTTTTTCTCTGGAACTCCAAAATTCACAAATGGAACGCGACGAAAATGGGGCCAAAGAAAGACGTTTTAGGGATATGGCAGAAAGCAGCTCAAAAAGAAGGATTACGTTTTGGCGTTTCAGAACATTTAGGAGCCAGCTATACCTGGTTTCAGGCAAGCCACAGGGCCGATAAAAAAGGACCTATGACTGGCGTGCCTTACGATGGTTCAGACTCAAAATATGAAGATCTATATCATAAAAAAACTACAGCACAGGATAAAGACTGGCTAACAACTGATGCTGGAAATCATCAGGAATGGTTGAAATCAATCACAGAATTGATTGATAATTATCATCCGGATCTGCTCTATTCCGACAGCAGATTCCCTTTCGATAACGTTGGCAGAGAGATGGTTTCACATTATTATAACCAGGATATAAAAAAGAACGGAGGAAAGCTTGAAGCAGTTTATACCTGTAAGCAAACTTCAAATGGGCTTTGGGTCGAAGACCTTGAAAGAGGTGTAAAGGATACTATAAATCCATTTCCCTGGCAGACCGACACCTCAATTGGCGATTGGTATTACCGTACAGGTCAGAAGTACAAAAGCGCGACCGAGGTAATTCAGATGCTTGTTGATATCGTAAGTAAAAACGGCAATCTGCTGATCAATGTTGTGCAGACACCTGAAGGTGATCTGGAACCGGATATGCTGACCATTTTAGATGGAATAGGCACATGGATTGCCTCAAACGGCGAAGGAATTTATGGAACCCGTCCGTGGAAAATCTATGGTGAGAAACCAACCGACTCAAAGATCGTTAAAGCTGGAAATTTTAATGAGGATAAGGTGAAATACAGTGCCGGAGATATTCGGTTTACGAAAAAAGACAATACACTGTATGCCTTTTGTTTGGGACAACCCACTTCCTCTGTCCGGATTCTTTCGTTAGGCAAAAACTCAAAACTAAACGATAAGGCCGTGGTATCCGTGAAAATGCTCGGCAGCGATGAGAAGCTTATCTGGAAACAGGAGGCCAATGGACTCGTTATTAATAAACCTTCTAAACTTCCGGAATGGCAAGTTATTGTATTTAAGATTAACTTTGAACAATAAACAAAGTATTGACATTAATAGATATTACGTTTTCAATAATGCTCCCATTTATTCAACAATTATGAAAAATATTCCCGTTATTTCAATTACTGAAAAAACCCTGGCTGAAGCTTACGAAGCGGCCATCACAGCTCTTTACGAAAAAGGGACGCGCTTTAAGACACAGTACGACAAACCAGAAGATCCTGAAAGTATGGATTGTACGATAAATATTACTATTCTTGAGCCGGAAACCGACCCGATGATCCACATGGCTTTCCCCGGAGGAATTGAAGACCTGAAGGAATATGTAATGGAGTTAAAAGGAATCAAAGATCACTGGACCAAAAACATGAATGATGAAAGCGATCAGCGATGGGAATATACTTATCATGGCCGATTGCAGAATTATGGAGTATGGAAGGATCTGATCGACGGGACTTCACAGGAAGCCGGACCGTTTAAAGTTGATCAGATACAATCGGTTATAGATAAGTTGTCGAAACAGCCATTTACCCGCCAGGCACAAATGATTACCTGGATGCCAAATATCGATAATGATTGCTACGACCCGCCATGCCTTCAGTCGCTATGGTACCGTATTCTCGAAGATGAGGAGGGTATTTACTGGCTCAATTGCAATATCCGTTTCCGGAGCAACGATGCCTGGGGAGCTAACTTCATGAACATGTTCGGATATGTTCAATTCAATAAAGAGGTGATTGCTGCCGGCATTGCCCAAAAGACAGGAAAAACTGTAAAGCTGGGGCGGTTAAACTGGCAGGCCGATTCGTTTCACATTTATGGCAAAGACCTGAAAGTAGCCAAAGAGCGGCTTTTCGACCGGCTAAACGATATGAGCTTTGAAGAGCGGACGATGAATTTTAATGATGAATACATCCGGGAGATGTATGATGACGCTGAAAAACAAATCATTAAAAAAATCAAAAACTACGACGAAAGTCATTAAGTAATTATCAATAAAAAATGTTCACCGCCAGATACCTTGTTCTGATTGTCATATTGATATGTTCGTGTGCCAAGACAGTTGATGATAATGAATTATCATTGAATCAAAATCTAATCACAAAAAACGTTTATAGAGTATTATTCGCCACTTTAAATCCATTCTTTCCAAATAAAACAACCCTCTGCAAAATCCTCTTTTTCTAATTCCGGCTCACTGTTAAATAATCCATATACCGAAGAACCGCTTCCTGACATCGAGGAATAAACGGCTCCTCCTTCGATCAGCTTATTCTTAATTTCACCAATTTGTGGATATAACTGAAATACAGAAGCTTCAAAATCATTTACCAGACAATCCTGCCACTTTTCAGGAGGTTGCTGAATTGCATCATGCAATGAAAATCGGGGAGAGCCAGGTGTAATACCTGCATATGCCTCTTTCGTCCCGACGCCATACGGAGGTTTAACAAGAACCATGAAATATCCGTGAAAAGAAAGATCAATATTTTGGAGCTTCTCTCCTATTCCGCTCGCAAAGGCAGGTTTATTTTCCAAAAAGAATGAACAGTCTGCTCCCAGTCTTATGGCATATGCCTTTAATTGAGTGAATGACAAACCCAATTCAAAATAATCATTCAGTCCTTTCAACAGAAATGCGGCATCCGATGAACCGCCACCGAGTCCGGCCCCAAACGGAATTACTTTATGCAGATGAATATCGAGTCCCGGGAGTGAATGATCTGCTGCCACTAACCGAACTGCCTTTACAACGATATTTTCTTCAAACCCAATATTCAACGGAATGCCCGAGCTTGAAAAATTAATTTCATCAACCTTATTCTCAATAAATTCCAAGCCATCCTTTAACCCGATCGGATAAAAAACCGTTTCGAGCTCATGATAACCATCAGCTCTTTTGCTAAGGATATTCAGACCAAGGTTAATTTTCGCATTTGGAAACAGTACCATATAATCAGATTTAAGCTTTTGGCCCAGCCAAGGATTTGAAATCCATTGGTTCAATTTACACTAACGAGGTTATAATTAATTGTCAATGCATAATGTTCAATTTTCAATGACATTATATTTGATGATCTGCAATTTAATATTCCTAATTCGTCATTCCTAATTGATCATTCCTTCCACCAGCGTTCGACTGAGCTCACGCCGAAGTCTGGCGGACCTAATTGATCATTCCTAATTCGTCATTCCTTCCGCCAGCTGGCGGACCTAATTGATCATTGGTAGCTTTCCAATGGCTCGCAGGTACAGAAAAGGTTGCGGTCACCCCAGGCATTGTCTACCCGGCCTACCGGCACCCAGAATTTATTTTCGCGAAGCCAATCGAGAGGGAAAGCCGCCTTTTCGCGGGAATAAGAATGATTCCACTCATTTGCTGTGAGCATTTCAGCAGTGTGCGGAGCATTCATCAAAACATTATCTGAAGCATCAGCAGCACCTGTCTCTACCTCTTTGATCTCATCATAAATGGCATTCATTGTTTCAATAAACCGATCGAGTTCCTCTTTTGATTCGCTCTCGGTAGGTTCAACCATCAATGTTCCGTGAACAGGAAATGAAAGAGTTGGTGCATGAAAGCCGTAATCCATCAAACGTTTTGAGATGTCGGTTTCCGAAATACCCGAAGCGGTTTTTAGGTGCCGGCATTCCAGAATCATTTCATGACCAACACGTCCGTTCTCGCCGGTATAGAGTATTCCATAATTGTCTTTTAACCGGGAAGCGATATAATTGGCATTCAAAATAGCAATTTTTGTTGCTTCGGTAAGTCCGTCTGCACCCAGCATTTTAATATATCCGTAGGTGATAGTCAGAACAGAAGCACTGCCCCACGGTGCACCAGAGACTGCATGAATCCCCACATGTCCGTTATTCATAACAGAGTGAGCAGGTAAAAATTCAACAAGATGTTTTGCAACGCAGACAGGTCCGACCCCGGGACCACCACCTCCATGAGGGATGGCAAAAGTTTTATGAAGATTCAAATGACAAACATCAGCACCTATCCGGCTTGGGTTGGTAAGTCCAACCTGGGCATTCATATTGGCACCATCCATATAAACCTGTCCGCCATACTGATGAACAATCTCGCACATTTCGGTGATCGAAGATTCAAAAACACCATGAGTTGATGGGTAGGTTACCATAAAACATGAAAGCTCATTTTTATACTCTTCGGCTTTAGTTTTAAGTGATGCAACATCAATATTTCCACGCTCATCGCAAGGGACAACCACAACTTTCATCCCGGCCATTACGGCACTTGCGGGGTTTGTTCCGTGAGCAGACGATGGAATTAAAGCTACATTACGGTGACCTTCTCCCCTGCTTTTGTGGTATTCGCGAATCACAAGCAGACCGGCATATTCACCGGCCGCCCCTGAATTGGGCTGCAGCGAGATATCGGCAAAACCGGTAATCTCGGCGAGGTCACGTCGCAGCTCTTCCATCAGCTCATGATACCCCATTGCCTGATTTTTTGGAACATACGGATGTATTCCATTGAATTCTATCCAGCTGAGCGGTAACATCTCCGTTGCTGCATTCAGTTTCATCGTACACGACCCAAGGGAGATCATCGAATGAACCAATGAAATATCCTTCTTCTCGAGACGTTTGATATATCGGGCCATCTCAGTTTCGGAGCGGTATTTACTAAAGACATTTTGCTTCAGAAATTCCGATTTACGAAGACAGCATAAATTGAAAGTACTATTTTCCGGTATGGCAACGATGACAGGAACAGGCTTATTGGCTGCTTTCGCAAACACCTCAACTATCCAGTTAACATCCTCAATATTAGTCGTTTCATCAATACTTAAACCTACTTGACCATTGGGGAAATAGCGAAAATTCATCTCCAGATCCAGCGACAGCCATTCGATATCCTCTCGTTTAACATGTCGTGGCAAATCAATCCTGATGGTATCAAAGAAATTTTTATTTACCTGATCATAACCCAGATCTTTGATCTTATCGGATAACAGCGTTGCAATACTATGAACCCTTTCGGCGATTGCTTTGATCCCTTCTGACCCGTGATAAATGGCAAACATTCCGGCCATTGTTGCCAAAAGTGCCTGGGCCGTGCAAATATTAGAGGTTGCCTTCTCGCGCTTAATGTGCTGTTCGCGAGTCTGAAGCGCCATACGAAGGGCATTTTTGCCGTTTACATCTTTCGACACTCCGATAATCCTGCCGGGAAGATCGCGCTTGAATTCATCGCGGGTAGCAAAGAATGCCGCTATCGGGCCACCGTATCCCATAGAGACACCAAATCGCTGTGACGATCCGAAGACAATGTCCGCACCCCATTCGCCCGGAGGAGTAAGCAATGCCAAAGCCAGTAAATCTGTAGCCACTGCAACTTTACACCCCTTCTCCTGAACAGCTTTTGTGAAATCAGAATAATCTTCAATTTCTCCATCAGAATTCGGATACTGCAAAATAGACCCAAACCAATTTTCGTCAGCGGCGGCCTCCCTGAAATTACCCATCTTTAATTCGATACCAAGCGGCTCGGCTCTGGTAATCAATACATCAAGCGTCTGAGGCCAGATCAGCTCGTCTACAAAGCAGACATTCGCACCTGCTTTTTCCTGAGCCCTTGATCGAAGGGCGTACATCATGTGCATCGCCTCGGCAGCAGCGGTCGCCTCATCCAGCAACGAAGCATTGGCCAGTGGCATTGCAGTCATCTCGCAGACCATAGTCTGGTAATTTAACAACGCCTCCAGTCTTCCCTGAGATATCTCGGCCTGATAGGGTGTGTATGACGTATACCAAACAGGATTCTCCAGAATATTACGCAGAATTACTGCCGGGGTAATGGTATCGTACCAACCCATCCCGATATAGGTATTGAAAACCTTATTCTTCTTTGCCAGCTTCATAATCTTCCGGTAGTATTCCCGCTCGGTGAGACCATTAGGAAGATTTAAAGGTTTATCCAACCGGATATTTGACGGAATCGTCTGATCAATAAGAATGTCAAGTGATGGCACACCAATCACTTTTAGCATCTCCTGAATATCGTTGTTACGTGGGCCAATATGCCGGCTCACAAATTTATCTATCGCCATAGGAATTATATTAATTAGGAATTAGGAATTATCAATTACGAATTATGAATTATGAATTATGAATTATGTCCGCCAGCTGGCGGAACGAATTATGAATTAATGGATTGAAGTTCACCGAGCGAAGCCGAAGTGCCTTCATCCATTTTTCCCTTTATTTTTAAATTGGCAAATTATCACATTTCCAAATTAGCACATTGTCCCCTTATCAAATTATCTTGTGCCTTTCTTAGTTCAAAAACATATTATTCTTCTTTTCTGCCCCAATGGTTGTCTCAGGACCGTGTCCGCAGTAAACCTTTACATCAGGATCGAGCACCATCAGTTTATCCAGTATACCCGAGATTAACTGTTCGTGATTACCGCGCGGAAGATCGGTACGTCCGACAGAGTCTTTGAAGAGGATATCTCCGCAGATGAGCAGTTTATCAGGTTTCGAATAAAATGCGACACCCCCCGGAGAATGTCCGGGAACGAAGATAACTTTAAGCGTTGAATTTCCGAATGTAATGAGATCATTATCCTCGAAGAAACGACCCGGCAACGGAGGTTTAGTCATTTCCATTCCAAACATTTGCGACTGGCTTGAAGCAAGTTCGACCAGATAGTTATCCTCGAAATGAATCTCGCTCTTTAGTCCCCAGGTCTTACCTACAAACTCATTACCCATCAGATGATCAAAATGACCATGAGTATTTAGTAATCTGACTGGTTTTAAGTGATTCGATTCGATAAATGATTTTAATTCCTGTTCTTCCTGAGAGTAAAAACAAGCCGGATCGATGATCACACATTCCAGTGTTTCGTCCCACAAGACAATGGCATTTACCTGAACCGGATTAAATGTGAACTTCTTAATGTTCATGAAATATAGTATTATTACGCTATATAGTTGCAATAAAGCCCATTGCCTTTGGCACAGGATGTAATTGAATATCCATTAACCCGGTAAAATGCGGCACGACGAAGGTAGAAAATGTATTAGTAAGATCAAATTAGTTAGGTTAAAGTTTTGATTACCTTTGCACCTTGAAAAATAAAATTAGATTAAAGATAATTATGAAGCGCATCATTGAATACAGAAGACTTTTAGACATCACTCCGGATACTGATTTAGGCGGATTAAAAACGACTTACAGAAATTTAATGAAGGAGTGGCATCCTGATAAGTTCATTGGCGACGATGAAGCGAAAGCAGCGGCTGAAGATAAAAGCAAGAACATTATTGAAGCTTATCATTTTTTAGTAAGCATATCGCCTGAGACGAAAGCGTTTAATCTGGAGAATTACACGAATATAACCAACACTTGCGGGATTGATGATTATTCTTACAAAGGGCAAACGTTAAAAATCACTTTTCAGGATGGGAGTGTTTACGAATACTTTGGAATACCAAAAAATATCTACAACAAGTTTATTGGATCAGCGACACTCGCTCGGTTTGCGAAAAGGCATATTTTCTATTCCTACACCTACAGAAATGTAAGCAAGCAGACTGCGTAAAAAATTAACGGAACGATACGACTGAATGTTTTAAAGTCTGCTTCCCCCGCTTGTTCTCCACAATTTTTGCTGCGCGTCGGTGAAGAACGTCCATGCCACAATGCGGCTGATCTTATTTCCCTGACCCATCGGAATTATCTTTATCCCGGTTGCTCCTGCCTTCTTGAGCATCTCTTCCACCTTTCTAAGATTGGAAGCTTTGGAAACCAGAGAGGTGAACCATAAACAAGAGCTGGCAAATGCTTTACTCTGGCGGATCAGGTCGTGAACAAACCGGATTTCACCCCCTTCACACCATAATTCATGACTGGCACCTCCAAAGTTCAGGACTGGCCGGGTGGTTTTCGGACCATTCAAATGTTTTAGTTTGCGAACCGTTCCAGACTCTGCTTCGAAAGCTGAGGCATGAAAAGGGGGATTGCAGACTGATAAATCGAACCGCTCCTCTTTTTGAATAATTCCATTGAACATATCTCTTGAATTTGGCTGGAATCTCAATTCGACATTTCCCTTCAGTGAGGGATTGCCGTCAATGATGCTGTTGGCAATTTCAATAGCGACCGGATCGATGTCCGAACCAACAAATGACCAGCCGTATTCCTTAATGCCTACGATGGGATATATGCAATTTGCACCCACTCCGATATCCAGACATTTTATCTGGTTTCCAACCGGAATCTTCCCCTGATTGCTACTACTCAATAAATCGGCACAGTAATGGATGTAATCGGCTCTTCCTGGAATTGGCGGACACAAATAGCCTGAAGGAATATTCCAGTTGCCAATCTCATAAAAATACTTCAGCAAAGCCTTGTTGAGTATTCTGACCGCTTCCGGATCAGAAAAATCGATTGATTCATCATCATAACTGTTCAACTTCACGAACGGAGCCAATTCAGGAATACTTTCGGTCAGTTGCCTGAAATCGTAACGTGCTCGGTGCTTGTTTCGCGGATGCAATACAAATTTTTCTGTCGGATGTTCTCTTTTGGGTTGAAGCATGAAATACTCTTTTAGTCTGCCAGACCGCTTAATAATGGCACAAAAACAAATCCCCCCCTATCTTCCTCAGAAAATTCATTTTCACTTATTCGTGTGATAACCTTCATAATCTGATGATCTGATTTCCCTACAGGGATAACCATAATTCCGCCGATTTTCAGTTGCTGTTTAAGAGGTTCAGGAACAAAAGAGGCTCCGGCTGTTACAATGATCTTATCGAAAGGACCGTAAGTCGGAAGGCCCTGATATCCGTCACCATAGAAAAAATGAGGTCGGAATCCCAGTTGGGGCAAAAGAACTCGCGCAAAATCATACAACGATTTTTGCCGTTCGATAGTATATACGCTGGTACACATCCGGCACAGAACCGCGGCCTGGTAACCCGATCCGGTACCGACCTCCAGCACCTTATCAAATTTCTTCAGCTGCAAGGCCTCGGTCTGAAAGGCGACGGTATAAGGCTGCGAAATCGTCTGTCCGGCAGCAATTGGGAAAGCCTTGTCGACATAGGCAAACTGGACAAAACTATTATCCATAAACAAGTGGCGCGGAACTGTATTAATTGCATCAAGCACAACCTCATCTGCGATTCCCTTTTGCCTGATGGCCTCTACTAATTTACGCCGCATCCCCTGATGCATGAAAGTATCAGCTATATGAGCCATTTAAGTAATTGTCAATTAACAATGTTCAATTTTCAGTAGTAATTCAATTCTTGAATGAAATATAATTCCGACAATAAATATTACCGGTTACATATTAAATATCTCTTTGTTGATATGTATTATAATCTCCTTAAAAAAAATAGCAACCATCAGTTTTCCTTGAACTTACAGCTACAAGTTAGTTTTAGTCCGAAAACTGTGATCTAATGGGCAAATTTAGCACAATTTCAGGCTTTGTGAACAATTAATGGTTGATAAAAACCCAAGGGAGCATTGAAATACCGCGAAGCATAAAAGTATATTTGTTTCAGAATGTTAAGCGCAGCCATCATACTTCCGGACACAGCAGAAATGCCTTCTGCAATTTCACTTCTTTCCATTAAAGGGATTGAGTGGAATGGAATTTTTCACTCCGGAAAGAAGAAGATTCACACGTTTGATCGCTCATTCATCTTTTCGACCATCGAGATCATTCCCCTGATCAATGATCTGTTGATCATTGCCGATCCGAATCTTTGTACGCTGGAGTACCTTTCATTTGCAATCAGAAACGGTTGCCATTTATTCCTGCCGGACAAACTGCAACTTACGACCCATGAGCGCAAACAACTGATTCACCTGTCTACTGAAGGCGGGACTTATATTCAGATTCAAAATGACTTTCTCTTTCATCCTTTCCAGGAAAAGATCAGAAGCCATTCTAATCGAATGTGCTTCATCGAGGCATCACAATCGGCACCCGGCAAGCATAATGAACTCAATGAATTGCTGCTAAATAATCTGCTAATGATCCTAAGGGCAGCCGGATCACCTGTTCGCAAGTTAAACGTGTTCTCAGGCACGATGCCATCAAGGGAACCTGACGTGCTGAACGTCCATCTTAACTTCAAAAATGGCTCAGTAGCAAACCTGACAATCAATTTTATCGGAGGACAAAAAACGCATTTATTGTCGGTACATTCAGGTGGAGAAGTAACAAATTTTGATTTTCTTCAAAATAAAATCACCCATTTCCCGGAGAAAAAGTCCAACGGAATTATTGCAAGAAAATCTCCGGATCCACTGCACGAACAGATTATCGACTTTATTAAAAATATATCAGAGAAAAACAATCCCGGATTTAGCCTTGATGATGAGATTCAGGTTGTCCTTTTGATGGAGAAAATCAGGGAGAAAATAGGTATGAATTCGTATTCAATGCAATAAAATCACTTAGACAATGATTATTACACATCTGGCAATCTGGACAAATGATCTGGAACGTTTGCGCGCCTTCTATTGCAGGTATTTTGACGCAAAATCGGGTGATAAGTACATTAACCTTGTCAAACAATTTTCTTCCTATTTTCTGACATTTAAAAATGGTGGTTGCAGTCTGGAATTAATGCATAGACCAAATCTGACTGTTTTGAGTGATTTGGAATATAATAACAGAACTGGATTAACTCATTTCGCCTTTTCTGCAGGATCAAGAGAAAAAGTTGATTCGCATACCAGAATGCTTAAGGAAGCAGGATATGCTGTTATTGGAGAACCACGATTAACCGGGGATGGTTTTTATGAAAGTGCGATCGCCGACCCGGATGGAAATATCGTGGAGATTACGATTTAAGCTGTTAGGCTATTAGGCTATTAGTACCTTATTTTTTATTTTGATGTTTTTTTTGGCATAATATTCAATAACAATATGCTGGCACCAACACCAATTCTTTAATTTTCTGAGCCATAATAATTGTTTCTTTTCCGATCTTGGTGAGGTAATATTTGTACGAATCGGTGGCCTTTTTTATTAATCCGTGTACCCTTAACCGTTTGATTAACCGGCTTATTTTGCCACCATTAAAACCGAGCAGTTTTTGCATGTTTTTGTTTCTAAAGCCACTAATGTTAAACTCACCCCGAAGAATTGCCATTAAAATAATTAGGTCTTCTTTGCTCAATAAGTTAAAGCCTTTGTAGTTCCGATTATTCTCACTTTTCGATGAAGTGACCTTCTCAAGTCTTTCCCTTCCAACTTCTTTGTTGTCGAAAGCTGAGATAAACTCCAAATATCTTTTATTTGAGGCTTTCAGGTTTTCTGCCAGAAAGGAAAGGCTGTAGATGTTTTTCTTCAACGAAGCCATCTCATACGACGTTGACCCGTCACGGTGTACTACCTCCCGGAAGTGTTTAAAAAAGCTTATGTCATTGGATGTTGTTTCTATGCGCAGTATTTTACTGAACTTATCGTACATTTTTATCGAAACCGTACCCATCGTATGCTTTATGCGACTGCCTTCGATGCGTACATGGTAATTGTTTCCAACTTCGCCTTCATACCGGGGATCGAGTTTGTGACCCAAAAAAGTTGCGATGTTATCTGGTTTAACTGTGTGTATAGCTGTTGCTAAGAGTTCGCTGTAGATCTGTTGTAAATCTTCTTGTTTTCTGAACACAACATCTGTGGCATACTCGGCTTGCATTACACTCCAATGGTATCTCAGGTTAAAGTCTTTATAAACGGGGCAAAACTGCCACGCAAATTCGTCTAATTTTCGATGAAGTTTTTCAATACTAATATTGTCCGAGAGTTCTTGTGCTTTGGCCGCATCTTCGAGGTTATCAAAAGCATTGTCTATCATGGTATATTTAATCCCTGCCGTTTTCATTTCCGAAGCCAGCAAATTGTGACCATTCACGTAAACCTGCAAACGAAAGGGACACCAGGTAGGAACGCGCACATAACCAAGACCAACCTGCTCGTCGATGAAATAAAAATAGTAATGCAAGCATTTGCTTATGTCCGGTTTTAAAAATGTTTTGCCTGTTGTTTTATCGTGCCAGGGTTTATAGGTATTGCATGCCTCCATCACAGAGAGAATATGAACAATACCGGGATGATTACCCCTCTTATTGATTTTATCCAAAATGATTGATTCTTTTCTGACACCAGCTTTTCGGATAAACTCAATTTCAACGCCTTGCTCCTTGGAAATCCGTTCAGCATTTGCACGGATTGCTTCTTTAAAGGGCTCTGCAAACTTGGGATAATCAAATATTTTAACTTCATTTTGATACATATAATTGGTCATCCCTTGACTAAAAGATATCTCCGGTAGTGTGCCGCTGAGGATCAGCCTATCGTAACATGATAGTACGCAGGCTATTTTGCTTTTGTATGTTTCAGTTAATAGTTCCATTAAGTAAAGTTACGCTTTTTTCCTGTTTGGTTCTGGCTTGTCCAGGTTATGGAATTAGGGAATTACTTCACAAAATCCCAGTATTCATCGATACATGTTGTCGTATCCTGATTCCAGTAAGCCGGAGATATGGCTTTACCATCAAGGGTTTTTAAGCCCATTTCATAAACGGCAATCACGGGATTAAAGACAAGATCTGTAACACCAAGGGTAAAAAGTGCAGGTGATCCTTCCACAGCTGGTTCGTCAGCCACCATGACGGTAAACCTGTTGATTTCGAGCAAATTCTTTAAAAAATCAATCCGGCCCGCACTTGCCCCTTTTTCTACAATGGTACAACGCGTGCCGTTTATTTCTTCAACAATATGTTTAGCTTTCAGTGTCATAATATTCCGTTTTACGCTTTTTGATCCTTTTTAATACTTACTGTTTAAACTGCCGGTGATGCATGTTATGCCCAAACAGTTAATGCATGATTCCGAAGCTCAGACTGTTGATTATTTCATAGATTTGACTCCAGAAACCAAGAATAAATATTCCTAATCCACTTAATATCAAACCTGTCCTGGTTGCCAAATCACTCTTGAAATATGCCAGAGGAGTTTCATTTTTATTGATGAACATCGCTTTTACGACCAGCAGATAATAATAAAGTGACACGGTTGCATTTAAAACAGCTATAAAAACCAGCCAGTAATAACCGGCCGAAGCAGCGGAGGCAAAGAGGAAGAACTTTCCAAAGAATCCTGCTACAGGAGGAATTCCGGCAAGGGAGAAAAGGGCAAGCATCATCAACAGACTCAGCTTTGGATTCGTGGCATAAAGACCATCATAATCATCCATCGACTCTTTTCCGGTAACAGTCTGAATGGCAGAGACCACACCGAAAGCACCCAGATTGGAGAAAATATAAACCAGCACAAAATAAATAACTGAAGTCATCCCTAAAATATTTCCTCCCAATATACCAAGAAGGATAAAACCTGCCTGTGCAATAGAGGAGAAAGCAAGAAACCGCTTCATATTTTTCTGGCGCATTGCGAATAGGTTACCGATCGTCATAGTCAAAACACTGATCAGGTAAACGATATGATTATAGACAGGCGCCAGTTTATTGAAAACAGTGAACATTACGATAATCAGAATAAATGCTGCAGCACCCTTTGAGATCACTGACAAATAAGATGTCACGTTAATAGGAGCACCTTCATAAACGTCAGCCGTCCACAAGTGGAAAGGAACCAGGGAAATCTTAAAAGACATTCCGGTAAAGAAGAATATAAATGCCATGACTTGCATTGGTGAATTCTGATACAATTCCATCACTGTGTCGTAATAAATCGAACCCGTTGAACCGTAAATAAGCGAGATCCCAAAAAGGAGAATTCCGGAAGAAAGTGCCGAACTAAGAAGCAATTTGATACCAGCTTCGGCAGATTTGGTTTGATGATGAGTATAGGCAGCCAATGCAGCAACAGGAATTGTTGCCAATTCCAATCCAAGGTAAAACATCAGAAAATCACCCGATGAGATCATAAAATTCATCCCAATCAGTGTAGAAAACAGCAGAATGAAATATTCACTGATTTTCTCGCGGTTCTCCTCCTTCTTTAACCATGTTACCGACTGAAGAAGAATGATCAATACCCCGATGTTCAGGATGTTTTTCATCATCACCAATAAGGGATTGGTCTGATACATACCACCAAAAAGGACACTCTTATCTGCAGGGAGGAAGCCTGTCACGGTATGGATAAAGAACAATGAAAGCGTTATAGGAATAATCAGATGTTTATCCCTGTTGTGGAGGTTGAGATCGATGATCAGGACAACTAATGCCAGCACAGTGAGCATTAGTTCGTGTCGCATGGTCAGAATATCGCTAAAGTTCATAAATGAAAACTTATTAAACTGAGTAATTCAATTAAAATAAACTGGTTATCTCAATTGCAGAAAGTTTCTCTACAATTGGGGCAAGACTAAAATTGATCATATTGGTTAGCCAGAAAGGGGCTACTCCGATCGCAGTAATTGCCAATACTAACGTGACTGTTGAGATCCGCTCGTACCATTTTGCGTCATCAAGGTGAAGAAAATGGTCGTTCTTGATTGGACCCATTAATAAAAGGCCCACCACACGCAGAATATAAACGGCTGTTATAACAATTGACGAAGCAGCAACAATGGTAATGACGCGATGAAAAACATCCACATGCTGAAAAGCGCCTGTGAAAATAATCATCTCAGCCACGAATCCGCTGAATCCCGGAAGGCCCAATGATGCCAGACCGGCGATAACATAAACAACACCCAGAAATGGGATCACTTTCATCAGACCACCCATCTCCTGGATGATACGGGTATGAGTCCTGCCATAGATCATCCCGATAAGCGCGAAGAATAGGGCTGTCATCAGACCGTGAGAGATCATCTGAATGATCGCACCGTTCATTGCTGTCTGATTCATCATCAGAACGGCAAACAGTACAAGACCGCAATGGCTCACTGATGAATAGGCATTAATATATTTAAGGTCATTTTGTACTGCGGCAGAAAATGCGCCGTAAACAACACTGATTGAAGTAAGAATAAGGAATATCCAGGCTTGCTCATTTGCAGCTTCAGGCATCAGGAAGATGGCGACACGGAATGCACCATAACCTCCAAGTTTCATCAAAACTCCGGCATGGAGCATCGAAACTGCTGTTGGTGCCGAGGCATGACCATCGGGAGACCAGGTATGGAAAGGGAAAAGAGCTCCAAGGATACCAAATCCAACAAAAGTGAACGGAAAGAGAAACCTTTGCATCTCAATCGGGATTTTGATCTTCGATATCTCCAGTAAATTGAATGTCAGGTGAGCGTGGTCCGGAGAAGAGAAGAAATAAAGCCCCAAGATTCCCACCATCAGCATCGCTGAACCAGCCATTAACATTAATGTCAGTTTCATCGCCGAATATTCTTTTGGCCCTGAGCCCCAGATTCCGATCAGCAGGTACATTGGAATAACCGCCAGTTCATAAAAGAGGAACATTGTAAACAGGTCGAGAGAGATGAAGAAACCAAATACCCCGGAAGCCAAAATAATGAGTGAAATAAAAAATTCACGGGGGAGGTACTCCATTTTCCACGATGCGAATATTCCCGCAAAGACCACAATCCCGGTTAGCGCTATCATCGCCACCGAAATTCCATCCACGCCAAGTGAATAATGAATATTTAAAGTTGGAAACCAAAGCGCATCATAAGTAAAGAGCATCGCGGCTGTATTTCCGGCAGCCCTCTCTTTCAGATAAAGGTAAACCAGCACAAATGATAAAATCATTTGAACTCCCATCCCAATGGCAGACACCAGCCGTGACTGCTTTAAATCCTTTGTCAGCACAATACCAACAACGGTAAGTA
>CAYHDA010000003.1:0-38835 GCA_964355145.1 uncultured Mariniphaga sp.
AGAAAGTGAGATCGCCGGATTCAAGAAAGCAAATCTCAATTCCTTCGTTGGTATGCCAATCCAGTCCCCAATTTTGTAGTTTTTTGATATTCCAATAACCAATACTTTTTATTCCGGTAAGCTCCAGTTTTCCAAGCTTTCTTCCGGGGTAGGCATCACGGGCCAGCGTCGTTAATTCAAGATCACCGGCTTCAGCTGCCCCTTTTACAGGACTGCAATTGTCCGCTTTATAGGACAGTTTACCATTGGGATCATAGAATTTTGCCCGTCGTTCCATTTTAATATTAAAATTTCACACTGAAAGATTTTGAACAACTCCTCTTTTTATCTTAATTACCTTTACCTATGCTGGAAGAAGTCAGCCCACGAAACTAATCAGAATCTGTTTTATAAATTTTCAAAGGCTGCAGATTCTCATAGTTAATTATTTCACGATAAAGGATTTTGACAAATATATAAATTAAAACTATACTGCAATGAAGGGAAATGTCAGGCTTGGAATCAATATGGAATTTGTCCGGCATCACGATATGTCGTTTGCCAACGGAGTAAAAAAGGCCGCCGAAATCGGATACGAATACATTGAACCGATGGTGCACCTTGGGAGAGAATTGCTGAGCGAAGCTGGTTATTTCCATTCAGTATCTCTTTTCGATGATCCATTGATGATTAAGGAGATATGTGTCCGAAATAATGTAAAACTTTCAGGATTATCATCCCATACACCACTTTGCAAGCCGGAAATAAGTGTCGAATATTTAAAAATGGCGATTCGGTGGGCTGCCCAGGCGGGCGCTCCGGTAGTGAATACCGACGAGGGTCCCAAACCTTTTTGGACGACCAAAGAGATGGATTATCAACTGATGACCTATACTCTTACTGAGGCTTCAATGGTCGCTGAGCGTCATGGCATAAAAATCGGACTGGAACCCCATCAGCAGTACAGCAAGACCCCCGATGGTCTCGACAGCATTTACGACCTGGTTAAATCTCCGGCAATAGGGATCAATTTTGATACCGGAAATAGCTATCTTGCAGGTGGTTCAGATGTTTACGAATGGCTCGAAAGGGTGAAAGACCGGCTTGTTCATTTGCATGCCAAAGATATAAGCCTGTCGCAAAGCAATGCCGAGCGCGGAAAGGTCAGTGGCACACCAGTGGGCTGTGCATGTGGCGATGGTGTGGTTGACTGGAAACGCGTGATCGACATCGTTAAATCGGGAAACCGGGAGATTATTTTTAGCGTTGAATGTGGAACGATCGAACAGGCAATCCGGAGTTTTGAACATTTGTCCGGATTATTATAACTTCAAACCTCAAATCTGATGAAACACCCATGAATCTGCGCTTCGCAAACACGAAAAAAGATAACACAGGTGTTTCATCAGGCAATTAAAAAACAAATTATCTTCTGATGAAACGATTTTTCTTTCTGTCTTTAATTTGCCTGATCGTATTTTCTGCAATTGATTCCCTTACAGTTGTTGCTGCACCCCGCAATGATGGCCTTATCAATGTTATCATTCTTAGCGGAAAAAATAATCACGAATGGCAAAAAACAACTCCTCAACTGAACAGAATGCTAAAAAATACCGGAATTTTTAGCGTCAGCATCACTGAGAAGCCAGATACTTTTTCATATGCCTCATTTAAAAAATTTGATCTTGTACTCAGTAACTGGAACTCATGGCCGGATAATGTAATGAGGATGAGCAATCAATGGGAGACGGATTTTCTCAGATTTGTTAATGAAGGGGGAGGAGTGTTATCCCTTCATGCCGGTGCATCTTCGTTTTATGATTGGGAAGCATACCATCGGGTTGGGATCGGCAGATGGGGAAAAGAGACCAGGCATGGCCCCTCCACGCGTGGAAAAGTCTATGGGTTCGATCAAACCCATCCGATCACCAAAGGAATGGGAGGATTTTATATTATGGATGAGATGTGGGAAAATACCGATATCTATCCCGGATCGAAGGCTATTGGTTCATTATCAGCCAAAGATGAAAAGGATGGTCATCTTATTGATACACAAGCTTTTTTTGTCAGTCAGACGGGGAAAGGAAAATGTTTTTTCACAACGTTCGGTCATGATGAGCGGGCTCTTTTGAATACCGGGCTGCAAACGCTGTTGTTACGCGCCGCCGAGTGGTGTTCGGGCCGGAAAGTAACGGTTGAAATTCCTTTTGAACTTAGAGCAGTCAAAACCTTTTTGCCGGAGAAACTAAGCTGGGCGAAAACCGACACTTCTCTCACGTTGAAAAATAAATCTCAAATTGTCTGGCGTTTCAATTACAATAGTCGTTTGGGAAAACCTTATTTTCATCCTCTGACCGTAAATAATATCAACCTGACGTGTGTTTCTCCGCCCGATCACCCCTGGCATCTTGGTTTATGGTTTTCGTGGAAATTTATCAACGGAGTCAATTATTGGGAGTATATTAAGAATTTTAGTTCTTCCGAAACAGGTTTTAAAACTGAAGGAATTACAGCAATTGAAGAGACGAAGATAAATTCAAATCCCGATTTTTCGTCAGATATACGGATGAAAATACTTTATCATCCCGTCGATAAAAAAGCGGTTCTTGAAGAGGTGAGGACTACACATATTTCTCCCCCTTTTGCCGACGGAAGTTATTTTATCGACGATGACTGTTTATTCAAGGCACTGGCCGACACCGTTCTCCTTGATCGTACGCCGATAAGCGGTGAACCAGGCGGTCAGTCGTGGGGAGGTTATGCCGGATTATCCATAAGGTTTAACCAGGATTTTACTTCACCCGAACTTATTTCTCCATCCGACGATACTAAATGTCCTAAGTGCGACTGGCTTTATATGGGATTTAATAGTCTGACCGGCGAAAAAGTGGGGATGTCAATATTCCCGGATCCAAAGTCCACAACGGCTTCAACAAGCTGGTATGTGATCAGTGATCCTAAAATTCCATTTTATTATTACAGTCCTGCAATACTATTTGACAGTAAGATTTTATTGAAAATGGGGGAGACCCTTCGGCTTAAATACCGCACTTGGATGTTGTCAGGCGAAATTTCCAAAGAAAAATTACAGAAAAAATATAATCAATATTAAAAATAAAAAACAATGGCAATAAAAGTAGGATGTTTTGCATTGATTAATCCCTTTAGTCCGCTTGAAAATCAGCTGGATCAGATCAAAAAATGGGGATTTAGCTGCGGTGATTTAACCGACAATTCCGATGGCGCCTGTCTGGGAGTAGAATATGGATTCACCGCTCTGGCGAGCCTCGATGCCAATCCTTTTGACATTAAAAGAATGTTTGAGCAAAAAGGGCTGGGTCTTTCAAGTATATGTGCTCATGCCAATTTACTTGATCCAACAGCGCCTTCCCGTTATGGTACAGCCCAGATTATCAAGGCTGTGAAGATGGCAGGAGCTATCGGGGTGAAACACGTGATCACTGCTGACGGCGAACCTAAAACCCCTTTCGGCAAGTCGCTTACAACGGCTGAAGCAGTTTTTTCGATTGCTGAAAAATTGTATGAACCGTTAAAATTTGCCGAAGATTACGGTGTGAAGATTCTGATCGAACCACACGGGCATATTACCGATTCGATAAAGCTAATGGGAGAGGTGCTTGACCGGTGTAATTCCACCGCTTTGGGAATCAATCTCGATACCGGAAATTTGTGGTTAGGTGGCGGAGATTCTTTGGAGATGATTGCTAAATTTGGTTCAAAAATAGAACATGTTCACTGGAAGGATCTTCCGAAGGAGATGATCGAAATGCGCGGAACCCAATTTGGGTGCGGAATGTCACTCACAGCATTGGGAGATGGGGTAATCGATATAGCAGCCATTTATCATGCGCTGGTTAATGCCGGTTTCGATGGTTATTCGACCCTTGAAATTGCTGGTGAAGAAGCGGTTCTGAAGAGTTTTGCATTTCTTAAAAAACTGGGAGCCGTTTAAAGCAATAGTATTTAATAAACTTAATTCTTATGGAATATGAAGGATGAAAATGTGAATAAAGCAACGATTTCGCGCCGTAATTTTGTTCGGCAATCAGTAAAAGGTGTCATTGGAGCGGCGATTCTGCCAACTGTCTTAGGCTCATGTTCCAACTGGAAAGGGGCTAACGACCGGATCGTCGTGGGTCATATTGGTGTCGGGTCGCGTGGGAACGGTGAGATGATGTCGTATTTTCTCCCGTTGCGGGATGCAATGAATTTGGCTGTTTGCGACACCTTTAAAGATCGGCGCGAAGATGCTGCCAGCCGGATTAATAAGTTTTACAAGGAGAATAATTTCACATCGGAGCAATGCAAATCCTATCTTGATATGGATGAGCTCCTGGCGCGTAAAGATATCGATGCTGTTCATATTGCCACTCCTGATCATTGGCATTTGCTGGCAGCCATTAAAGCAGCAAGGGCTGGTAAGCATATTATGCTCGCGAAACCACTGGGATTAAGTTATCCGCAAAATTTAATCCTCGCTAAAGAGCTGAAAAACAATAATGTAAAATTTCATTACGGAACTCAACAACGTTCCTATGATCATATGCAGACAGGCTATGATTTGATTCGCAATGGTGCAATCGGTGAAATCGGACATGCTGATGTCTGGGCTCCGGGACCGGGCGGAGCTTCTCCAGTTTGTAATGAAGTTCCTGTGCCTGCTGGTTTTGATTTTGAAAGGTGGTCAGGTCCGGCACCGTTAAGACCCTATTGCCCCGAACGGGTGACCAACATAGGCTCGTGGTACACCTACGATTACAGCATCGGATTTTTAGCCGGCTGGGGTGCTCATCCTTTAGATATATTGGTCTGGATGGCAAAGGACAAAGTAAACGGTAATTACAGTTGTGAAGGACAAGGTCAATACTGGCCCGCCGGTGGTTTGTATGATAATATTAAGTCATGGGATGTAAGTTGCAAGTATCAGAATGGTTTCGAAGTTCATTTCGTGAGCGATGATGTAGCTTTAAAGGAGATGCTTGGCCATCGGACCCGGAAGGAGACGAACGGAACCACCTTTTATGGAACAAAGGGATGGATTTCGCTCAGCCGTTCATCCGCAGAATCAAATATCCCTGAAATTCATCAGAAACTGAATAACTTTCCGCTGGATAAGCAAGGCTGGATCAACAGCGAAAATAATAAGATGGGTAGCCGGTTTTTGTCGGTTATCAGAGGGAAAGAGGAAGAACTAAGCCCCCTCGACGAGGCGATGATCTCCGATACCATCAGTCACATGGGGAATATTGCCATTCGTACCGGACGCAAAGTAACCTGGGATCTGAAAAAAGGTGAAGTAATTGGTGATTTGGATGCCAATAAATTATACAACAGGGAGATGAGGCTCCCTTATCTTGTGTAAGTTTCTTTTCATTAAGCAAGGATACTAAAAAACGTAATAACAACAGAAAATGAAAGATGAAAATGTGAATAAAGCAATGATTTCGCGCAGAAATTTTGTTCAGCGGTCGGTTAAAGGAGTTATAGGAGCAGCTATACTGCCTACAGTACTTGGTTCTTGTTCAAACTGGAAGGGAGCCAATGACCGGGTTGTTGTTGGCCATATTGGGGTGGGAGACAGAGGAACAGGTGAATTGATGTCGTATTTTCTCCCTTTGCGGGAAGCGATGAATATTGCTGTCTGCGATACTTTTAAAGATCGTCGTGAGACCGTTGCAAATAAGATCAATATGTTCTATAAAGAGAACAACTTCACAACTGAGCAATGTAAAACCTATCTGGATATGGATGAGTTGCTTGCGCGTAAAGATATCGATGCTGTTCACATCACTACACCCGATCACTGGCATGTTCTGGCTGCTATTAAAGCCGCAAGGGCAGGTAAGCACATCATGCTTGCCAAGCCGCTTGGGTTGAGTTATCCCCAAAATATGATGCTCGCAAAGGAGTTGAAAGCACACGATGTGAAATTTCACTATGGAACGCAGCAGCGTACAGAGGCGCACATGAAACTGGGATACGATCTGATCCGGAACGGAGCTATCGGTGAAATCAGTCGTGTAGATGTTTGGGCACCGGGTAAAAACGATGTCCCTTCTCCGGTCTGTAATGAAGTTCCTGTACCTGCTGATTTTGATTTTGAAAGGTGGTCAGGTCCTGCAGCGTTGAGTCCATATTGTCCCGATCGCGTGACAAACAACAGCTCGTGGTTCAACAACGAATATAGCATCGGATTTTTAGCCGGCTGGGGTGCTCATCCTTTGGATATTTTGGTTTGGATTTTGAAGGATAAAGTTAATGGTAATTACAGTTGCGAAGGGAGTGGTCAATTCTGGCCGGCCGGAGGGTTGTACAACAATATTTTATCATGGGATGTGAATTGCAAATATCAGAATGGTCTTGAACTGCATTTTGTAAGTACTGACGTTGCCGGGAAAGGGATGCTGGATCATCGTATCCGAAAAGAAGGAAACGGCACTACTTTTTATGGTTCAAAAGGATGGATTTCGCTTAGTCGTTCATCGGCCCAGTCAGATATTCCAGAGATCAATGAGAAACTGAATTTTACAAAAAATGGGAAAGGCAACATCAGAGGTGAGACCAATACCATGGGTATGAGGTTTCTATCTGTAGTCAGAGGAAAAGAGGCTGAATTGTGCCCTCTCGATGAAGCAATCATCTCCGACACTATCAGTCACATGGGGGATATCGCGATCCGTACAGGACGAAAAGTAACCTGGGATCCGAAGGCAGGGGAAGTCGTAGGGGATTTGGAGGCCAACAAATTATACGTAAGAGAGATGAGATCTCCTTATCAGATGTAATTCCTATTTTATCCACGTGAGGTTGTTTCAAAAGGCCTTATTGGCCTCAATTTGTCATCTGATGGATTGAAGTTAGTATTTGGCCTTCTGAAACAACCTTTTTAGTTAATTTAAAAGCGGTGGGTAGTCAATAACAGTCAAAACATTAAGGATTTAAGTTTGTTAGTTTAGAACAAAAGCAAATTTAAATATGCACATCATTTCGTGGTTTGATAACAGCACTGTAAAGCACCTGAGATTTCCGTTTTCCTTTTTTTTAATGCCTGTTTTCTTATTCGCATTAAGTCAGGCAAATGTTATTAACTGGCCTTCGACCCTGATAGCCTTTCTGATTTTGCATTTGCTTATTTTCCCGTCCAGCAATGGCTATAACAGTTATCAGGACAGAGACGAAACCAGTATTGGCGGATTAAAACACCCTCCTAAAGTTTCCCCCAGACTATTCTATGCTACTCTCCTCATGGATATTATCGGTGTTGGAGGTGGTTTGTTCATTTCAGGTTACTTTGCTCTGTTTGTATTTGTATTTGTACTAGTCTCAAGGGCATATAGTTACAGGAGATTGCGATTGAAAAAATATCCCTTTATTGGATTTTTGACTGTATTTATTTTTCAAGGTGCCTTTGTTTACTTAACGGCATCTTCCTCCATATCCGCGTTTTCTCCGGTAGCGTTCTTTACTCTCAATCATATTATTTGCATGACTGTGGCCAGCTTATTTATTGGAAGTATTTATCCGCTTACACAGATTTATCAACATGAAGCTGATAAAAAAGATGGAGTGATCAGCATAAGCTATAAACTGGGATACATTGGCACCTTCGTATTTTCGGCAATTTTATTTTCATCTGCTGCTGCTCTCTTGTTTTATTATTTCAATCTGAAAAGTCAGCCAATTTCACTTGTAATATTTATAATCATCATGTTGCCCGTGGTTGCAAGACTGGGAATTTGGTTTAAAAAAGTTCTCAGGGATACTGGAAATGCAAATTTTGAAAACACAATGCAAATGAATATTTATACATCAACCTGTATGAATTTGTATTTTTTAGTGTTGATTCTAAACAATCTTTATACCTGGTTCTGATAATGAGCAGAATTATCTCCATTGGAACCGCAGTGCCTGACTACGGAACCGGACAAAGTACAATACTGGAATATATGTGCGCTGCATATAACGATGATTCAGCCTCACGTAAACTGAAAATATTGTTTCACCAAAGTGGCATAAAAACACGCTATTCAGTTATTTCAGATTTCGATAAGGAGAATTGTGAAAACATTTTTTTTGCCGGTTTACAAAACACTGTTACAGTAGAGAAAAGACTGGAGCAATTTAAAAAACATGCAGTTTCACTTGCCGCTGAAGCTATCCACCGGTCTTTGGAGAGAATAGGAACCACTACCGAAGAGTTTGGAATTACTCATTTAATCTCAGTTACCTGCACCGGATTATACGCACCCGGAATCGATGCCGAATTAATTGAGCAATTAAATTTACCGGACGACATCTTTCATACAGCGGTTAACTTCATGGGGTGCAATGCTGCAATGCACGCATTGAAATTGGGGGATATGATTGCCAAAACCGATGAACATGCAAGGGTAATGATCGTCTGCGTGGAGTTATGCACCCTTCATTTCCAGCCTAAGAATAATCACGATAACTTATTGTCCAATACTATTTTTGGGGATGGGGCTGCAGCCGTCGCGATTGTTTCTGATTCATCTTCCTTGCAGCAAAACAGAGGGCTAAATATCAACGGGTTCTTTTCCTTGATTCTGAACAAAGGGAAAGACCTGATATGCTGGAATATTACCCCCCTTAATTTTGAAATGGTTTTGGATGCCAAAGTTCCTGAATTTATTGCAAATGAGATAAGTGATCTTATTCTGAGGGCGGAAAGAAAATTTAATATTAAAGCTGCAGAAATAGGTAAATGGGCAATCCATCCGGGGGGGAAGAAAATACTGGATATCATTCAAAAGCAATTGCAGCTGAAAGATGCTGACATGCAGTATTCGTATAAGGTATTAAATGACTATGGGAATATGTCGTCTCCCACAATCCTGTTCGTATTGAACGAGATTATGCAGGCCCAGCATGAACCAAATGAGACTATCTTATCGATCGGTTTTGGTCCTGGAATAAGTATTGAAACTCTCCTTTTAACTTATGGTTAATAAATTTCAACATCGTTCCTCTGAGACTGAAATGTTGGATAATACTGACATTCAAGTGGAATTGCTCCACAAAAATTTGGGTGAACTCGATTTCATCAACCGGGTTTTGGGTGGACGTGCCATTTCAATAAAAGGCATAAAAAAATTGGTAACTGATAAGAATAAACGCTATCATATTGTTGATTTGGGCTGTGGCAGCGGCGATACGTTACAGGGGGTTGCCAAATGGGCCAGAGCTAATGGATATCTTGTAGAGCTGACCGGCGTAGATTTTAATCCGGATGCCATTAACTATCTGGTTCGCCATTGCAGGGATTATCCCGAAATAAGAGGCGTTGCACTTGACTACCGTGATTTTCTGAAAAGTGGTACGCCCGTTGATATCATTCACTGTTCATTATTTTGCCATCATCTAAAAGACGAGGAGTTTGAAGAATTATTGAACTTCTGCAGGTTATCTTCAAAAACAGGATTTATTATCAATGATTTGCACCGTCACTGGATCGCCTATTATGGTGTAAAAATCATCACACATCTTTTAAGAGGATCTAAATTGTCGAAAAATGATGGTCCAGTTTCAGTATTACGTGCATTTAAACGAATTGAGCTTCATAAAATAATTCAAAAAGCACAAATTGTAAATTATTCTGTCAGCTGGAAATGGGCCTTTCGCTTTTTAATTGTCGGATATAATGAGGAATGAAACTGATGTGTTAATCGTAGGAGCCGGACCGGCAGGATTAATGATGGCCTGTCAGTTAGCGCTTCGCAACATCCCTTTTCGTATAATTGATAAAAAATCCTTTGGCGTTCAGTATTCAGGGGCATTAATCATTCATGCCAGGAGTCTTGAAATATTTCACCAGATGGGAATTGCCCAATCTGCCATTGAGAGTGGGATTCTCGCCAATGAAATAAAACTCGTTTTCAATGGAACGAAATCAGTCATTCTACCCGTTAAAGATATTGGAAAGGAGTTAACCCAATTCCCGCATTTGCTGATGTTGGAGCAATCAAAAACAGAACAAATATTAGCCGATTATATTCAAAAATATGGACATTCAATTGAAAGGGAAACCGAATTGATTCGGTTCACTCAAGATGCGGATGGCGTTACCTCCTTTTTGAACGACGCTAATGGTGGGACAGAAGTAATCAAAACAAAATATTTAATTGCGGCCGATGGTGCCCATAGTACGGTAAGAAAGCAATTGAAAATACCTTTTGCCGGAACATCTGATCCGATTTCTTTATTTGTGACCGATTGTATCAGTGAGGCAGATTTTCAGTCTGATCAGATCTGCTTCTCATTTTCGGAGGAAACTACGGCTGGATTTTTCCCTTTACCCGATGGGAGATGGCGAATCGATGGTGTTATTTCAAGCGAACTTGCAAAAAACGACCCGATTTTTTTTATGGATATTGCAAAAAATATAGCCGATAAAACACGGATTAATGTCAAAATCAGTCAGCCCGGATGGTTTTCCACCTTTCAGGTTAATGAGCGCTGTGCTCAAACGTTTCAACAAAACAAATGTTTTCTTGTAGGTGATGCAGCACATATTCACAGTCCGGTTGGTGCACAAGGGATGAATACGGGATTGCAGGATTCCTGTAATCTGGCATGGAAACTTGAAATGGTAATAAACGGAAGAGTAAGGGCTGAACTTCTTAATTCCTATTCTTCAGAGAGAAAAGTGGTTGCCAAAAATGTGGTCCGTGGCACACATCGCGCATTCAATTTTTTGACAAGCAGGAACTTTATTTTAAAATGGGTTCGTGTTTATGCTTTGCCATTTATTCTTCAGCCGGTTTTACCGCTAATGATAAAACAAAAAGTCATTCGTAGTTTTGTTTTTAAAAGAATATCGGGAATTGGAGTTCAATATCGTAAAAATTCTTTTTCGCATCAAACATCTTTGGGTCGTTTCCGTACCTGTGCACCCAAACCCGGGGATCGGCTGCCCTACTTGCGGTATTGGGAGTATGGGCAAGATATTAGCATTCAGGATCAGGTAGATGGCACATCCTATCTTCTCATGATTTTTTCAAAGTCAAATCAGGAACCTATTGTAAAAATGGCAGAAAAGTACTCAGCGTTTCTTTCTGTTCAGATTCTTCCTCCTCTTTCAAATGCGGCCGAATCATTCAAACAAATGGGTATCATGGATTACGGATGCTTTCTCATACGTCCTGATCTTTACATTTCGTACCGGTCATCCAAACCGGATTTAGTGCATTTGGAAAGCTATCTTCAGCAAATATCCTTGATCAAAAGGTGAATATTAAATACTGAAGAAACGATTTTTGAAATGACGCTAAGTTATAATTGCAACGACACCTCAGCCTTAAAACGAAAATTTTGAACGGCTTTTTTATCCTCTGGTAAATACTGGTTTCCCTTTTTCGGAGAGCCTGTTATTAAAATAATAACCATCATTGTCAAAGGCCTGCAACTGCTCTTCCGAATAAATTTCGTTTTGAATAATAAAACGGGTCATCATTCCACGTGCTTTCTTTGCAAAAATGGACACAATTTTGTAAGTACCCGCTTTTCGCTCTCTGAATTCAGGTGAAATAATCTCTGCTTTCAGCTTCTTGACGTCGATTGCTTTAAAATATTCCACCGACGCCAGATTAATCAGCAGATTTGAATTACTTCTATCAAGATCCTCGCGGATTTTAGCCGTGATCTTCCTCTGCCAGAAAGCATAAAGATTGGCGTATCGTGGCACCGCCAAAGAGGTCCCCATCTCCAGACGGTAGGGTCTGATCAGATCAAGAGGCCGCAGCACACCATATAAACCGGAAAGAATCCTGAGCTGACTTTGTGCCAGCCCAATATCTGAAGGAGTTAGGGTATCGGCATCAAGACCGGTGTAAACCTCGCCCCGAAACGCGAATAGTCCGGGTCGGGCAGTTTCTGCAGTAAATTCAGGCCGCCACAAATAGTACCTTTCCTGATTAAGCCGGGCAAGCTTAGGACTGATATCCATCAATTCCATTAGCTGATCAACACTGAATTTTCGGAGCAGTTTAATCAATTCAGAGGCCTCTTTTATAAATTGGGGCTGAGTAAACGAATGATTAATAATTGGCTTTTCAAATTCAAGTGTTTTCGAAGGCGAGACGACAATCAGCATTTTTGAGTTTAAGTATATCTGAATCAGGAATGATTAATATCCCCATTTTTTCATTATTTCGAAATCTTCTTTCACACATTCAAGAGGTGTTTTTTGGTCTTGATACGACTCCTGCTCAACAATAAAGACTGATGTTCCTCCTATCTTGCGTCCCAGATCGAGAGCTTCCCTGGCTGGTATAATGCCTTTCCCGAGAATTGAACTTTCGTATTTTTCAGCAGTAGCAACTTCAATCTCATCTTTGACATGCAGCATTTCAAATCTGCCGGGATATTGACCCAGGATGTCGAGTGCTTTAGCTCCTCCAATATACATATTGCCGATATCAAGTTGCATTATAACGAGTTTAGGATCCATTTTTTGCATCATAATATCAAAAATTTTGATGTCGTTTAATTTCTGGCTGAATTCGAAGGAGTGATTGTGGTATCCAAATTTCATTCCCGATTTTTGACATAGTACGCCGCATTGATTAAAAATGTCCATATACCTTACCATGTCATCGTACGATTTGCGCATATTTTGATCCATCGAGGGACTGATCACATATTTTTGTTCCATAAAAGCAGCGTCTTCAATGGTGTTTTTCCAGGAGTCAGAAAACTCTTTTTTCCCGGCATCCCAATGACCCGAATTCATTACTGTATGACCGCAGGTCATTTTCAGCCCCAGATCATCAAGAATTTTTTTAAACTCTCTGGGTGTAAAACCATAAAACTTACGGTCGATATAGTTGGCATGTTCAACATGCTTATATCCGATTTTTGCCACCTCTGTCAGCGTACCGATGGGGTCCTTCTTCATATCGTCCCTTACCGAGTAGAGTTGGAGTCCTACGATTTCAGAAGGTTTGGATGCTGCAAAAGCAGTTTTCGATAAGAGGGTAGCTCCGGCAAGGAGTACCGCGCTGTCTTTTAGAAATGTCCGGCGTGATGTTGTCATAATGATAAGTGTTAAAACCAAACAAATATATATTTTACTTTTAGATATCTCATTCGTTTAAGTAATTAATTTTAAACGTATTTTTGAATTTAAACCAGAATCAATGAATTCAAGAGAACGTGTTTTGAAGGCTTTCAAAAGGATTGATGGCGCACCTGACCGTGTACCAGTACAATTTGATCTTTGCAGGAATCTGGCCGATCATTTCGGCAAAATACTTAATATCCCTGTTCATTATACCGAAAATCTTTACGAAGATGTCACTTATCGAATAAGCGCCAATGAGTTACGCATTGCCATGGGAAGTGATGTTGTGATTACCGGGGCCTCCGTTTCTGATGATTATCAGATTCAAAAATCTGCCGATGGCACTTGGCTGAACGAATATAATATGCGAATGCGTCAGGGAGATATTTATGTCGAAGTTGTTGATTATCCTTTAGCTCATGCTGAAACCCGCGATGATATACTGGCTTACCATTTTCCTGCTCCGGATGCACCGGGACGATTCCGGGATGCAGAAGCGCTGGTGGAAAAATATAAAAATGATTTCGTGATTATTGGAGACATTGAGGTTACTGTATTTTCGTTGGCTCATCAATTGGTTGGGATGGAGAAATTACTGATCGATATGATGATGGAAACAGAATATGTAATTCCGCTGTTCGAAGCATGTGCCGATTTTCAGATCCAGATTGGTCTGAAGCTTATTGAAAAGGGGGTTGATGCCTTATGGTTTGGTGATGATTTCGGTACTCAGGTGAGCCTTATTATTCCTCCTGAGACCTTCAGAGAGCAGCTGAAACCGATATACAAACGAATGATTGATCGTTTTAAAGAAGCGAAACCCGATATCATACCAATTTTACATTGCGATGGGGCAGTAGCGGAGTTGCTAAATGATATCCGCGAGATTGGTTTCGAAGTCTTTAATCCTGTTCAGCCAGGCGTACCAGGACATTTGCCTGTGGATATGAAAGAAAAATTCGGGGAACAATTCGCTTTTTGGGGTGCAATCGACCAGCAAGATCTGCTGCCAAACGGAACTGCTGAGGAGCTGGAACATGATATTATTGATAAAATCAATATTTTGGGACATGGCGGAGGTTATATGATCGCACCTGCCCACATTATTCAGAGCGATGTCTCCCCTGAGCGGGTTCTTTTGTTTATCGAATTATGTAAAAGGCACGGTTGATTTATTAAATAATAGCCGCTCTGATTGCATTGATCGCCTTAAATAAACCGGAGGGTGACAATTTGATCTGCATTCCTCGTACACCCGCACTAATGCAGATAAATTCCTGTTTAAATGCTGATTCATCAATATAGACAGGAAAATATTTTTTCATCCCCAGTGGTGAACATCCTCCTCTGATGTATCCCGTAAGAGGTTCAAGATCTTTTACTTTGATCATTGCCGCCTTTTTATTGGCGCTGGCTACTGCGGCTTTTTTCAGATCGATCTCTTCACCGCCAGGAATAATACATATGAAATTTCCATTTTTATCTCCTTCCAAAACGAGTGTTTTGAAAACCGTTTCAATTGGAATTCCGGCGGTTTCAGCCAGATGAACAGCACTTAAATCCGATTCATCGACTTCATATTCAATAAGCTCGTAATTTATCTTGAGCCGGTCAAGAATCCTCACAGCGTTAGTCTTCTTCATAATTTCGAAATAGTTGAAAATTCTCGTTTACTGCCGTTTCGTATTTGACGATATTCGCGGCTTTCTTAATCCGTTTAAATGATTTGTGAGGATCGGGAAAAGAGAAACAAAAAAAGCTCCAGAACTTCTCCATCTTCATCATCAGATGGCTGTTCCCACTTAAAATCTTAGAATAATTCTGAAACAGCTCTTCATAAAAGTTTCGCAGGATTATTGCCCTTCCAGCTCTTTCAGGAATAACCTCGTTTTTTAACAGAAGAGGAAGAAAGGGATTTTTCAGAATCCCTCGTCCAATCATCCAGGCAGCGACATCACCCAATGAGGTCTCAAGCCGGTTGATTGTCTCAATACTTTCAATATCTCCATTGTAAATTAGCGGGTGCTTTAACTTTTGGTGTACCGTGGCGAACACTTCTTCATCGGGTGCATCACGATAAAGCTGTTTGGCATACCTTGGATGAAGGATGATTTCGCTTAACGGAAATTCATTAATTACATCAATCAGTTCAAAGATCTCGTCATGCGATTGTAGGCCGGTACGCATTTTTATCGAAATTCTAGAACTAATCTGGGGTAATGAAGCTTCAAGAATTGATTTAATCCGTTCGGGAAAGGGCAGTAATCCGGAGCCAAGTCCTTTATTGGTTACCATGGGATAGGGACATCCAAGATTCCAGTTGATCTCGCTGTATCCGCTATCCTGCAATATTTTGGCAAGGAAGACAAAATCAGCCACATTTCCGGCAAGTATTTGTGGTATCAGCGGATAATCCTGATTGTTCTCTGGTTTGATATCCCGCAGATGCGAAGCCTTGACAGTTCCATCATTTTGACGAATAATATATGGGGCAAAGTATTTTGTGATTCCTCCGAAAATTTTCGCGTGTGCGTTGCGATAAATGTAATCGGTCGACTCCTGAAGGGGAGCGAAATAGATTTTGAAGTCTGATTTTTTCTTCATGGTACAAAAATAGCGATCTCCGGCCATTTATTTTCAAACTTATGCTGAGTCGGACCTTTTCCGATAACAAGTATCATTCCTTTATTTTTTATCTTTGCAGCGCAGAAAAAGTATGATTTATGTTTGTTTTTTCAGTCGTTAATAAAGTGAGTTCAAATCCGGTTGCTGCTCATGCAATTGTTAAGTCAGGGAAGCAGTCTGTCACTAAGAAAACGCAGCAAATTCAAACACCCACAAAAGCAAAGATTTCTGTCAACAGTCTCAAGAAAAGTGAAAGTAAATCCAGACTTGTAAAAAATCACCTCAAAAAGGAAGTTTCTCAAAAGAAAACATATACTGAAGAGCCGGTTAATAAAGATTCAAACTGGAATATTTATACCGGAAATCCCGGATTTTATGCTGCTGCAGGAGATACAGTAAATTTTGGAACTGTTACGACACTCTCCGATTCGACTTTTTTGTTGGCACAACGCAACGTCGTACCTAAGACAATAAAACCCTATGGATTTATTGGTAAAGAGCTGATTATTCCTAATCAGGATTGGGTTCTGGGGATTATCCTGATCCTGTGGATAATATTTGCATCGGTAAGAACTGGATTTTTGAAATACATGGGGCAACTTTTTGTCAGTATAGTTAATTTCAATGCGGCTACCCGTTTGTTTCGGCAACAGGGTTATAAAATCATGTATGGAGCTGTTCGACTCGACTTTATTTTTCATTTGATCGTTCCTCTTTCAGTATATCAAATTGCAGATTTTTACAAAATAAGTATTCCGGGATATCATAATGTTGTACTTTTTCTTGCATTATTATTGATAATTAACGGCTACTTTTTCTTGAAGATTTTGCTATACCGATTAGCAGGTTCTATTGTATTATTAAAGGATCAAACAGAGGAATCAATATTCAATATTCGATTGTATTACAAGGTGTTAGGTTTGATATTGCTTCCTGTTGTGACCATCCATGCCATCCATGCCGAAACCAACTTTATCACGATTTGGATAATGGCAGGTTTTATCACTATTATGTATACTGCAACAGTGTTTCGAAGTTTTTATTTAGGACATCGAAAAGACATATCAATTTTCTATTTGATTTTGTACCTTTGTACCCTTGAAATTCTGCCGTTGCTTTTGATTTATAAACTTGTGATTGCATCATAGAAGAGTTTAGAAATTATGAATTTATAAAAGTTAATAAGTTGAGAATTAAAAAAATATTAGTATCGCAACCTGAGCCTAGCAATGCAAGTTCTCCCTATGCTGATTTGGCGCTCAAATACAATCTGAAGATTGATTTCCGTCAATTCATTCAGGTTGAGGGAGTTTCTGCAAAGGATTTTCGCAAAGACCGGATCCAAATTCTGGATCATACTGCTGTTATTTTTACCAGCAGAACGGCAATTGATCATTTTTTCAGAATTTCGCAGGAGTTACGAATAACCATTCCTGACAATATGAAGTACTTCTGTATTTCGGAAGCAACCGCTTTTTACCTACAAAAATATATCGTTTATCGAAAGCGGAAAATATTTTATGCGAATGGTAAGTTTGCCGATTTGGTGGATGTTTTGCTGAAACATAAGGAAGATAAATTTCTTATCCCATTAAGTGACATTCACAAGGATGAGATTCCGGTACTGCTTGAGAAGGCTAAGGTGTCTGTTACAGAGGCTATTATGTATCGCACGGTGAGCAGTGATCTGTCCGATTTAAAAGATGTTAATTACGATATACTGGTCTTTTTTAGTCCAAGCGGGATTAAATCGTTAATTCAGAATTTCCCGGATTTTGAGCAAAAAGAGACAAAAATTGCCACTTTTGGTCCTGTAACAGCCCAGGCTGTAAAGGATGCCGGTCTGAGACTTGATGTGGAAGCCCCTATTCCTGAGGCTCCGTCAATGCCTGCCGCACTTGAACGGTTTATCGCTGAATTCAATAAGAATAATAAATAGAAGATTTTTAACTTTTCATCTTTTACAGGTTTTTATAACGGCAAGTACATCTCTTTTTTCTATCTTTTAAGTAATGACAGCCTACACATTTCGAAAAGAGGAAAAATTATGCAGCCAGAAGATTATCGGTGAAATCTTCCTGTCGGGCACTTCTTTTTTGTGTTATCCGTTAAAAGTAGTCTGGAAATTTGAAGAAATTCCAGTTTCTTATCCGGCTCAAGTCGTTTTTAGTATCCCAAAAAGGCTCTTTAAAAAGGCACACGACCGTAATTTACTCAAGCGACAGTTACGTGAAATTTACCGGATGCGTAAACATGAACTCTATTTTCACCTCCAGTCTCAGAATAAGAAAATAGCGCTGATGGTCGTCTATATTGCAAAAGAGCAATTGGAATTTAGTCAGATTGAAGCGGCGATGTCCAAAGTTATCATGCGATTAACTAAGATTACCGGGAACCAGCAATAAAAAGAGACCGTCTAAGGTCTCTTTTTGTTTGTATGGTATTGAATTCTGTGATTTCAATGTCTGTAATCATTTACAGGTCGCTGTCCATGATCTCGGTTTGCTGACGTACAGAATCTTCGTGGATTAATTGAAACATTGTTTTAATAAATGTTTCGTCAAGGTTCAGTTTTCGGGCAGTGTTTATCCTGTCTTCAAGAATCTGAGTCCATCTGCTGATCTGGAGAGCAGTTACTTTATTTTCCTTTTTATAGGTCCCGATCTGTTTCACAATTTCCATTCGTGACGCTAGTATCTCAATGATTTCATGATCGATGCCATCAATTCTGGAACGAAGTGCATCCAGCATATTTTCGAAAAGCGGATCATTTGAACTGGTATATCTGATGACTAGTTTATCTAAAATCTTAGCCAGTTCAGCTGGTGTTACCTGTTGATCTTTATCGCTTAGTGCACAAGTTGGATCGATATGCGATTCCAGCATTAAACCGTCAAGGCCCAGGTCGAAGGCTTTTTGAGAGATCTCAAAAAGATATTCGCGCTTTCCGGCAATATGACTTGGATCGCAAATAATTGGCAGATTGGGCATTAACTGCCTTAGTTCTATCACCGTTTTCCAGCTGGGATAATTTCGGTATTTCGATTCCCCGAACGGCGTAAATCCGCGATGGATTGCAACAAGATTTTTTAATCCTGCCTGATTGAGTCTTTCAAGGGCTCCGATCCATAATTGAACATCCGGGTTAACGGGATTTTTCACCATGACGATCTGATCTGTCCCTTTCAAAACATCAGCAATTTCCTGCACAACAAAAGGGGATGCAGTTGACCGCGCTCCAATCCAAAGCACATCGACTCCTGCTTTCAGGCACTCTTCAACATGTTGTGCATTGGCCACCTCTGTTCCTGTTAGTAAGCCAGTCTCCTGCTTAACAGTTTTTAGCCATTCCAGTGCAATGCTTCCCATTCCTTCAAAGGATCCCGGGCGTGTACGTGGTTTCCAAATTCCTCCCCGGTAAACAAAAACGCGTTTGTCGAGGGCAAGCTCTCTGGCAGTTGCCATTGCCTGCTCTTCCGATTCAAGGCTGCATGGTCCACTTATTAGCAGTGGATTATCTAAATTTGGCAGCCAATGTTTTATTGGCTGAATGTCTAATTGTAAGCTCATGGTGTTTATTTTGTGTAAAATTTGATAATTGTTTCTTCGTTTTTTGTTAATGAGGAATTTTCTCCCTCCAAAACGCCGCGTATTTTGTTGGCGTTAACTATTAATTCTGTTAAGCGATTGTGGTCGTTATTTTTAAGGCTCTCTTTAAAAGCTTCCAGATGATGGATATATACCTCAAGTGCTTCGTAAATATAGTCGCGGTTTTGCCAGAAAATGGGAGACCACATTTCCGGAGAACTTTTTGCCAGACGAACAGTTGACTGAAAGCCACCTGATGCAAGGTCGAATATAATGTTGCGGTCTTCAATTGCAAGCACTGCATTGGCAAGGGCAAATGAAGTTGCATGAGGAAGATGCGAAATAAATGCGGTGGTATGGTCTTGCTCATCGCTGCTCATATAGGCAATCGGCATGCCAAGTGATTGATACATTTTTTCAGCCAGCGCCAAATGTTGCGGCCTGCATTTCTCATGGTCACAAATGATGCAGATTTTATGTTCGAAAAGATGTTCAATAGCCGCAAAGGGACCACTGTTCTCGGTTCCCGACATCGGGTGAGAAGGGACAAAATTACCGCGTAAACGATGATCTTTCACAACTTCTGCTATCTCACGCTTGGTTGATCCGACATCTATTACAGTAGTTGATGCAGAAATATGATCCAGAATGGAAGGAAGAAGCCGTACAATTTTATCGACCGGTATTGCTACAATGACTATATCTGCTTCTTTAACAGCCGTTTCAAGAGATTCGATTCTGTCAACCAACCCAACTTCAATGGCAATACGGGCATTTTCGGGATTGTTGTCAACGCCGATAATTTCAGTTGCAAATTTTGTTCTCCGTAAATCTTTTGCCATCGAACCACCGATCAGTCCAAGACCTATTACTGCGAGTTTCATTATTATTGGATATTAATTTTAAAAAAAAGAGGTCTCCGAATTTGGGAGACCTCTTTATGATTTAATATTGTTTGTTTTGACAATACCTTACCTTTCAGTCTCCGTACGAAGGCTAAGATAACTAAACCAAAAATAAAAGGTACTGCTGTTCATTATTTCAAATTGATTTTTATTGTGGGCAAATTTATATAATTTTTAAACATATAACAGCTTTTACTATAAATATGTTCATTTTTTGTTTTTTGATTCTGAATTTTTTAATTCTTTGTGATTAGATCATCGATTCAGCTACCAATTCGGCGATGTCTCTTACCCGGACTTTATCTGAAACTTTTTCATCTTTCAGTCCGTCTTCGAACATCGTCATGCAATAAGGGCAGGCAACGGCAATAGTCGATGGATTTGTTTTCAATGCCTGTTGTGTGCGCTCGGTAGAAATACGCTTGCCGGTGAGCTCATCCATCCACATTCTTCCTCCTCCTGCTCCACAGCAGAAACTATCGACTTTATTTTTGTCCATTTCAAGTGGATTTTTGCCCGTACATGCCTTTAAAATTTCCCGCGGCTCATCAATTATTTGGTTGTAGCGGCCGAGATAGCATGAGTCGTGAATGACGGTTTTTGTGTCGCCATTTTGTGTGAGTTTGATCTTTCCGTCAGCAATTAGACTGTTAATCAGTTGAGTATGATGGATTATTTCAAAATCAGTGTCGTATTGCTTATAATCGTTTTTTAAGGTGGAGAAGCAATGCGCACATTGAGTGACAATTTTCTTAACACCATATTTTTTAAAGGTGGCAATATTATCCAGCGCTAATTTATTAAACACATATTCATTTCCCAGTTTACGTTGTGAATCTCCACAACATTTCTCCTCGTTTCCGAGCGATGCCCACGATATGCCGGACTGATTTAATATTTTGGCAAATGCAACGGTTGATTTGCGTGATCTTGAATCGAATGAACCTGCACAGCCGGTAAAAAATAAATATTCGGCACTTTTAACTTCAGATAATAACGGAACTTCAATGTCAACAGCCCATTTAATTCTGTCGGTTGGTGCAATACCCCAAGGGTTAAAGCGTTGCTCGGATGCTTCAAAGAACGAAATAAGCTCGTGTGGAAAATCAGATTCTTCCATTACCAGATGCTGGCGCATCTGTACAATTTTGGGGGCATGTTCGATGAAAACCGGGCAGGCCTGCATACAGGCGCCACAAGTGGTACAACTCCAAAGCGCTTCTTTTGAAATGCTTAGTTCGCTTCCATTGATCAAGGGTATTTTCATTTTGGCATTTGCAGGAGCAGAAGCCAGCATATCGCCAGGCCGGGATGCTCGGATAGCATCTCCGTTTTCAAAAATATTGAGTTTGCACTCATGTATGATTTCTTTCGGATTCAGAACCTTACCGGTTTGTGAAGCAGGACATACATCCTCGCATCTGCCGCACTCGGTGCAAGCCATGAAGTCAAGGATATCTTTCCATGTAAATTGAACCACTTTTGATATTCCAAAATCTTCCCCTTTTTTGAACGTCATAGGGGGAACAGTAGAAACGAGTTTGTCACTTTTAAAGAAGATATTGGGCAGGGCAGCCAGAATATGCAAGTGCTTACTGAAAGGCAGATAGTTCAAAAAGAAGAGTAAAACCAATGCGTGAATCCACCAGGCTGAACGAGAAATCAAATGAACCGTGACGGGATCCATTCCTGTCCATATATATGAAAGTTGCGATGTTACGGGTAACCAGTTCAGCATCTTTAGATTTCCCAAACTAGCTTCGCAGGTGTTGGACATGAAATAGGCGATCATGAGAATCGCGATCAGCGAAGGGATAAAAAATGCTTCGAAATTAGCTGAAATTGATTTCGGACGGAAAAATATTCTTCTGATCAAAGCAGTTACGATACTGACAATGGCAACCAGCGACATTACGTCGGCCATCAAAAGAATTATTCCATAAGGTGTGTCTCCCAGAAACCCGAGATTGAATTTTGGAAACATACCGCCAATGAGGAACTCAACGTAAACAATAACCAGCGTCATGAAACTCCAGAAGATAAAAAAGTGGACAATGCCAAAAGTTTTTGCAACAACCCGCTTCTGTCCAAAACCAAATTTTAAGAGATCAACAAGGCGTGACCACAGTCTATCGAAACGATTTTCCCACTTGCCCAGACAGATAAGCGCGAACAGCCGGAATACATTCTTCAAAAAGAACAATACGGCTGCGATAACTATGATTGAAAATATAATACGCTCTATACCAGTCATAAGACTTGATTGTTAGTGGTTAAAATTATTGAACTATTTTGGCGTTCGATTCCTTGATTTTTTTGATGATCGCCGGGATTATTTCGAAAACATCACCAACGATTCCAAGATGTGCAACGTCAAATATGGGCGCTGTTTTATCTTTATTGATGGCGATGATAAATTCTGAATCCTGCATACCAACCAGATGCTGAATTGCACCCGAGATTCCACAGGCGATGTACAATTTTGGATGAACGGTTTTCCCCGTTTGACCTACCTGACGCGGCTGTTCGATCCAACCATTATCAACTGCAGACCGCGAACCCGAAACCACGCCTCCAATTACTTCTGCAAGTTCCTCAAGTAGTTTGAAACTTTCTTTACTGGTCATCCCTCTGCCACCTGAAATGAGAACCCTTGATCCCGTTATATTTACCTGTCCTTTGTTGATAGACGAAATGATTTCGAGCACTTTAGTGCGGATATCACTTTCTTCTAAGGAAAACGGTTCGATAATGACCTCTCCCTTGCGATCCTTAATAAATTCTGATTTGGGCATCACATGAGGCCGTACGGATGCCATTTGTGGTCTTTTGGTCTCCGTTAAAATAGTAGCCATGATGTTACCCCCAAAGGCTGGCCGAGTCTGCTCGAGCAACCTTCTTTCCTTGTCGATGGTAAGACCCGTGCAGTCTGCCGTCAATCCGGTTTTTAAACTTGTAGCGACAGCTCCGGCCAGATCTCTGCCTAAACCGGTTGCTCCCATCAGAACGATCTCAGGTTTATATTTACCCGCCAAATGAACTGTGGCTTTCAGATAGGGATCGGTTCTGTAAAATTTAAGTGTGGGATGATCAATAATATATACTTTGTCAGCACCATATCCAAAGGCTTCATCGGCCAGATGTTTAATATTATCGCCTATAACGAAAGCCGCAAGTTCAACATCCAAATCACCAGCCAGTATTTTCCCTTTGGCAAGAAGTTCCCAGGCCACATCGTGTGCCTTACCATTGACCTGTTCGATAAAGACCCAGACACCTTTCCATTCAGCGATTGCAGCATCCTGTGGTTTTTTTGCGACCGGTTCCGCTGTTTCCTTAGACGAAGGTGCGCTGTGTTTTCCAACCGAGGCCTTCCAGACTTCGAAAATTGACATCTGCTCTTGCTCCTCAGGAGTGAGATAATTCTCAATGGCATCCGACGGGCACTCTTTAACGCATTTTCGGCATACGGTGCATATCTGAGTATCAATGATCGGTTCGCCATTATCGTTCATCTCGATGGCATCCACCGGGCAAACAGACTGACACCTTGCTCCGCAAGCAATGCATTTGCCGTCTGTCAGCCGAATTGTACCTTTGGGTCTTTTGGGGATTTGTGCCATATAATATTGATTAACGATTATTCCAGTTCAAGAAAACTTTTTTCAATTAATTTGTCGAAGATCATTTTTATGGCATGAGGCTGTTGTTCGCCTTCACCCATCACAACTTCGCCTTTCTCCCTTTCAGGTGCGAATATCCTCCTCACCTGAGTTGGTGATCCGCAAAGTCCGATTTCTGCTGTATTCAGCTTTAGTACGTCGTTACTCCATGTCTGTATCATCGCTTCATCGGCGCAGAACCTTCCCGGTACAGTTGGATAACGGGGAGTATTTATTTCGCGCTCTACGGTTATCATCGTTGGCAGAGTAGATTCTACAATCTCCTGATAGCCTTCGAGTTTGCGTTTTACTTTGATTGTTTTATTGACCTCGTCAACTGACAATACTTCGTTTACCAGTGTCAGCTGAGTGATATTCATACGTTGAGCTATGCCAGGGCCAACCTGGGCCGTGTCTCCATCGATTGTCTGTTTCCCGCACAGGATTATATCAACCGGCCTGGTAATATTGATTTTGTTTATGGCAGCACTCAATACCATACTGGTCGCTAAGGTATCGGCTCCGCCAAATACACGGTCGCTCAGCAGGATTCCTTCGTCGGCACCGATCGAAATAGCTTTTCGAAGAACTATGGCAGCAGAAGGCGGTCCCATGGATATGACTGTAACATAAGCGCCATACCTGTCTTTAAAGCGGATGCCTTCTTCAATGGCATTCGTGTCGTAAGGATTCGTAATAAAGGGAACTCCCTCACGGACAAGGGTATTGGTTTCGGGATTAATGCTTACCTGAGTAGTATCCGGAACCATTTTGACACATACAATTACATGCATAAAATAAAACCTTATGTGAATTCTTTAATAAAACTGCTATAAAAAAGAAAACACAATATTATCTTTTTTATGACGAATATCCAAGCACAAAGCAAAGAGATATCACTAAAACGGCTTATGATGTTTGTCATAAATTTATATGTATTATATCATGAAAAACATGATTATATACTATAAGAGATCAGATGTTGGGAAACATGATTGTTACATAAATTTATTTCTGGTAAGTTTGGAATTTATGAGATTCCTGAATTACTTTTTAACTCCGGTATTTGGAATTGTCCTCGCTAATCAGCGATAGGTACGATTCGTATCTGGTAGCAGGTATAGCTCCCTTTTCTGCTGCTGCTTTTACTGCACAGCCCGGTTCATGGGTGTGGGTACAATTGAAAAAACGGCATTGATTGAGTAGTTCAAACATTTCCGGGAAATAGTGAGCGATCTCTTCCTTTGCCATATCAATCACTCCGAAACCTCTTATCCCCGGTGTATCAATAATATAAGCCCCTTCTGTTATTTCAAACATTTCGGCAAACGTTGTTGTGTGCTTTCCCTGTTGGTGGTGATCTGAAATAATTCCGGTTTTTAGTTTAAGATCAGGGTCAATCCGGTTAAGAATGGACGACTTTCCAACACCGGAGAGACCTGAGAAAAGACTTATTTTTCCTTTTAATTCCGCTTGTAAAATATCGATATTAAAATTTTTCTCAGCTGAGACCTGAAAACATTTATATCCTATTGATTCGTAAGTTTGCAGGTACTCTTCGAGTTTTTCGTAATCTTTGGTGTTGTATAAATCCAGCTTATTAAAAACCAGACAAGCCGGAATCCTGTATGCCATTGCTGAAATCAGGTAACGGTCTATGAATCCCGGCAGAGTTACAGGATAATTGACAGTCACGACAATAAATGCCTGATCGATATTAGCGGCAATAATCTGACTCTCTCGTGATAAATTAGAGGCTTTTCGGATGATGTAATTTTTTCGTGGATCTATTGCGGAGATAATTCCGGTTACTCCCTCTTTTGTTGTCTCGTCGTGTTGCAGTTCAAATTCAACTCTGTCGCCGACTGCCACAGGATTAGTCGTGCGGATCTCCTTCATCCGTAGCTTTCCCTTGATGCGGCAATCAATAACCTCACCCGTATCAGTTTTTACCGAATACCAACTTCCTGTTGACCGAATTACGAACCCTTTACTCAAAATGGCAGATTTTTACGCGTTAAAAATACGCTAAAAGATCGAATCGTCGCAACTCTTACTGATATTCCGTTGTTGTCTGTTTTAAGAAACTTATTTCTTTGACAGGTATTGGAAAGGTTAAAGAACTGTAACTGCATTGAAAGAATAACGAATTAACTCGTGAATGATTACTTTTGCAAAAATATTGCATGAAACAAAGATTGACAATTTACAGAGAGGGACTACTAAAATGAGCAATAAAATATTAAAGTCGGCGCTTGCCGTATCGGTGGTGATTATTCTCGGACTTTCATTCTGGGGATTTAAAAGCGATCAGAAAAATTTTGAGATTTCGAAAAATCTCGATATATTTTATACCCTTGTTCGGGAACTGAACCTTTTTTATGTTGATGAAGTAAAGCCGGAAAAACTGATTAAAAAGGGGATCGATGACATGCTCGAAACCCTTGATCCTTATACCGTGTTTATTCCTGAATCGGAAATGGACGATTTTAAGTTTATGACTACCGGCGAGTACGCCGGAATTGGAGCCATGATCAGTAAACGTGGAGGTCAGATTATAGTTGCTGAACCTTATGAGGGATTTCCTGCTCAATTAAACGGACTGCGCGCCGGTGATATTTTTCTTGAAGTTGATGGTAAATCCGTTGATAAAATGGTGGTTTCCGATGTGTCGGAAATATTGAAGGGGCCGGCCAAAAAAGCGGTTAAAGTAAAAATTCAACGACCAGGTGAAACAAAGCCGTTCACGAAAGATATCGTTCGTGAAGAGATTCAGATCGATCCTGTAACTTATTATGGGATGATTGACAGCAAAACCGGGTATGTGCGTCTCTCGAGTTTTACCGATGGATGTGCCGAAGGTGTAAGAAATGCCATTCTTGATCTTAGAGATAAAAAAGGTGCCTCAGCTCTGGTTCTTGATCTTCGCTCCAATCCGGGAGGTTTACTCGGTGAAGCCGTTAAAGTGACTAACCTGTTTGTTAATCATGGACAAGAGATCGTCAGCACTAAAGGAAAAGTTTTGCAATGGGATAAGACATACAGAGCAATGGAACAGCCTGTTGATTCGGTAATGCCTTTAATTGTTTTGGTAAACAGCGGATCTGCCTCGGCATCCGAAATTGTTGCCGGTGCACTTCAGGATCTTGACCGTGCAGTAATAATGGGGAATCGCACTTTTGGTAAAGGTCTGGTTCAAACTACACGAGATTTAAGTTATAACACGAAACTCAAAGTTACAACTGCTAAATATTATATTCCAAGCGGGAGATGTATTCAGGCGCTCGATTATTCGCATCGGAACACAGACGGGAGTGTTGGAAATATCCCGGATTCTTTGATAACCGAGTTTAAAACAAAAAATGGCAGGATCGTTAAAGACGGAGGGGGAGTAACCCCTGATGTACGGGTCGTGCAGGATACGTTAAGTACTCTGTCTTATAAGCTGGTTCAGGATTTTATGGTATTTGATTTTGCCACTGATTTTGCCAGATCCCACAAAACAATTGCACCCCCCCATCAGTTTGAAATAAGTGATGAAATTTATACTGAATTTCACAAGTTTTTGACAGATAAAAAGTTCTCCTACGAATCCAGAAGCGAACAAACATTAAAAAACCTGATCGAAACTGCGAAAAGAGAACGTTATTTTGAAGGAGCGAGGAATGAATTTGAAGCTCTTGAAAAAGGTCTGACCCTCAATCTGAATCAAGACCTTGAGAAGTCGGGAGAAGAGATCCGTGATCTTTTAAAAGATGAGATCGTGTCGCGTTATTATTACCAAAAGGGAGCTATTATTGCAGCTCTCGGAAGTGATAAGGAGGTTAAAAGCGGAGTAGCACTTCTCCAAAATCCTTTGGAGTATTCAAAGGTATTAAAGCCATCGGCAGTTATTCCTTTACTAAAAAAAGGTTCTGCTGTTCAAACCAAAAAATGATAAGATATTAATTTCCTGAAAAGATGGTTGGGAAGAAAATAGTAAGACTGGCCAGAATTAAAATGAGAACTGCGAGTGCTATAAAAAATAGCGTTATCCCCAGCTTGAATCGCTTGTTACTGTTAACTACCTCATGACTGTTCATGATCTTGTTAATTTTATCGGTAAGTTTTACTAAAGCGTGCTGATCTTTAACAATATAATCGTAGGCCCCGAATTTCATCGAATTAATGGCAATCTCAATATTATCTTGTCCCGATAAAAAGATAAATTCTGTATCCGGGTATTTCTTCCTGGTCGCTTTTAAAACGTCAATTCCGTTAATCCCATCAAGGAGGTAATCCTGAATGATGATGTCCGGTTTGCGATGAATGTTTTTCAAACACTCTTCTCCGCTCAGGAAGCTTTCAGTGCGGATTAATTTGTGTGAACGTAAATGATTTACAATTAGTTTATTATAGACGGAATTATCCTCGACAATGAAGATTAACGGATATTTTTGATTTTTCATATATGATTATGTTATGTTCTTGTTTGAGTTATATGCCAACCACCTCCGGTAAATGTAATTTATCCGATTATGGAGGTAAATTTAAGAATTCAATTTGATATTTTCAAATATTAATTTTTTTTTTTATATCTTCGCTGAATCAAATTAACAAAAATCAATAATATGAAAGTTCTGAATCTTGTTCTTCTTATGATTATTCTTACAGCAATAAGTTGCAAAACTCAAAAGATTGCACCAAAGCCTGAACCTGTAAAGTCTGAGGCTGTTGTAAAACCTTCTGTTAGTCCTGCTTCCTCTGCTTCATCAGTTACATCGAAAGAAGAATGGATAACAGCAGCAAAAGGGGAAGCAAGTGATTTAGGATCAAAAAGATTTTATATTATTCTTGGCAGTTTTGGAGTTTACGAAAATGCTCAGAAATTCAAGAAACAATTGATGGCTAAGAATTTCTTTCCGGGAATACTTGTTAATAAGGCAAATTTATACCGGGTTAGTGTAAACAGTTATGATGATGAGGCAACTGCTCGCGCAAGGGTCAGTGAGATACGTCAGAAATTTCCTGAATACGGCGATTTATGGTTATTAATTAAAAAATAATAAATTTAAAAAGAGGGTTTAGCCCTCTTTTTTTCAATATATAAGTTCCTTTTCTGTTCTAAGCCTGGATTATGCCACTAAAGAGATTAGGTTTATTGATAGTTTTGATCGTTTTTGCCAATTTGTTTAGTGAAGGCCGTGATAATATTTTTAAAAGATTAAGCAATAAACCTGATTCGTCCTATGTCCTGCAGAATTCAAATGATTTAATACTTAGGGTTTATGCTTCACAAAAGTATGCCAGTCAGAAGATTATTGATGGCGGAGAGAATACCGTCCTGGCTTATCGTCCTTCAAATGGCTATGTAGTTGGTCTGGGATTCAATTATAAATTTTTGGGAATAAATTTAGGAACTGTTCTTCCCTTTGCACAACCGGATATAAATCAATACGGCAAAACAAAATATCTTGATCTCCAGTCTCATCTCTACCTTAGAATACTTACTGTTGATTTTTATACGGGTTATTATAAAGGGCAATACCTTTCCAATACAGCTGAACTCTTCGATTCGAAACCTAATGGAACGGAATTTTATACGCGCGGCGATATTGCTACTTATTCGGGTGGTTTTGGCGTGTATGCCAATCTAAATCCTTCAAAATATTCTGTTCGGGCGCCTTTTCTTCAAAATGAGTGGCAAAAGAAGAGTGCCGGTCAGCCAATGCTTGGTTTTGAAATTTATTGGGTTAGCTCCACGGCTGATTCCTCTTTTGTCCCGTCGCATTTAACGGATAAAAATTTCTTCGACAAGATAAATTTCAATAGATGGCGCTTTTATTCAATGAACCTCACAGGAGGTTATGCCTATACCCTCGTTATAAAAAAGAGATTCTTTGTTACTGCCGGTCTGACCGGAAGTTTGGGATTGGGGGAATATCAATTAACAACTGTTGCCGGAGCCCAAATGAACCGCATTTATCCGAATCTTAGTTTTAATCAAAAATTCGGGGTAGGCTATCATTTTGACAGACTTTTTGTTGGATTATCGCTTGCTAATTTTCAATATCTGACACCAACTCCTGTTAAACAGACCTCTATTCAATGGCGAACAGGAAATCTCAGATTTAATATCGCTTATCGTGTCAGCCTTAAACGCGATATTGAAATCCGGCCTTGGAAATGGTTTTGATAGCTATGGCCGGGATCTATTTTGTAGTGTAATGATCCGGATTAAGTGAATCGGGGGACCATTGTTTTAGAAAATCAACCACTTTCTTTTTCGAATAGCCGTCTCCCTCCTCCAGATAGGATGAATTTTGAGTATGTATACGCTTCCCTTTAGCGTTGAGTATAACAAATACAGGAAATCCAAACCGTTGAGGGTAGTCAAGTTCCTTTAGCGCTGCCAGATTTCGGTTTTCTTTGCTGTAGTTCACCAGAATGGCAATAAAATTGTTGTCCGCCAAAAGTTTGATATCTGCATCTTCCGCACACAACTTATGAAACTTAATGCACCAAGGACACCAGTTTCCTCCAATTTGAAGAATAATATGTTTGTTTTCAGCTTTTGCTTTTACAATTCCTTCCTTTATTGCAGCCGACACATTAGCATCGGGTGAATAAATTTTTACCGTTTGAGCATAGGTGTTGGCCCAGATAAGGAGGAATAAGACCGGAAATAATTTTTTCATAATGATTAATCACCACTATACAGTGAGTATTTCCTTTTCTTTTATTGCAATCAATTCATCGACTTTTCTGGTAAATTTATCGGTAATCAGCTGAATTTTCTCAACAGTTTCTTTCTCCTCGTCTTCAGAAATCTCTTTTGACTTCAGTAATTTTTTAAGATAATCGTTGCCATCTTTGCGTGCTGACCTGATGCTTACTTTGGCAACTTCACCTTCTCTGTGTGAATCTTTAACCAGATTACGGCGACGTTCCTCGGTAGGAACGGGAACATTGATACGGATAAATTCTCCGTTATTTTCGGGATTAAACCCTAGATTTGAATTGATTATTGCCCGTTCAATCGGTTGGATCATTTTCTTGTCCCAAGGCTGAATAGCAATAGTTCTGGCATCTGGCGTACTAACATTGGATACCTGCATAATCGGAGAGGGGACTCCATAATAATCAACCACAACACTCTCAATCATGCGGGGGTTGGCTTTCCCGGCGCGAATGTGTGCCAGTTCGTGATCAAGATGAGCAATAGCATGTACCATCCTTTCGGTGGTTTCATCGATGAGCATTTGGATTTCGTCGTTCATAAGGCGAATAATTTTAAAACTTGTTGTTTAGACAAAGTTACAATAAAAATAAAATGTAGTCTTTAATGGGTTAATTTCCACCGGAAATCAAAAAGTTTCAGTTGTGTACAACCGTCCCAATCTGTTCACCTTTTAAAACCTTGATCAGATTGCCGGCTGTGTCCATATCAAAAACTACAATAGGCAAATCGTTTTCTTTGCACATGGTAGTTGCTGTGAGATCCATGATCTTCAATCCTTTGGCGTAGATTTCATCGAAAGTAATTTCGGCGAATTTTACAGCACTTGGATCTTTTAGCGGATCTGCCGTATAAATGCCATCAACGCGGGTCCCTTTAAGCATTGCGTCGGCTTCGATCTCTATTCCACGCAATGACGATCCGGTATCGGTTGTAAAATAGGGATTGCCTGTTCCTCCGGAAAATATGGCAACCTCTCCATTTTCAAGTGCTTGCAATGCCTTTTCTTTTGAATAAAACTCACCGATTGGCTCCATCTTAATGGCGGTTAATACTCTTGATTTAACGCCAACGACTTTTAGTGCGGAATTTAGTGCCAGACTATTAATTACCGTTGCCAGCATTCCCATCTGATCACCTTTTACCCTGTCAAATCCTTTTGATGCACCGCTTACCCCCCTGAAGATGTTTCCACCGCCTATTACAATCCCAAGCTCAACGCCGAGCTCAACTGCCTCTTTGATTTGTATTGCATATTCGGATAATCTGGCCGGGTCTATTCCGTATTGCTGATTGCCCATCAATGATTCGCCGGAAAGCTTCAATAAGACGCGTTTATATTTTACCATTATTTTTGTTTTGCATGACAAATCTAATTCAAAAAAGAGTTTAAACAAAATAACATTGTTGTGTTATCGAAAAAAAAGAGCCCCGTAATTGGAGGCTCTTTTCATTGGTACTAAAACTAGCGTACTATACATTCAAAGTGAAACGAATAAACTGGTTCACTTTTACATCCTTATCAACTCCTGAAAGATATTGACGAATTGTAATCTTGTTGTCCTTTACAAAATCCTGATTCAACAAGGTACTGTCTTTGAAGAATTTATTTAATGCTCCCTGAGCGATTTTATCGAGCATGGCTTCAGGTTTTCCTTCCAAACGGAATTTTTCCTTAGCAATTTTCAACTCCTGCTCGACAATTTCAGGTGCTACATCACTATTATCTACTGCAACCGGATTCATTGCTGCAATTTGCATTGCAACATCCCTGCCTGCCTGATATTCAATTGTTTTGCTGAATCCTATCAGTGTCGCAAGTTTATTTCCCGGGTGAATGTAAGGGACAACATTTGCTGCCTCAATACACGCATAGTAAGATAATTCGATTTTTTCACCGATAATACCTGTTTGTTCAAGTACTTGTTCTCCAATTGTTCTGCCATCCATTACAAGCGCTTTTACTTCATCAATAGTCGCACATTTGCTGGCAATAGCATGGTTAAGAATTTTTTCAGTGAGGGCAATGAAATTATCATTTTTAGCAACGAAATCTGTTTCGCTGTTTAAAGATATTACAGCACCAAAGCTTTTATCTTCAGATACTTTAGCAAGAACAACTCCTTCAGAGGAATCTCTGTCAGCGCGCTTGCTGGCAACTAATTTACCTTTTTCGCGGATGATTTCGATCGCACGGTCAAAATTGCCATCAGCATCAGTAAGAGCATTTTTGCAATCCATCATACCGGCTCCGGTTGCTTTACGCAACTTTGCAACATCAGCAGCAGAAATATTCATTATTCAATAATTTTTTATGCAATTTAATATGAACCTACTTTACATCAATAACCTCTTCATCAAGAATTTCATCATCTGCTATTTCTTCAGATGTGATTTCATCGTCGAGCAGATCTTCATCGATTGATAAATCAGAAACTGATTCATCGGCTAAATCATCTGCTTCATCAGATTCTTCCAAATCGTCTTCTACAATAATTTTCACAACTGCTTTACGGCCGCTTTTCTTTACGGTAAAAGGTTTCTCGTCAGTTTCATCTTTTTCACGCTCAACTTTACGATCTGAAAGACCATCTTTGATTGCCTCGCACATTGTGTTGATAATCAATTCGATGGACTGAGAAGCATCGTCATTTGACGGGATTACAAAATCGATTCCTTCAGGATTTGAATTTGTGTCTACCATTGCAAAAATGGGAATGCTCAGGCGTTGAGCCTCACGAACAGCGATTTTCTCTTTTAAGACGTCAACGATGAAAAGTGCAGCTGGAAGGCGTGTAAGATCAACAATAGATCCCAATACTTTTTCAAGCTTTGCTCTCTGACGGGTAATTTGTAATTTTTCGCGTTTTGAAAGATTGTCCCATGCAGTATCTTTTATCATTTTATCGATAGAAGACATTTTTTTCACAGCTTTACGAATGGTCGGAAAGTTTGTGAGCATTCCGCCTGGCCAGCGTTCTGCAACGTAAGGCATATTAATTTCACTGACTTTCTCTGCAATAATTGATTTCGCTTGTTTTTTCGTTGCTACGAAAAGAACTTTGCGTCCCGATCTTGAGATTTGTTTAAGTGCTTCTGCAGCTTCGTCAATTTTAACGATGGTTTTTTGCAGGTCAATAATGTGAATCCCGTTCTTCTCCATAAAAATATATGGGGCCATAGCCGGGTTCCATTTACGCTTGAGGTGACCAAAATGAACACCCGCGTCGAGCAATTGTTTAAATTCTGTTCTTGGCATAATAATGATTTGTTTACGTTCTGTTCAGTCAATTACCCGGTAGTCCAAATTAATTGGAGTCCGGGTAATTTAGATGCTAAACAATATTTATTAAAAATTCTTTCAGTCTGAAGATTAACGTTTCGAGAACTGGAAGCGCTTGCGTGCTTTTGGACGCCCTGGCTTTTTACGTTCTACCTCACGAGGATCGCGGGTAAGAAAACCGGCTGCTTTCAGTTTTGGACGATAATCTGCTTCGTTGATTTTAAGAAGGGCACGTGAAATACCGAGGCGAAGTGCTTCTGCCTGACCAGTTAAGCCACCACCGTCAAGATTGACTTTAATATCGTACTGACCTGCAACATCACAAAGATGTAACGGCTGAAGTACAATATATTGTAATGTCCCAACAGGAAAATATTCGTTCAGATCCCGTTTATTGATGATGATATTTCCTTTTCCTTCAGAAAGATATACACGGGCAACAGCAGTTTTTCTTCTGCCAATAGTGTTAATTATTTCCATAATACTTACCTAATATTGTCTAGGTTAATAAATTTTGGCTGCTGTGCTTGTTTATCATGATTTGCGCCAACAAATACATGCAGATTAGTGAAAAGCTTACTTCCAAGGCTGTTCTTTGGGAGCATCCCTTTAACGGCCTTTTCCATTAATCTTTCAGGAAATTTTTTCAAAAGATCTGCGGCTGTTTGAGTACGCTGACCTCCCGGGTAACCCGTATGACGGATGTATTCTTTCAACTTCCATTTGTTTCCTGTTAATCGTACTTTTTCAGCATTGATAATGATCACGTTATCACCACAGTCAACGTGAGGTGTGTAACCTGCTTTATGTTTGCCTCTCAGCACAATGGCCACTTTACTGGCCAAACGTCCAAGAATCTGTTCTGAGGCGTCAATCACGACCCACTCTTTGTTTACCGTTGCTTTGTTCAACGATACAGTTTTGTAACTTAAAGTATCCACTTTCGTTTCAATTTTTAAATGTGACACAATCCAATTTTTGCTGATTCACGCGACTAACCGGTATCGTAACAGGTTTATTAACAATTAATTGTTAATAACGTTTGCTAAGGTTGCTACAATACCCGACTAATACTTCAGCAAATAAGGATAAAATCGGGACTGCAAAAGTATTTATTATTTTTGAATTTACAACGGCTATATGAAAATAACTTCAACTAAATCAACGATGAAGACACTTTAGTTATTTGGTTTTGAAAAGGCTTATCCAGATTATCAAAAAAACATAATGGTTTCGCGCTGTACACATTATTCTTCCTGTACATCGATACCGGAATCATTTTCGACAATAAAATTTAAAAAAGCGCCGGTGTTTTTATCTAATCTTATTCCCTCTTCCGGTTAGTATATTTAAATTAACGATCAGGTACAATCCTTCACTGTTAACTGCTTTCCTGCGAATAGTGTCATAGTAGTAATCAAACATAAATCCAAAGTAGGTATCCTTGATAATCTGGTACTGATAGTGGTACTTAAAATCTATCAATTTGTGATCTGTCAGCCAATCAGTTTCAGTTCCCGGATAATTTTGAAATACAGGAGTTCCCTGTGGCGTATAAAATAAATGTCCATGCCAGAAGGCCGCTGTCAATCCTCCAAATTTGGAATTGACCGTACCGCTGGCAAGGAAGCCCCATCCTCGGGATTGTTTGAAAATAACTTTATCCTTAGGGTAGGTCGAAAGTGAGAAGGAAGTGTTAAAGCTCAAGTCCGTAAATAGGTTACTTGATAAACATTTTTTGAAAACCAGCCCGGGGGTGATGGTCATAAAGCTTTTGGCCAATCCTGAAGCCGTTCCAATGGTTCCACCTTCGTGTACCCCATAAAATGTAAACGGAAAGGTTAGCGAGGAGCGATTATTATTCAAAATGACAAGATCAGTTCTTGCTCCAAAAGCAAATCGTTCTTTATAGGGGTCACCGGTTAGAATCATTTGTTGCCAATCGATCCATAGGTCTGTAGAAAAGCGCTTTGAATTGTACTTTGCTTGTAGTCCGGCTTCAGGTTTTGCTGTATAAAATAGTTCGGAATTGTAAAGTTGTTCAGGAAGTAAGTGACCCTGATCGGAATCAAGATTTCCCAGGATAACAGCTATCTTATCCGTGGGTTGATAATGGACATTGAACCAGGGAGAAATATTGGCGTAATCGTCTCGTCCATTGTATTTCAATACATGAGCGCCAAATTCAAGCCTGAGCTTTGGATCGGCGTAATAAACAGCCTTAGGACGAAAAAGCGCTCCTGTGATGGAATAATCGGCGCTGCGCTCCAGCTTGTTTTCATTGTTTTTGAAAAAGTTAACATTATCAATGGCAAAATAAAACTTTCCTGTGCTGTCTGGTTTAAAAGGTTCGTAGTACTTAAACAGATGATATGCATTTTGGGCAGTAGCCTGACTCCCGGCGAATGCAATGAAAATCAACAATAAGCTGGTCTGAAATCTTTTCTGGAATGATTTTGACAGAATTAAATTCATTTTGATGTCATTATTTAATAAAAGCAAATTTATCTCTTTTTTACAATAATCTGATTATAAATGAATAAGATTGCCGATGCCGTTACCCCAATTCCAGTTACGATGAACCAGAATTTCGATGGTTCGTATTTATCCCATAAATATTGTGTCAGCTGATCACTATTCATATTCATTTTTATTGCAGCGTTCCGGAAATACTCATTTTTTGTGATTTTTGCCCCTATCTCAGGAAGATCTATTCCTCTGGCAATAATCTCTTTCTGTGTCAGGGTAATTTTATCAGATAGATTCTGATAAATATTTCCTGATACTATTCCTGCAAATATATTGCCGATGGCCAAAGGAATAAATGAACATCCCATATAAAGTGCTGTTTTATCCGCGGGGGCAATACGACCTATATATTCGGTTATTTTAGGCGAACTCGACATTTCACCAATTGAGAAGATCAATAGCGCCACAATGATAAATAGTCCGTTTTGAGTGGCCAGACTTAGTCCTAAACCCACAGATGCAATTAATATCCCAATAATCATTGCATTTAATGGCTTGTAACGCATAGCTATAGAGGATATCACAATTTGAAACAGAATGATATAAAAGGCATCAATATTCATGATGTATTCGGCAGGAATAGTTCCTTCGGCTGTTCCCAGTTGATGTGCAAGCCAAGGCCAGTACCTGATGAGAAAATCATAGACTACAGCCGTGTTCACCCACTGATCGATGAATACCGGCAAAGTCATGTAAAACTGAAGGTACATGGTCCAGAACCCTGAAATAATCACAAGAAATAAACTAAATCTCCAGTCTGACAATGCCTTTCCGATATTATTGAATATAAGCTGGATTTGCTTAAAAAATGTTGGTTGCGGATTTCCGTTCGTGTCCTTCTGTATGGGTTCTTTATAGAAAAAGGTGACGAGAATAAAGTTAACGGCAATTACAGCCGCGGATGAATAAAAGACGTAGTCCCATGAAAATTTTCTGACAAATCCGGTTACGAAAGGGCCGATAAAAGCTCCGATATTGACCATCAAATAGAATATTCCAAATCCGATTGATGAGCTTTCTTCGTCTGTAGTTTTCGCTACCGTTGCCGATATGATTGGTTTAAAAAGGGCTGCTCCGACAGCCAGAAGCAGATAAATAACAAATACTGCTGCGAATGACTTAAACAGGGGAATCATCAGGAACACTATAGTATATATAGTATAGGCCATAAAAAGTGTTTTCCGGTATCCGATCCTGTCGGACAGGGCGCCTGTCAGAATGGGCAGGAGGTAAAGAAATGCGGTTCCGATTCCCATAATCAGCCCTTTCTGTGTTTGTGTGAAGCCCAACGCACCCTCATCGGTGGAATTTGTCAGATACAGGGCGAAAAGAATGTAAAAGCCATACCATGCCCAACGTTCAATCAGTTCCATCACATTGGCGACCCAAAAGGTAGCAGGATATTTTTTCAATACATTGATTATGCTCATCAGGTTTAATTTGAGAAATTCAAAAGTAGATAAATTGAAATATAAACAGCCGATTCTCCGGTTTTTAAAATGCTTATCTTGGCACTCATAAAAAGGCCTGATCAAAATGGAAAATAAAAATGTAAAATACATCGATTTGGGGTGTTCAGACTATAAAATAACGTGGGATCGGCAGGTCGAATTAATGAATCAAATTATTGATCTCAAGAAAGTAAACCAAAATGGTGATCATGAATCGATGGTTGCTACTCCTAATTATCTCATTTTTGTGGAACATCCTCATGTTTACACCCTCGGCAAAAGCGGTGACCAGCACAATCTTTTGTTAAATTATATTCAACTGCAAGCGAAGGATGCCACTTTTTATAAAACCGATCGTGGTGGTGATATCACTTATCATGGTCCGGGGCAAATCGTTGGTTACCCTATTCTTGATCTTGAGAATTTCGGGATTGGTCTCCGACAGTACATATATAGTATAGAAGAAGTAATTATCAGGGCTGTTTCCATATTTGGCATTGCCGCTGCACGTGACCCCCAGGCAACCGGGGTGTGGCTTGAAGTCGGTACGCCTGTTGCCAGAAAGATCTGTGCAATTGGGGTAAAAAGCTCCCGTTTCGTGACAATGCATGGCTTTGCCTTGAATGTTAATACCGATCTGGAATATTTTAAACACATTAATCCTTGTGGTTTTTCCGACAAAGGTGTCACTTCTCTTGAAAAAGAGTTGGGATCAAAACAAGATTTTGATAAGGTAAAAGCGGTTGTACGGGAAGAATTCGCCAAAGTTTTCGGCTCCAAAATCATTTAAAGTCCCCCTGCTGTATGGTTTTTAGTATTACATTTCCTGGATTAACATTAAGTTAACATACATATTCGACTGAAGGAATGATATATACATTTCGATGTGAAAAAAAAGCCTTGTAATGCTTGTTTTTTTATTGTGTAGTGGCATTGCAGTCCTAAAACCGTTTACATTTGCACCACGATTTAAGGGAACAAAGTCTGGTTAAC
>CAYHDA010000004.1:0-36696 GCA_964355145.1 uncultured Mariniphaga sp.
GGGATCAGTTAGAGTCTGAAAATCGAAGGTTCCGGTATTGAAAGAAAGCATCAGGATCCCGATCAGGAAACCAAGGTCTGCAAAACGCGTTACAATAAATGCTTTTTTGGAAGCGGCCACTGCGCTTGGCTTTTCGTAATAGTAGCCGATCAGTAAAAAGGAAGATACTCCAACCAATTCCCAGAAAATGTACATCTGAAAGATATTGGTAGCAAGAACCAATCCGAGCATCGAAAAGCTGAATAAGGAAAGGAAAGAGAAGAAACGGTAGAACCCGGGATCCCCCTTCATATAGCCTATACTATAAATATGCACCATCAACGATACGGTTGTGATAACCACCAGCATCATCACCGAGATCGGATCGATCAAGGCTCCAAGATGGATCGTGAGCTTGTCGGTCAGGTGCAGCCATGAAACTTCAAATGCCTTAATCGAAGTATAGGCAGTACCGGCAACATGTCCGGTCCAAAAATATTTGAACGCCGTGGCATAAGCAAGTATTGCTGCAATTCCAAGTCCGGAAGTTCCGATCAGTCCCGAAACCAAAGGTTTCATCTTATGCCCTGTAAGTCCGAGTAACAGGAACATAAAAAGCGGGATCAGCGGAATAAGTAAGGTATACGTATAATCGGCCATAACTGATAATTCTCTTTACGGTTATTTAAATTTCAATATTTCATTTCATCGACGTTCTCCACATCGATCGATTTAAAATTACGGTAGATGTTAATGATAATGGCAATCGCTACTGCTGCTTCTGCAGCTGCCACAGCGATAACGATCAGCATGAAAAAATGGCCCTGAAGCTGCTGAGGATACAGATAGCGGTTAAAAGCCACAAAATTAATATTGACTGCATTGAGAATTAACTCAACCGACATCAGCATCGTAATAAGGTTTCGGCGGGTCAGGAAACCATAAATGCCTATAAAAAACATCAGCGTACTGATAACAAGATAATAGCTGAGTGGAATGTTCTCGATCATATGAAAGTTGAATTATCTGAACTTAAATTTAATTGATTATCAGAAAATTATTTTTTAAGCATTTTTTCCTTCTTCGCCACTACGATCGCTCCGATCATTGCAGCAAGCAGAAGGACAGAGACCACCTCGAACGGAAGTGCATAGCCATCCCGGTTATAAGAGACCAGTGCATTCCCCACGTCGGTAACATTCAAATGAGGATCGACGCCCGCATTGGGGACAAAGCTAAACCTCAGAATGGTCATCAGTGTTAAAGTAGCACCTGCCAACGTCGCCAACGCCGATAATAAACTCTGTTTGAGTGGAGCCATCACTGCCCGTTCGCTCACATGACTGGTGAGGAGAATTGAGAAGATGATTAACACCACAATACCTCCTGCATATACGGTTAATTGAACGGCAGCGAGGAAGTTATAATTGAGCGCAAAGTACAGCCCGGCGGTTGAAATCAATACAAACAGCAGAAATACGGCGGCTCTGAGGATCTTCCTGCTCGTAACTGTCAGCAATGAGAAAATCAGGATCATTGCACCAAACAGATAAAACATCACTTGATTAAGCATAACTCTTATTCTTTATTTATTCTTTTACTCCGGCAGCAATTTTCGAACCCGGCAGATTGAGGACCTTTGTAAGTAAGGCACGATCCCAGACGGCATGTTCGAAATTTTGACCCATTACGATTGCGCCGGTAGGACAAGCCTTCACGCAAAGGTTACAGAGGGTACACATCCCAAGGTGATAAATATGCTGATCGATGATCCGCTTCTTTTTCCCCTCCGGAGTTAATATTGACTTTGAAATGATTTCAATCGAGCCATTGGGGCAGTTGATTTCACAAATTCCGCAGCCCGTGCACAGGTGTTCATTATTCTCTGTGTGCGGCATGATTACCTCACCACGAAAACGTTCAAACATTACCAGCTTTTCACGGTTTTCCGGGTATTGTTGTGTAATATGTTTCCATGGGGTAAAAAAGTACTTTGCAGTAACTTTCATCCCAACCAGGAGCGTCCATAACCCTTTAAGGATTGAAACAATATATTCGATAAAAGACTTCATATCTACTTATAAATCAGTTAAAAATGAAATTTTGTCAGCACTACCAGCGCCATCAGTAAAATATTTACCAGGTTGATAGGGAGGAGATATTTCCACTCCAGTGTCAGTATCTGGTCAACACGTAAGCGGGGAAATGTCCATTTGAACCACATAATTATAAAGATGATGAACAGCACCTTGCCAAAAAACCAGGCCACTGGTGGTATAAAATCCATCACATGATTAAAGGATTCGAAATTTCCGAAATGCAATGGCATCCATCCGCCAAGAAAAACTGTTGCTGCTACAGCCGAAACAATGAAAAGATTAATGTATTCAGCGAGAAAGAACATTGCAAATTTAATTCCCGAATATTCGGTATGAAATCCGGCAACCAATTCCGATTCAGCCTCAGCAAGGTCAAAAGGGCCGCGGTTTGTTTCAGCTGTTCCAGCAATAAGAAATATCACGAAGGCAATCATTGCCGGGATATGTCCCGAAAAGATAAACCAGGCATCCCGTTGTCCTTCCACAATTGTAGAGAACTGCATCGATCCGGCAAAAACGACCATGGTCAGCAGCGACAAGGAAACCGATAACTCATAGCTTAAGATCTGAGCGCCACTACGCATTGCACCGATAAGGGAATATTTATTATTACTTGACCACCCTGCTATGAGGATTCCGATAACGCCTACCGAAGAGACTGCAGTAAGGTAAAACACACCGATATCAAAATCGAATGACTGCAAACCCGGAGCAAACGGAAGCACTGCAATTGCCATAAATGAGGCAATAATCACTATAAATGGTGCAATGTTATAAAGAAACCAATCAGCCTTGCGGGGCATAATCAACTCCTTCATTAACAACTTAATAAAGTCAGCTATTGTTTGAAGAAGCCCCCAGGGACCTACTCTCATCGGACCAAGTCGTTGTTGGAATGCCGCACATACCTTTCGCTCGGCATAAACCAGAAACAATCCAAAAAGTGCGACAAATAAAAGGTAAGCCACCCCAACGATTACCCACTCGATTGTGGTCGCGACTACAGGTGAAAAACTTTCTGCCAATCCCACATGAATACTATGGGTCAACGTTGTAAAGTCGTAAATATTAAAAGCCATATTGAAAATATCTTAAGCGTCAGTTTTGATCTTCAATGTTTATTACCGGTCGATATCGGGAATGATGAGGTCAAGTGTCGACATAATTGCGACAAGGTCGGCAATCTTGTGACCCGTGGCCATCTTATTAAGGGCGAACATATTTGAAAAGCCGGGTGACCGGAATTTAACCCGATAAGGATTCTTCTTTCCATCACTAACAATATAGACTCCAAATTCACCTCTGGCCGATTCTACCCTTTGAAAAAATTCACCTTCCGGAAGTTTCAGGACACCCTTCATCTTAAGGGCGTAATCGCCTTCCGGAATATTATCAATCAATTGTTCAATAATTGATAAAGACTCGTACATCTCTTTAATACGCACTTCATAACGTGCCAGTGTATCGCAGCGATCATCGAGAATCTCATTAAATTTCACGATTGGATACGCACTGTAGGGATAGTGTTTACGTATGTCGCATGAAAAGCCGGAAGCTCTTCCTGACGGACCTGTTACCCCGAAATCAATTGCATCTGTTAATGACAGATGACCAATCCCTTCGGTACGTTCCCTTAAAATCACATTGCCGGAAAGCAATTTATCGTATTCAGGAAGTTTAGCCCTGAAATATTTAATATAATCTTTAACTCTCTTTTGAAAATTCGGGTGGATATCGAACATCAATCCTCCGGGAGTATTGTAGCTCACCGTCATTCTTGCGCCACAGGTCTCTTCAAAGATATCAAGAATCTGCTCACGGTCGCGCAGACCATAGAAGAAGGTGGTTAGCGCACCCAAATCCATTCCAAAAACACACCACCACAATTGATGCGAAGCCAGACGGGCTAACTCATCCATAATGGTACGGATGTACTTGACCCTGTCGGGGACTTCAATCTGAAGTGCATTTTCAACACACAGCGCAACAGCTTCATTGTTCATGTGAGCTGAAAGGTAATCCATCCGGTCGGTAAGGTGAATGATCTGAGGATAGGTTATTGCCTCGCACATTTTCTCGATTCCGCTATGGATATAACCGGTATGAGGCTGAACATTCAGAACTTTCTCACCCTCAAGTCTGACAAGCAAACGTAACACCCCATGAGTAGAAGGGTGTTGCGGACCCATATTGACCAGATATTCATCTGTCGCAAGCCTGTCGTTATTTATAATGACTTCTCTAATTTCGGACATAATTCTATCGTTCTACTATTCTTATTTCGTCCACATAATCTTTTCGAAGGGGAAAACCCCAGCTATCATCCAGGAAAAGGCGGCGTAAATCTGTATGATTGTTAAAATGAATTCCAAGCAGATCGTAAGCCTCACGCTCATGATATTTCGCCGTAACCCAAACATCACTGACAGTGTCGATTGCAAGATTAATCCGATCAGCTGTTCTTACTTTAAGCACCATCATATGGCGGTGTTTAATGGATTCCAGATGGTAGACGATTCCCATATTTTCAGCATAATCAACACCGGTAAGGCAGAAAAGATAGTCGAATGAAATCTCATCCAATTGTTTTAACTGTGTGGCAGTTTCGTGAAGATCGGCAGCAGCAACTGTCATCTCCACATATTGAACTCCGGGCTTAATCTCAGCACCGGCAAACTTCACGGTGAGATAGGATTGTAATTCTTCGTTAGTCATGAGAACTAATATTTAAAGGGAAGATTTATCAGAAACGATTGGCTTAGCCTCGAGGTATTTAACCTTCCCGAAATTTTTCGTGCTCTTTATTTTCTTTTGCAGCTGCATCAATCCATAAAGGAAAGCTTCAGGGCGCGGAGGACAACCGGGAACATAAACATCAACCGGAATCACATGGTCGGCTCCTTTAACAATCGCATAGGAGTTATAGAAAAACGGCCCTCCCGAAACAGCGCATGCACCCATTGCAATCACATATTTAGGTTCCGGCATCTGATCGTATAACCTCTTAAGTACGGGAGCCATTTTATAATTAATTGTTCCCGAGATCACAATCAAATCGGCCTGACGTGGTGAAGGGCGTGCAACTTCAGCCCCAAACCGGGCAAAGTCGTGACGGGATGCCCCGGCAGCCATAAATTCAATCGCACAACACCTTGTACCAAAGGTTAACGGCCACAATGAATTAGCCCTTGCCCAATTGACCAGTGCATCGAGCTGAGCAAGGATAATACCCCCACCCTCATATTCGGCGATTATGGGATAATCGTTTTTCGCGAATTCCTTGTTGTTTTTTATTCCCATCTTAAAGCATGTTTTTTCCATCCATACAACAAACCAAGTCCTAAAATTGCAAAGAAGATCAGGATTTCAACAAATCCGGCTAATCCGGCACTCCTCATTACAACTGCCCACGGAAAAATAAAGATCGTCTCCACGTCAAAAATGAGAAATAAAATTGCAAACAGGTAATATCCAACCGTATACTGAAGCCATGCATCACCAATGGTCTCTATCCCACATTCATAGGGCTCAAATTTAACTTCATTGACTGATGTCGGAGGAATATAACTGGAAAAAAGCATCGCTAATCCCACAAGAGAGACTGCGGCCAAGAAAAAGACTAAAAGTGCGCTACTTTCCATAATCTGATTTTAAAAACTAATTGAACTGCCCGTGAATAAAAGGAACCTTAAACCCGGGAATTGAAGCGGCAAATGTATCATTTTTAAACCAACCGTAAATCTCTTTAATGTAATTTTTTTACTCATTTGCAGTAAATATCCATTATTTATATTCAATATAAATTTGGATATTAAGGGATGGAGCGTACTTCACAAATAATAAATTTAATTATAACTGAAACTAAACAGCCAGAATCCGATATCACCCCGGATGATATTATGCTGGGAATCCTGAAAGATTAATTATAAACATACGCATTGATTCAGAGGCATAAACCTCTAACTGCAAAAGGTATAAAAGTCGCGCTGTGAGTTCACGCACATTACCGACAGCTCCTCCGATTTCCCGATGACCTTTCTTTCGGTCAATCCAAGTAACGAGTCAAGGAATGTTGTTTTAAAACTTACTGCAATGATTACCATTCCTGATTTCATTTTAAGTGCATGATCAAGTGCGGCTTTTTGAATTTTCCAGGTAGGAGTCTGGCTATCGACTATTTGAAAAGGGAAACTAAATTTACTGTAAAGCCGTTTAATTGAAAAAACATTGCTTTTTACTGTTTTTCGATCGGCAACCGAGCTTTCGTCAGCAACAAATACATCAATCATTGCGTTGTTGTACCGGCCAAGATAACTGGCCCATAAAGCAAGATCTTTACTTTTTTTCATATATCCTACCGGCACAATTATTTGCTTATAAATTTTATCAATATCATTTTGGGCCGAAATAAAAAGAAATGGAAACACGGCATATTGCAATACAGGCAAAAGCAGAGGGACTGATCTCTTGTGCGCAACCAGAACCAGGCATTCAAATTGTTCAGCAAGTTCTGCAAGGGCTTCAACAATATTTTGATTTCTTATTAAATAACTGATTTCGATAACCGGTATTAAACCGACTATTTTTGCGACCAGGCCACGCAATCGCTCCCCGGCTAAATCATCGTTATTATGCATCTTGCTGCCGGAATAATGAAATAAACAGAGTTCTTTCTGAAGTATAGAAGCAATAATCATTCCATGTGATATGGCATCCTCCATACCTTCCAAAAAATCGCACCAGACAAATATTTTCTGTTCTCCATTTTGCATCTGTCAAAATTAGAAATAATAGTGGATAACACTGATTCATCTCATTTGCAATTGTGTAATTTTCCTGTACGTTTGGCTTGAATTACATCAACCACATTAAAGTCATGTTAAACAGGCAATTGTTAGCTCCGAAGAGCATTTTAGTCGTTGGAGCCTCCAATAATATTACTAAACCAGGTGGAAAAATTCTTAAAAACCTCCTCGAACATGAATACAAAGGAGGGTTATATGCCTTTAATCCGAATGACAGCAACATTCAAGGTGTTAAGACATTCAACACATTTAGCGATTTACCTGAAATTGATCTGGCTATTCTGGCTATTCCGGCTAAAAGTTGCCCTGAGATGGTCGAAATTCTGGCCACAGCTCATAATGTACGTGCTTTTATTATCATTTCAGGCGGATTTAGTGAGACCGGCACCGAAGGCAGCGAACTTGAAAAACGCATTGTGGCAGTTGTAAACAAAACAGGCGGATGCCTTATCGGGCCAAATTGTATTGGAGTACTAACTCCCAATTATGCAGGAGTTTTCACTACGCCTGTTCCCCATCTCGATGCCGGAGGATGCGATTTTGTATCCGGTTCAGGTGCAACGGCAGTATTTATTATTGAATCGGCTATCCCGAAAGGTTTGCATTTTTCAAGGGTTATCTCGGTCGGTAATTCGGCTCAGATTGGAATTGAAGAAGTTTTAGAATATTGGGATCTCCATTCAGAGGAAGAAAGTTCTCTGCGCGTTAAACTTCTGTATATTGAAGCGATCAGTAATCCTGATAAATTTTTGGTTCATGCAAGATCATTGGTAAATAAAGGATTTCGACTGGCAGCCATCAAAGCCGGAAGTTCTTCTGCAGGCAGCCGTGCGGCATCGTCACATACCGGCGCAATGGCCAGTTCTGATTCGGCTGTGGAGGCTCTTTTCAGAAAAGCGGGAATCGTAAGGTGTTACGGAAGAGAAGAATTAACTACCGTTGCCGGGATTTTCATGACTAAAAAGCTGGAAGGGAAAAATATGGCGATCATTACTCATGCCGGAGGGCCGGCCGTGATGCTTACTGACGCCCTTGAAGCAGGTGGTTTAACGATTCCCCAAATCGCTGATTCAAATGCAAAGGAACTGCTGAGAAGTAAACTTTTCGCAGGCTCATCAATTGAAAATCCAATCGATTTTTTGGCCACAGGTACTGCTGAACAACTGGGAGTGATCATCGATGCCTGTGAAAATGATTTCCCTGAGATTGACGGGATGGCAGTAATTTTCGGAAGCCCCGGATTAACATCTGTCAAAGATGTTTATGAGGTCCTTGACCGAAAAATGAAGAGCTGTAAAAAACCCATATTCCCAATTTTACCCTCCGTTATGAGCGTAAAAAAGGATTTAGCCTACTTTTTATCCCACGGAAATGTCAATTTTCCTGACGAAGTTCTGCTCGGCAGAGCATTAACGAGGGTTTACCGGACACCGGCACCATCAGACGATGGAATTATGCTCGACGGAGTGGATGTTCCGCAAATACGACGAATCATTGAAAGCTGCGAATCTGGTCAGCTGCCTCCGGATAAGATTCATGCCTTATTAAATGCGGCATCCATTCCTTATGTAAAAGAAAGAGTTACGGTTACCAAAGAACAGGCGCTTGAAGCAGCACATGAACTGGGTTTTCCAGTTGTGATGAAAGTGGTAGGACCAATCCATAAAACCGATGTCGGGGGAGTGTTGCTCAATATCCGGTCCGATGAGACTGTAGTGATTGAATTCGACCGAATGATGCGTATTCCAGAAACACAGGCCATTTTAATTGCAGAACAAGCCGAGGGAACAGAACTATTTTTAGGAGCAAAATATGAACCCAAATTTGGACATATCATCCTTTGCGGGATCGGAGGAATCTTTGTCGAAGTGTTGAAAGATGTCACTTCCGGTCTTGCCCCCCTTACTTTTGACGAAGCACTGTCGATGATCAGAAACCTGAAAGCTTATCCTATCATCAAAGGATTCAGAGGAAAATCCGGTGTCGACCGGCAAAAATTTGCTGAAATAATCGTGCGGTTGTCCTCCATGCTACGGTTTGCAACCGAAATCAAAGAAATGGATATCAATCCATTAATGGGCTGCGGCAATAAGATTGTTGCAGTTGATGCCCGGATTACGATTGAGAAATAAATTGCTTATGCCTGATCTTCATTTATAATGTGTTTGTACTTGTTGTAGAGGAATGAAATAACAAGCAGAATTACTCCCAGAGAAACGAAAACTATGGTTTTAGCGATCGTGTCAAGGTCGGCAATATCATAGAAGAAGAGTTTAACAAGCGTAACTGCGAACAAGACAATCGCCCCTACCCTCAGATGTTTTTTATTTTTCCAGATACCCAAAGCGATCAGGAGCAACGCGTATGCTCCCCATAGAATACTTAATCCAAGTTTATAGGATTGTGAAAACATCAGAATATCCATCCACGAGATCATTTCGCTGCTTGAAATCCATAGCAGAGCGGAATAAAACAGCAGATCAAACGCCTTTTTCAATTCCATCGAAAATGGCTTAAGAAAATCCTGACGAATAGAATGCCAGATAACGGCGAACACTATCGCGACAAGAGCATAAGAGACATATCTTATCCCTATGTAAAAGTTAGTTTTCGGATAATACCCTGACAGTTGATGACTTAAAAAACTATCCCTGAGTTCACCCAATACATATAATCCCTGAATGAGAAAAACAAGGATTACGATTAAATTTAGCCCAAGACTCAGTAATCCTAAATCCTTTTCCCGGAACTTTTTGATATTTGCGAATGAGAGAAGGGCAAAAAACAAGAGGGAGTAATTTATGATCCACAAGGATTGGAATCCCAACAGATCGGTATTTTGAAAACTATCGGAAGAGACAGAATTCGGGCGTTTTACGGTTATCGCCGAATCGATGTAGTGCTGGCTCCAATAGTTTGAAATTTCCACCCGGAAGGAATAATAAAACACGACTAAAAAAACGGCAGGAATCAAAAAGGATATAACGCTCCACAATTCGCTTTTAGAGATTGACGGCAGGCGATAGTTTGGATTCCGGTTAAGGCTGTTGATAAATCCAAGCGCTCCAATTACCAATATAGAAGAGAGAAAATTAATATTCAACAAAGGTGTTATTCTTGTTTTGGGATTTCCCTGAATATAAGTTTCGTAACATGTCTGCCAATCCTGAACGATACTAATGAATGTCAGTACGATTAGCACATAGGAAAGCAGCTCATAAAACTGTACACTTTTGGTCCGGCCAATCCAAAATAGCAATGCAGCCTCGCCAGCCCATAGCAAAGTCACCCAATTCCCATTAAGTTGAACAGGAATGGCGATAGTTACAAAAACCAAAACCAGTCCTGCCACCAGATAATATAAGTTTCTGTCAGCAAGCTTTTGTCTGTAAATGATGATACTGGCGCCCAAGTGAATCAACGCATTTCCAAAGGTAAATAACCCCAGCAATCCTTCACCTGTGGTATTCGATTTAAGGATTGCATAGCCAATACCATAAAAAATAAATGAGTTGGCAATCAGCAAAATAATATCTTCAAGTTCAAATTCTTCCTTTTTCAGAAGTTTATAGGCAAGAAAAATGGCATAGAAAGTAGCGAAAAAAATGGTCACGAATATCAAGGCAACTCCAAAATGTTCAGCTGATTGGAATTTTTCAGAGAACCACGAAAAATAGATGAGCCATGAAATTAAAAATGAGGAATAATAAAGGGGTTTCCAATACTTTTGAATGGAAATAAAAAGAATTCCTGCGTTGATAATTGCAATATAACTGAATAAAACTGTCACTGTTGCTGATTCATCGCTTAGCATAAATGGGATTGCATAAGCACCTACCAACCCAAGATGGGCAATAACCTGTTTATTATAGTTAATAGCAGCCACTACAGTGAATACAGTAAAAACGACCATGAGTCCAAAAGTGAATGTCTGAGGAATCAGGTGATAAAGACTATATGCAAGATAAGTGATAAAATAAAAAATTGCCATTGCCCCGCTAACAAGTACAGCACTATAGTTTTTGTAGTTTGCCTTTAGTTTGATTCCTGTGCCAAGCAGTCCAAATGCCATAAGGTAACCTAAGAGAATTCGGGTCAGCGGACTGATCAAATTGTGATCAATGGAGTATTTCGCCCCGATGGCAACCCCGATTACTGTAATTGCGATTCCTATCTTATTAATAAGATTTTCGCCAATAAATTTTTCCAGATCTGACTTGATTTCCGGAGATATATCTGGCTCCTCAACTACAGTATTAAGTGTTTCATTCACAGGCTCTTGTTGATCTGCCGGATGCAGAATGGTGACTGCGGGTTGCATAAATTCAGCTCCAGGTACTTTATCCGGGGTAAGAGGTACATTAATTTTCTGCTCTTCAAACTCCTCTTCAGGTTGGGCATTTTTAAGACTGTTGATCTCTTCACTTAACTCATTGATCGCCATTGAAAAACTGTCCTGAAGCTCTAATAACGTATCGAGTTTTTCCAGCAGCAGATTTATCCGGTCGTTATTTTCAGTCATGGTAGGATGTTTTTAAATGAAAACAGTATCATCTGCCACTTAGTTACTGGCAAAAATATCAGATTCAAATTTCTATTATAAACCTATTCAAATTTACAAAAAATAAAAATATTTCTTTTTTATTTTTTGTAAAAAAAGAGGCTGCCTTTTCAGACAGCCTCTTAAAATTTCATGAGTTAATTGATTAATTCAAAATCAATTTAAAATTTTGATCATTGAAATATTTAACAAATTCAAGATCTGTTTTGGCTAATTCGCGATAAGCCGCATCTTGTTTGACCGCTTTCCCAAGATTCTCGTACATTGTACTTGTTTTAGCTGTACGGGCAGCAACTATTGCTTTCAGATATGCAATACGGCCTGACTCCAGATTTGCATTAGTCAAGGTACGCAATGCACCATTATTATCGTTGTTTAACAGTTGAGCTAATGCCCTGTTGGCTATACTTTGAGATTCGTCGTTAAAATATTTTGTAGCAGTTTCATACTGACCCTGCATAATTTTCACGATTCCAAGGTTTTCGTTCACCTCTTTGCCCGCTCCGGTTGCTGCACCAAAAAGTTCTTCCGCTTTAGCAAGATTTTTCTTTTTCAGTTCAATGCAACCAAGGTTATTCTGAATAACCGGATTCTTAGGGTCGAGTTTATCAGCCTTTTCAAAATTTTCAGCGGCTCCGTCATTATCACCCTGAGCAAAGACAATACTACCGATATTGTTGAAACCTCTCCAATCGCCAGGATAAACCTTCGTGAAATTGGTGTAAATAGTTTTCTGAACCTGAGGATTTGTAGTCAAAGTAGCAGCATACAACAACTCTGCCTGATTTAGTTTCGATGGGTTGTTAATAGCCAAATCACTGATTTCTTCATCTGTACGACCAATCAGGTCAACAGATGCAATAATTTTCGACCTGCGAAGTTTAGGTAAAATATCATTTGCAACAGCTGAAAATGCAGAAGAAAGATTTTTAATTTCGCGTTCACGAACTTCCGGATCAGCATACATTGAAAGAACGCGAAGAATTAGTTCTTTATCCTGAATAGTTGATTTCTCCATCAATTCCTTAAAGCCATCCCAATCTTCGGGAGTGTATTTGGTCCTAAGCTCTGTTTTAACTTTATTTTTGGTCAGATCAGCCTCCATAACCTTTGCTGCAGTACCCTGACGTTTCTCTGACAGTTTCGTATTAAGATCCAGTTTGCCGTCCGGCGAAGCATAGGCAGACACTTCTACGCCTTTAAGCTCCTTGCGGTCGGCCTTATAAGCTTCAGCCACATACTTACTCAGCTGCTTAACCTCGTCTTTAGTCATTTCTTTCCCACGTACTTCGGAACTATTAATCAAATAGATAAGATCTGCAACAAACTTATCCGGAACAACTCTTTGGAATTTGTCGATGGTAGCATCATAAACCCCGGATGTATTTTTGCTTTTCTGAACACCAATAATAGCGTATGGGCTATTATCAACCAAGGTACTGGTTGCAATTACACCATCTGCCAGTTTAACAGGAGTAAAGTCGAGTGATTTACTTCCTTTTGTTGCACGAATTTTAAGAATCAGTTCTGATTTGCGCATTTGATATTCAAATGGAATCGAACCTTTATAAGCGATACTGCCACCACCGGCATAGTTAATCACTTTATTATTAGCCTTAACCGCTTCTCCCTGAAGGATGAAAGGCTCATAAAATTTTTCGCCTTCAGGCGTTTTCAGCTCTAATGTTCCCACAATAGTTGCTTTTTTCAAGAAATACTTCTCAGGGACACGACCTTGCAACGCTAAATCCACCTTGCCATTATGAACTTCAAGGATTTCTGGTACTACAGAATAGCTGATTTTTCCAGCATCTTTTTTCATTTTTTTCAAGGAAGCACAGCCCATTAATAAGGCAGTACCTAAAATGAATAAAACCAAATAATTGAATTTAAAATTTCTCATTGCGAAAATCGATTGAAGAATTAATTGATGAAATAATTGTTAGTTTTAATAGCTTGTAATGCAAAAATACTACCTTTTAATGTCACAGAAAAACAATTTATGCCATTTTTACATTAAAAAATATCCGATTAATACCGTTAGTATACTTTTTTTCGAAGATTTTATTTTTAATCAACTGATAATCTGCATTGTTCTTAACGAAATCAATCGTGGAGGTATCGATAATAAGCACAGGAAATTCTGTTTGCTGCGAAAAAAAATTAAAATAACCCTCCCGGATTGTCTTGAGATAGCTCGTTTCTATCGATTGTTCGTAGTCGCGTCCCCTGTTACGGATATTCCCGATCAATAAGTTCTCAGGTAAGTGCAGGTAAACATAAAGATCGGGCTTTGGCAAACGCTCATAAATAATATCAAAAAATTTCCGGTAGAGGTTATACTCATCCGGAGCAAGGGTATTCTGAGCAAAAATGAGCGATTTCATGAAATAATAATCGGTAATGGTTAATTCATGAAAAAGATCCCGGCTGGCAAGATCGGTTTTTAGCTGTGAATAACGTTCAGCCAGAAAGGAAAGTTCGAGAGGAAATGAATATTTAGCAGGATCGCTGTAAAATTTTGGCAAGAACGGATTATCAGAAAATCCTTCCAGTATAAGTTTGCTGTTGAGGTCTTTGCTCAGCATAGTCGCCAAGGTCGTTTTCCCGGCGCCAATATTTCCTTCAATAACAAGATAATCAATACTCATATACTATTCTTTCAGCAGGTCCGAATATACAAAAAAATAGCGGGAACAAAAAAGTGCCCGGAAAATCCGGGCACTTTTAGAAACTATTTTTACTGATTGGGTTTCTTTAGTGAATGACTATGACCCGGCTCCCGGCCTTCATCGCGACGCTCAGGACGCGGACCACGATCTCCTCTGTCACCTTCGCTGTGTCCTTCCGGTTTTGGAAGCAATGCCTTACGCGAAAGTTTTAACTTGCCGGAACGTTGATCAACCTCAAGCAGTTTTACTTCGATGATATCACCAACTGACAAAACGCTCTCAGGGTTTTCAATTCTTTTCCAATCGATTTCGGAAACATGCAAAAGACCTTCTTTACCTGGCATAATTTCAATGAATGCACCAAACTGAACGATTGACTTAACCTTTCCCTTATAGATTTCTCCAACTTCGGGAAGTGCCACAATAGAACGAATCCGGGCAATAGCAGCTTCGATAGCATCCTTGTCCGGAGCGCTGATCTCAATTTTTCCCATATCGTCAATCTCTTCGATCGAGATGGTAGCTTTGGTATCAGCCTGAATCTGCTGAATAATTTTACCGCCAGGCCCGATTACCGGTCCGATCATATCCTTAGGAATCATCATCGTGACAATTCTTGGAACATTTGATTTGTAATCTTCACGCGGTTCGCTGATCACTTCAAGTAATTTACCAAGAATATGCGCCCTTCCCTCTTTGGCTTGCTGCAGTGCTTTTGCCATAACTTCATACGACAGACCATCTACTTTAATGTCCATTTGGGTGGCGGTAATCCCTTTGGTTGTTCCGGTTACCTTGAAGTCCATATCACCCAAATGATCCTCGTCACCAAGGATATCGGAAAGAACAGCAAATTTTGCAGAATCCTTATCTGTAATAAGTCCCATTGCAATTCCGGAAACAGGTCGTTTCAGCTGGATGCCTGCGTCAAGCATAGCCATTGTTCCCGCACAAACAGTTGCCATTGAAGACGAACCATTTGATTCAAGAATATCAGAAACAATACGCACAATATATGGAAATCCTTCCGGAATCATTCGTTTTAATCCGCGATGAGCCAGATTTCCGTGTCCAATTTCGCGACGCGAAAGTCCGCGAGGTACTTTGGCTTCACCGGTACTAAAAGATGGGAAATTATAATGCAGCAAAAAGCGCTCACGTCCTTTAAATGTCACATTATCAATAATTTTCTCATCCATTTTGGTTCCCAGAGTAACACTGGTAAGCGATTGTGTTTCACCACGGGTAAAGATCGCTGAACCATGTGATCCGGGCAGGTAAGATACTTCGCCCCATATCGGACGTATCTGAGTAGTGGAACGGCCATCAAGACGGATACCGTCATCAAGGATCATACGACGCATCGCTTCTTTTTCAACATCGTGGTAATACCTGGATATCAGGTTTTTATTGACTGATCCGGCCTCTTTCCCTTCACTGTATGCTGCAACAAAATCTTCTTTGATTTTCGCAAATGAGCTAACCCTAAGGTGCTTGTCATTGATCAATGAACGGGCTGTGTCGTATGCTTTCTGGTAGGTTGCTTTCCAGATCGACTCACGAAGCTCTTCGTCATTATGTTCATGACAGTATTCGCGTTTTACAATGCCCAGCTCTGAAGCCAGTTCTGACTGGATTTTACAATGTATCTTGATATTGTCGTGGGCGAATTTGATGGCTTCAAGCATTTCTTCTTCAGAAACCTCGTCCATTTCACCTTCAACCATCATAATATTGTCATACGATGCACCAACCATAATATCGATATCGGCAGAAGAAAGTTGCTCGGCAGATGGGTTAATGATAAACTTTCCATCAATGCGACCTACACGAACCTCAGAAATCGGACCATTGAAAGGAACATCCGAAACCGCAAGGGCAGCTGATGCCGCCAATCCGGCGAGGCAATCAGGCATTTCATTTTTTCCGGAGGAGATCAGAGCAATCATAACCACAGTCTCGGCATGATAATTATCCGGGAATAACGGACGTAAAACGCGGTCAACCAAACGGGCAGTTAAAATCTCATCGTCTGATGGCCGGCTTTCTCTTTTAAGAAATCCGCCTGGAAACCTTCCGGCAGCAGAATATTTTTCGCGGTAATCGACAGAGAGCGGCATGAAATCAACATTCTCAGCAGCTTCGGTTGCCGATACTACAGTAGCAAGTAACATGGTATCACCCATTTTTACGACCACCGATCCGTCGGCTTGCTTAGCCAGCTTACCCGTCTCAATGTGAATCGTACGGCCATCGCCCAGATCAATTGTCTTACTAACAGCTTTGTACATAATTTAAAAAATAATTGTGTGAATATTAAAAATGATGGGTGGGGCTTTTAAAAAGTTAAAAAAAGGCAATTCGAAAATTGCCTTTTTAGGTTGTTCGTTATTTACGAAGATTAAGATCCTTAATAATTGCGCGGTAACGGTCGATGTGTTTCCTTTTCAGGTAATCGAGCAGCGAGCGACGTTTCCCAACGAGTCCAATCAGTGCACGTTGTGTTCCGTAATCTTTTTTATTTACTTTCAGATGCTCCGTAAGATGGCTGATCCGAAATGAGAAAAGTGCGATTTGTCCCTCTGCAGAACCCGTGTTAGTGGCAGTGACACCATACTTTTCAAAAATCTCCTGTTTTTTTTCTGTACTTAAATACATTTTTTAAAAAAATTAAAATGATACAATTATTGCGCCGCAGTATTCGTGTTCGATAACAACGGATCAACATTAATTCAAAAACCGGCACAAAGGTACAAAATTATATCATACTTATACAAGTTTTCTATATTATATTAGTATCTAGGTTGTTTCTGTTTTTCTGAAGCTGCAAAAAACAAAGTTCTGGACTGTGTCAAAAGGTGTTCTGTGATCAACCGTTATACACCTGATCTTCTCGAAAAATATTTTCAGTCTTTCATAAATTGTCGAAATATAATAATGTCGTATTATTTTTCGATCAATTTATTTAAATCCTATTCATTAGTGAATGTTGAGAATTAGGTTGCGGTGCTCTGCACCTTAAGAATCGTGCTTAATATAATTATTTCTACAAATATTTCGCAGCTCTGCTGCTTTCTCGTTTTCCTTAGGTGCGGAGCACCGCGATATTTGTAGAAGATTAATCGTCTTAGACCAAAAGGTGCAAAGCACCGAAATATTTATTTAATAATTCAGTAATTATCAGAGATCATTTTCAAATAAAAATGAAAGTCAAAAACGAGGTAAAAAATCTTTGCGATTAGATAGTAGTCTCAGAATATTGCTTTATTTCTATTCCGCTGCATTATCCATAATTTTTGCAGGCTATTTTTTATTTTCAAGGTAACTGTTTAGATTCAGAACCTGCTCCGGAGATCCCAAGACGAAAAGCTGATCCTCCAGCGACAAGACGTAATCACTTCCAGGATTGAAAATATATTTACCCTCACTGTTTTTTAACCCAATAATAGTGGTTCCGGTAATACTCCCCAAACTTAACGCTCCAATCGTTTTTCCCTGGTTAGCTTTTGCCATACTCCTGCACTGAACCTCGTGGATACTGATGTCTCGGTTTCGTTGCAGAAGTATATACTCCATAAACTCTACCACGTCGGGTTGAGTTACCAAACGAGCCATTCGCTGCCCGCCCATCCGTTCAGGCATGATTACGTTGGTAGCACCTGCGCGCCTCAATTTGGTATCGGAACCAATTTCCGAAGCGCGGCTGATAATGGTCAGGTCGGGATTCATGCTGCGGGCAGTAAGAACCACAAACATATTGTCCGCATCGTTTGGAGTAGTCGCTATCAAAGCTCTGGCATGGTCGATTCCGGCAGTTCGCAGCACCTCTTCATTGGTGGCGTCTCCCTGAATAAAAAGAAGGTTAGGATCCTCCTGAATTCTTGAAATCACATTGTCTCTCCGTTCAATGATTACAAATGGCTGATTGTGATCGGTTAATTCAAGAGCAGCCTGCTCTCCATTGCGGCCATATCCGCAAATAATTACATGATCGGTTAATTTTTCAATCCTCTTGCTCACCCTGTTTGTTTTTAACTTTTTTATAAATTCACCATCCAAAAAAAACCGGACAATACTTGATCCTACAAATGTAAAGCTTCCAAGACTAAAGATAATCAAACACGAAACGAACAACTTCCCCTGTGGTGACAATGGCCTGACAACTTCAAAACCAACTGTTGAAACAGAAAGAACTGTCATATACAATGAATCAATAAACCCGTATCCTTCAATAAAATGAAAACCAATCAATCCGCAAATAAATACAGAGGAGACCAGTATTATGGCTATTCTGAAGGTTTTGGATGTCTGTTTCTCAAACTGGTTCATGCAAGATTATTTTATGCCCGATTGTGCAATCGAGGCATCTCTTCTGCTCGCAATAGTTGTGCTGAAGCTGAAGTAATGCCTGCGATTCGAGGGCATTTGCAGCGATAATTCCGGCAGCTGCCCATCGGTTGATTAAACTATTGTTTTCAGACGGCATTTGTTCAAGAATCTCCAATGCTCTGTCTTTCAAAATTAGTTTATTTTGGCTTTCTCCAAACATAAAATAAAAAGGAACTACAACATTTATAACAATCAGGCTAAATATCTGACCACCAAACACCTTTTTCTGATTGATCGACGGGACATTGAAGCGATAATGATTGTTCCAATAAACAGAAGCTGAAAGGGTAAACAGCCGCTTTAGCTCACCAAGATCAGCTGCCTCAATTACAGCCGTAAAAAGTCCCTGCGAACGGTAAATCAACGCTGCAAACTGTGCCAGCCGGATGGTGGGAAAATTTCCGGGACGCATCCTCATGAATTTCCACAAATGCCCTGCAATTGGTTTTAATCCATACTTCAAGGCAAGGTAGCGGTACTCTTTGCGAAGATCCAGATAGTAATCGTCACCAAAAAGTTCCTCGCCAAGCAATCCCGCCTGGCCAAAAAGCAGTGCTTCAATCTGAAAAAGGGAATCGTGGTGGCGTGCCAATATCGACTGAGGTAGTGAACGGGCCACCATTTCGAAGGGAAGCGAATTTTCTCTGAGACCAAAATTCCTGGCCAGCATGCAGTAAAAGGTCTCGCCCCAATCTTCCTTAGTAGCATTCAAAACAGTACTGATCGCTTCGATTTTTTGCTTTAAACGTTCAATAACTACCCCGTTCAGGAAGAATTTAATTTTAAAAGGATCTACCTGATACAAACAGGATGCACAGCCTATCCAATCGTGACTCTTAATAAGCATTTCATAATTGTTTTCAAGCCATTGAGGCCATCTGATCACCAAAGCCGGAAGTTTGGAGCCAATATCATTACTGACCTGAATGTCGGACAATGCGACCACATGGAGTATGGTGTTTCTGTAGGCCGGATCGTTTTGGTGGCCGTGCTTATCCCAATCTGATGCTTTAACGTGAATCTCGATATTTCCGGCCCAGCGGGTGCTGCCAATTTGTATCCGGGCATCAAAGAAATCAGGACCGGCGTGCGTGTTATGTCTGCCGGGATGGATAATTTTTAATAATTCACCGTCATTCGTGAAAAGGGAATCATCATGATACAATTTATGTTTCCAGATAAAATGCAGAAATTCCTCTTTCATTGGCCTTTCGATATAACATACCTAAAGATACGAAAAAGAAGGAACGAATCGGAGAATGTAAGGATGAAAGAATCAAAGAATGAATTAATTACTCTTCCAGGACTTATTCCGATATTTTACGCAGAACAGTCATCCCGTCTCTGATTGGAATCATAAATGTTTCGACCCTGGAATCAACCCTGACGAAATCATTAAATTTCATTATGCTTGTTGTTTGGTCGTCGGTGATGACAATTTTCTGAACAACTTTACCAGCCCACAGCGTATTATCCGCAATAATAACACCGCCTATCGCCACTTTTGGAAACACAAGATTGTAATGCGTGAGATACTTTCGCTTATCTGCATCAAGAAATACGAGGTCGAATTTCTCGTCAAGGAGAGGAATAATATCTTCTGCGTCACCGATATGTTGCACAATTCTGTCGTTCAACCCCGATTCTTTAAAAAACGAAGCGGCCAATTGCTCCAGTTCGTCATTAATCTCGATGGTGTGCAACATCCCGTTATCAGATAATCCACTTGCCAGGCATAAGGCGGAATAACCTGTGTAAGTTCCAATTTCGAGAATTCTGTGCGGACGAACAAGCTTACAGAGCAGTGTCAACAGTGATCCCTGCAAATGTCCTGTGCACATCCTGCCGTTTACCATTTTGAGTTGCGTCTCACGGTAAAGTCGCGCCATCAGTGGACGCTCTTCTTCGATGTGAGCCAGAAGGTACAGCTCCAATGCCTGATCAATCTTTAGCATTTTTATTTGTAAATTAGCACGGACAGTTTTTCAAAATCCAGAATTTGATTGGCAATACCCATTATTTGAGATGGAGTTACCGCATTTATTTTTTTATAGATAAGATCCAGTCCATCCATTTTATTATAGATCAGAAAGCTCTTCCCAAGTGTCAGCATCAAATCTTCATGGTTTTCCTGTGCCATGGCCAACTGCCCTACCAATTGCTTTTTTGCCTTGCTAATTTGAATATTACCCAGTGATTTATTCTGAAGAATATTTATCTCACGCTTAATCAGTGAAATTGCCTTTTCGAGATTATCCTTGTCTGTACCGAAGTAGATGGTAATTGTACCGGTATCGGAATAGGCTGTGTAGGAGGATTCAAGATTATAAGCAATCCCGTTTCTTTCACGCAAAGCCAGATTGAGTCTTGAATTGCCTGATTGTCCGCCTAAAACACTATTCAGCAAAACCAGACCAATCCGATCGGCATGAAGTGAATCGTATGCCAGACCTCCTATAACACAATGCGCCTGAAAGGTTTCCTTTTCAATTGATTTAAACCTGGCAGTGTATCCTGAGAATATCTGGCGTGAAAAAGCGCGCGGATTTGCAGGAAGGTGGCTGAAAAAACGTTCCGCGAGATGAAAAAACCGTTTATCAGAAATATTCCCCACCGAACAAATTACCATCTGATCGGTATTGTAATTTTTCGCTATAAACAATTGAATATCTTCGCGGGTAAATGACTTAACGTTTTCAGGTGTTCCCAAAATATTACGTCCGATAGGGTGACCCTCGAAAATCAGTTCTTCAAACTCATCAAAGATTAATTCAGATGGAGAATCGTTGTAAGAGTTGATTTCATCTATAATTACATCTTTCTCCTTTTTTAATTCCTGATCCGGGAAAGTACTGTTAATGAGTATATCACTGAACAGCTCAATTGTCCTTTCATAATATTCGGAAAGGAAAGAGGCATGGATAGCTGTTTCCTCCTTTGTAGTGTAAGCATTCATTTCGCCACCGACATCGTCGAGCCGGCTCAAAATATGAAACGACTTTCTTTTCAGGGTTCCTTTAAAGATGGTATGCTCAATAAAGTGTGCAATTCCTTGCTCCGTATTGGCTTCGTCGCGTGATCCGGTATTGATGATAATTCCGCAGTGGGCAACGGGTGAATCGACATAGTAATGAACCAGCCGTATGCCATTAGGTAAAAGAGAAGAAAAATATTCCATTAATTCGTTTTGAACAAGTTACAAAAGTATTGAAATTTCTTTGACTTTTTTTCAGTCTATGCTTGGAGGGAAACAAATTTTGATTAGTTTTGCCACGCGTTAGAATAATGGTGCCATAGCTCAGTCGGTAGAGCAACGGACTGAAAATCCGTGTGTCCCTGGTTCAATTCCAGGTGGCACCACATAAAAGAAACGCAGATTAATAAAAAGGCCTGGTTTTCGTTTGAAAACCAGGCCTTTTTATTAATCTGTTGTGTGCACATCATGGTACGATCTTCAGTTTTTTGAAAACATCTAAAGCCTGAGCGTCATTAGGATCAAGTTTTAAAATCTTCCGGAAGTAGTCTATGGAGGTAATTTTCAACGCTTCGGATTGCTTTATATCGGCCTTAAAAAGCCGCTCACTGTACAGATAGTAATAGGATCCGAGATATCTGTAACATTCAATCATCGATCTGCGATTCTTGTTTACATCACCTGGTTCGAGAATTCCAAGCGCTTTTTCGTAGGCTTCTTTGGCATCAACCTTTTCAGCCTCCGGATCAAGAAGCGCATTTAATCGCCCCCTCCAAATAAATCCGCCGGCATACTGCGGATTGAGTGCCGTGACAATCAAAAATGCACTGTCCGCCTTTTGAAAATAGAGCCGCTTTAAATTATTTACACTTGTGCTGTCAGTAAATGGTATATTATTACTTTTCTGCAGGGCATAAAGAGAATCGTATTTTTGCCGGTAAATTTCACCGGTGTAAGAATACTCCTTCCCGATCATAAAGTAAGTACTTACTTTGTCAGCTCCAATAGCAATCATTTTTTTATAATTCGCCACCGCTTCAAGGTGCATCCTGTTCGCGGTGTAGAGCTTAGCGAGCTCATCGTAAATATCCGTTTTTGTGGAATCCAAAGCCAACGCTTTATTGTAGTTCACTATGGCCAAAGTATCTTTACCGGCCTTCTGCAATAACCTGCCGTAATAAATATAATCCGACACTATATTTTTCTCAGGATCATGAAGCTTAAAAAATCTCGACATATACTCCACTCCTTTTGAATGTTCACCTGTTTCGTATGCGATGTAACCTCTGATTCTGTATAAAACAGACACATCCAGTTTATGATTTATGGTGTCCTCCAGAAGTTTTGCAGCTTCCGGATATCTTTTATTAAAGAAAAGGATGATCGCATATCGTTCGCGATCTTCATAAGTTATCTCAGCTCTACCCATGTATATCTGATAATTCTTTTCCGCCTCAGGGTATTTCCCAATCAAATAATACAAATCACCCAGATTTTTATATACCAAAATTTGATCGCTGTTTAGCTCAATGCTCTTGGCCAAGGCATTTAATGCATCGCGGAAAGCGCGTGAATAGGTATGTATGACCCCTAGTTTCCGATAGGCAAGTGCAGAATTAGGATCATAATAATAGGCTCTTTGATACGCATTTATTGCAGGACCATGCCTGTGACACAATAATTCATAATCACCTAATGTAATATGAAGGGGGGCATAGTCTGTGTTAAGTTCAAATCCCAGATTTAAAAATTTGCTTGCTGTTGTAGTATCTTTTTTTGTTTGACTGATACAGCCTTTTGCAATTTCGCAATATACTTCAGGATTTCTTCTGTCTAATTTTCTGGCTCTCTCAAAATAGTCAAGCTGAGCCGGAACGTCATCTTCCAAAAAAGCGATTCTGCCAAGACCAATCAAAGGGAATGGCGATTTTGGATCAAGGCTTTGAGCTTTTTGATAGCATAACTTAGCACTGTCACGGATTTGTAAAGCAAGGTAAGTATCGCCTAACGAACAGGAACTTCTTACATCTGCAGGAGAAGTCTTTAATTGGTCAATAAAAAAATTTCGGGCCTTTTGGTACTGAAAATCATTAAGATAGAATACACCTTGATTAATCTTCTGCTGTCCTGAACAGACTATCACGGAAAAAAAAAGCACAATGAGTGAAAACGAACTGGATTTTATCATGATAGTACTGTATATTAATTGTTTGCGAATTTCAGATATTCAATTAAAAATCTTTGCGAATATTAATCAGCCTGTTAGGTGCAATGGCAGGAAGGACTCCGGATTTCAAGATAATCCTCTGTCCTTTATCGCTTGCCACGAAGGCCGAAAATCCAGTCACCAATCCATTCCGGGGCTCGGCATTGATAATATAAATATCCCTTGTCAAAGGATAAATACGATCTACTAAATAGGCCTGAAATGGTTTATAACTATTGTCCTGATCGGGACGTGAATTATTACTAATTGACACAACTTTTATCTTTTTATGAAAAGAGAGGTGCAGAGAATCGTCACTGTTACTAATCCAGCTGGCACCTATGAAGCCTAACACTCCCGGATGGGTACTGGTGTATTCAATAACATCGCGGTTGTATTCCAATGCAAAAAGATTTCTGGTGTCAATTTCCCCTTTACAGAGTGTATTTGCTAAAAAATTTACAATACTACTTTTTTCATTATCGAAAACAACTTTTATTTTTCCCGACTTCGTCCCAGGATTGATTTGATCCCATCGCTCCACTTTGCCCTTAAGGATATCACTTATCTGATTCAAAGTGATTAATGTATCCTTGCTTGAAGGCGCGACAATAAGTCCAATAGCATCAGTGGCAATTTTCATTTGACGCGGAAAAATTTTTTTCCTGTTTAATTCGGCTGTTTCACTATCGGATAAGCGTCGGGACGCAACTATTAATTCGACCTCGCCACTCATCAATTTTTTAAATGCTTCATTTTCAGGTGTATATATAGCGCTTAAATCGGTATAGCCATATATTACTTTGAAAACATCTAATTCAGCCTCTATAATCGGACGAAAAGTTTCATCAACGCAGATCGATGTTTTACCGGTTGTGGGGGTATTTCGGTAAGGATCACCTTTAAAGAATCTGCAGCCACCAAGAAGTAAGGATAAAAACAAAATCAGCTCAATTCTCTTCATCTTTTTTAGCCTTAAAAGCCGTCATGTAAATTCGCAAATTACTATTGTATCATATATTTGAACGGAAGTGTAAAACTCACCAGTACCGCCTTTCCGCCTTGTTTACCCGGGGTCCATAACGGCATCAGATTTAATACTCTGATAGCCTCTTCATCACAGCCACCGCCAACTCCCCTAACAACTTTTATCCTTGTAATACGACCATCTCTGTCAATAACGAAATTTACTATAACCGTACCGGAAATTCCATTTTCAGCAGCAAGAGAAGGATACTTCATATTATTTTTGATAAATTTTGTCATCTCTTTTTCTCCCCCGGGAAATTGAGGCATAATTTCGACAATAACAAAAGTCTGATCGGGTTCTTCTGTAATATGATTTTGCTCAGTTGCAACAGGAGCAGCAACATCATCAGTACCTTTATCAAAAGCCACATTACTGATAGCAGCCTTTGCTTCAACTATTTCCTTTTGCATTATAGGTTGTTCTTCCTCTGGTACCTGTTCATCGGGCTTGATCACAGGTGGTGTGAATTTTATTGTATTTCGCAATGGCGGAGCAGGAGGAACTTCTCTTAAAATATTCGGCTCTTTGGGCTTTTCAAGCTTTATATCAGAAAGCACCCTGACAGTCAATTCCTTGTCTGTGCTCTTCGGTAAAATCTTCCTGAGTAAAGAAGGAGCGGATACCAGAAAGACGAATGCGAGGCTTGCAATAAGTAATGCCTTAAAGTGTCTTTTTGAGGAATTTTTCCTTAGCTCATAAGCACCGTATTCGCGGTTTTTGGGATCAAAAACCAAATCGCACCATTCATTCGAAAAAATATCATTATTTGCTGCCATCAGGATACAATTTTCATCCGTAAATAATTTTCAATAAAGGTCAGAAAAGTCTCAGTAAAGAGCTGTTCTTCTTGTACTTTCATTAGCCGTTTCGAGTATGTCACAAACTCTTTTTCGCTAACAGATCCAAATCAAATGGTGTGATATCAACAATTGCGTAGCGTCCGATATTACAGATTGCCATCTCATCCAAGGCATCGATAAGATTCCGGTACGAACTGTCATCAGTACACTTAATAAGGACTATAGGAGCTTTTTTATCTCCAATAATCTCATTCTTTTTCGTCTCAAATTCTTTGTCAGAAAGCGTTCTTGCATCTTTTTTGAGCTTCAGATCACGAACACTGACCATAATTTCATAATTCTTTGAAATCAAAAACTGACGAATCCCTTTTGGAGAAAAATCGGTTTGATTAAGAACCGGATCAATGTCGTTTTCACGTGTCCCTTCATAGTAAAAAACTTTATTGTCCTTACCAAGGAGAATTGTAACAGCCCGCGAGGCTTTGATTTTTTGTTGATCCGCTTCTGCAAGTTTTTCTTTTGAAGGCATGGCAATCTCCATGGTCTGAGGCTTGTTAAGCGTTGTGGCCAACATAAAAAATGTGATCAGCAAAAAGCCAAGGTCAACCATAGGGGTAAAATCCACCCTCGTCGACATCTTCTTAACTCTGCCCTTCTTATTTCCCTTACTATTATTCTGAGCTACTTCAGACATGTATTTTTTTATTTACAGTTTTTCAAAATCAGCGACACTTTCAAGACTGGTAATCAGGTTATACCTGTTCTCGTTCAAATCCTGCAAAGTACCCATCAGTTTTTTGATAACCGGATAAGTAGTTGCCTGATCTGCTTTAATGGCAATCCGATAATCTTTATTGATACTGCGCGCAAGACTAACCCAATTTTTAAACTGGTTGTCCAGCGAATCGCAAGGGATACCCAAAGCATTCTGAGGTAAATCCCGCTCATCCGCTTTCATCGACAAGTAAGATTTCATTAGACTGATTGGAACTCCAAAACGGTTAATCAAACTAAATTCCTTTAATTCTGCCGTGCTAAAAGTTGTGTTATAGACAGCACCCATTTTGGTAAGCAATTCAATTCTGCTCTCTTGTCCGTCGATACCAAAAAACACTTTCCCTTTCGGATCAACCAGGATCATCATGATATTTCGATCAGGAATCTTGATTTCGGATATAGAAGACGGAGTATCAACCATAACCGGCTCCTTTTGAACAAAGTTTGAGGTAAGCATGAAAAAAGTCAGCAACAAAAACGCAACATCGCACATTGCTGTCATATCAATTGCCGTACTCTTCCTTTTAATTTTTACTTTTGGCATAATTCTAATGTATTAGAAATAACAGACATCAATGCTTTGCAGCAAATGTCTGAACAATACTATACCCGGCCTCGTCAATTGAATAAGTAAGTTTGTCAATTTTGGTGGTAAAGTAATTGTACATCACAACTGCAAGTGCACCGGTTCCAATGCCGAAGGCAGTATTGATAAGCGCTTCCGAAATACCTGTTGATAATGCTACTGAATCAGGCGCACCCGCATTTGCCATTGCAGCAAACGAACGAATCATTCCAAGTACTGTTCCTAACAACCCCATCATCGTAGCAACCGAAGAAATAGTTGCCAAAGCCGGCAAATTCTGTTCAAGACTTGGAAGTTCAAGTGATGTCGCCTCTTCTATATTCTTTTGAATATCAAGAACTTTCTGTTCTTTTGACATAATGACGTCCTTTTCAAGCATCAAATATTTCTGAAGTGCCGCTTTAGATACACTTCCGATTGAACCTTCAAAACGGTCGCACTCACCTATTGCCCCACTGATATCATTTTTAGCAAGATAACCTTTTATAGCCTCAACAAATTTAACTGCCGATCCTTTGCCACCCGCCTTACTAATTGTAAAAAAACGTTCAAGGGAGAATGCCAAAACAACTAAAAGCAATGTCATAATAACAGGAACAACAAATCCTCCCTTATAAATGACACCAAGAAAGTTGCCGGGAATAGGGGCATTAGCCGAATTATTCCCTTGAAAATTACTGGAGGCTCCCATTATAAAATTAAATACAAGCATCGCCAAAACCAGCGAAACAGGAATAACCAATGCAGAAAACGCGCTCTGAAATTTTAATAAACCATTTTGTGATTTCATACTCTAAATTACTAGTGTTTAAATAAACGTTGAATTAATTATAAGGAAACGATGCCTGTATCGTTAGTGAAAAAAAATATTTTAAGAAAAACTAAGTGGTCAGATTTTTGAAAAAAAAAATAAAACCTTTCTTTTCAAAACTGTCGCAAATTTAATAATTCAATTCAAAACAGCTTAACGGCTAAAATAAAAATTCTCCAAAAAATAGACAATTAACATAATTTAACCAATTCCATGACTTTAAATTATCAATATTTCTAATCGATTCTGATCTGCCGAATATCAAATAAAATAATCAAATGCCCCTCTCAATATAATACAATACCATTCACAAACGGATGATATTATTCACTATAATTGTATAATTAATTAACAAATCTTATTATGAAAACCCAACTAAAAAAAGTACCTCAATTGTTGTTTTGGAATTCAATTACGAAGTCATTCGCAATTTTTGTAATTGCACTTTTCTGTGTCCAGTCTGCAGCATTCGCTGGAGGTAAAAATTCCTCGAAATTCGGGGGAGTCCAGATCGGTACGATCACCTATAGTTATCGCAGTATGCCTGATCAGACAATTCCGGCAATTCTGAAATACGTAATCGATTCAAATTTAAGCTCTATCGAGCTGATGGGTGGCAATGTTGAAGAATATGCCGGCATCCCGAATGTAAAAGATGCTGAGGTTATCAAAAAATGGAGAACTTCCGTTTCGATGGATAAATTCAAAGAGATCCGCAAAATGTTCAATGCCAAAGGGGTGAAAATCGACATTCTGAAATTAGGCGATAAAAGCTGGTCAGACGAAGAGATCGACTATGTTTTTAAGGTTTGTAAAACATTGGGTGCCCGCGGAATTACTATGGAAATTTCGGAAGAGGCAGGTAAACGCTTTGCTCCTTTTGCTCAGAAACACAATCTTTTTGTGATTTTTCATAATCACGGGCAACCCGGAGATCCCAATTTCAGTTTTGATAAAGCACTTTCCTATGGATCCAAACTTATGCTGAATTTTGATGCCGGCCACTATTTAGGCGCTACCGGGCTGAACCCTTGCGGTTTAATCGAACGACTTCATGACCGTATTGTCAGCATACATATTAAAGACAAAACAGGTCCGAAAGCTGCCGAACCCAATAAAAATAAGCAGTTTGGAAAAGGAGAGACTCCTGTTATTGAAATGCTTCAACTGGTTCAAAAGAATAAATGGCCTATAACCTGCGATATCGAACTGGAATACACTATTCCCGAAGGTTCTGATGCTGTTAAGGAAGTGACCAAATGTGTCGCTTATTGTCGTGAAGCGCTGTTGCCAAAAAAATAGACACACGGCCATAAATCGTTGAATTATGAAATATTTCGGTGCTTTGCACCTTTGGGTCTAAGACGATTAATCTTCTACAAATATCGCGGTGCTCTGCACCTTAGTAAAACAGGAAAGCAGCAGAGCTGCGAAATATTTGTAGAAATATTTATATTGAGTACGATTCTTAAGGTGCAGAGCACCGCAACGTAATATTCAGCGTTTTTAGTCACGCAGTGGCTGAATTTCAATTTGGTTTTTAGGACAAAAGTTGACCGTAAAACACTCATTCCTGATCATTCCAGAGAACTTTATGCTTACTTTTTAGGAACCCTAAAATGTAAAGGCTGCTTGCCGAACACGGGATCGAAATTGACGAGAAATATTTTCCATAATACGGTGATTCAACCCCTTAGGGGCTAAAAAATATGCGGTCTATATTCCGTGGGTTGACACCGTTCGGCTGAGCTCATGCCGAAGCCCACGGTTATTGAGATATCCGCTCTTTACGAGCTTAACCTGAGCAAGAGTTTGATTTTAGTCGGTTGACGGATGACTTTAATCAAATATGCAAATCCAATGATACAATTTGGAATCTTTCAAGACCTCGGCGTGGTCGCATGGTTATAGGAAATCGTGGTTACATTCGGTGTTCGACTCCGGCCGGAGTCGAATGTTTCTGTTTGTGATCAGCATTCTATAAACATTAAATTCCTCCGGAATTTTTAGATCAGACTGATTTAACAATTTATGTATTTTCAGCAGACCCTGAATAGTTCTTTACCTAAATCGTTGAATTTTGAAAAATTTCGGTATTCAATATCACTGATTTATGCTCAAAATTGAGGATTGCATTTCTCAAATAAAGAAAATCGCATCCGATCAATCCAACAATCTTTTTGTCGGAGAATTTGGTGTATTCAGTATTAATATGACTGAAATCGACTAATGCGACCGGAAGAGGTCCAAAATTAAATCCACCAAGTTTCAGGTCAGGAATCGTACCTGAATTTGTTTCAACAACTTCTTTCCCAAGACCGGTAGCCATTACCGTATCTTCTTGATTCAGGATATAACAACCAGTCAGTGATTCGTCAAAAACACTTTTTGAAGCGCCTGTATCAATGACCCACCAATGATCGCAAAGTCCCTCAAAATCAGCGATGATCAAAGGGTGGTAAGTTTTTGCTTCAAGCTCGACAATTTCAAAAAAAATTTCCTGCATTATCAAATCGTATAAAATTGTAAAGCAAAAAAGGGGTACGAGACCCCTTTTTTGACAATATAATCAGGTAATTATTTTTTATTCAACTCATCCAGAACATTCATCACTTCGCGTACATGACCTTCGCTGGATTTCATCATCGCCATTTCCTCTTTGTTCAGCTTAAGTTCTATAATTCGCTCGATACCATTTTTACCTAAAACCACAGGAACTCCAAGATAGCAATTATCGATACCATATTCACCCTGAAGCTGAATGCAAACAGGGAAGATGCGTCGCTGATCTTTAACAATTGCTTCAACCATCTGGGCTGCTGCAGCTCCCGGGGCATACCATGCCGATGTACCCATCAATTTCACTAATTCGCCGCCTCCGCCTTTTGTCCGCTCAACGATTGCATCAAGGACACTGGCATCAAGAAGTTCAGTAACAGGAATACCGCCAACTGTAGTATAGCGGGTAAGCGGAACCATTGTATCACCATGGCCCCCCAAAAGCATAGCCTGAATCTCTTTCTGAGAAATATTCAATGCTTCGGCAAGGAATGCACGGTAGCGGGCGGTATCCAAAATTCCAGCCATTCCCATCACTCGGGTACGGGGTAGTTTAGAAGTGATATGCGCCTGATAGGTCATCACATCCAAAGGATTGGAAACAATGATAACTATGGCATCCGGAGAATATTTTACTACATTTTCGGTTACAGTTTTTACAATTCCTGCATTGATCTGAATCAGGTCATCGCGGGTCATCCCCGGTTTACGTGGTAATCCGGAGGTGATAACCACCACATCAGAACCGGCAGTGCGGGTATAATCATTGGTAACGCCCACGGTGCGGGTATCATAACCATTAATTGGAGCTTTCTGCCAAATATCGAGTGCCTTGCCTTCAGCAATGCCCTCCTTAATATCCAATAGTATTATCTCGTTTACCACTTCCCGATAGGCCAAAACGTCGGCACAAGTAGCTCCTACATTTCCTGCTCCTACAACTGTAACTTTCATAAAATTCGAATTATAATGATTTGATTAAGAAAAAATATCACTGATAAAAAATCGAATGCAAATTTAAATAGTTTGTATTGATAAAAAAAAGAAATTCATAACACTTAACGAATACTTTATATTCGGGCAATGTTGCGAATGTCAGCAATAATTTTTTCAGCCAATGCATTGGCAGCGAGCGCGGATTTGCTTTCTGAATAGATCCTGATAATTGGTTCAGTATTTGATTTTCGTAAATGAACCCATTCTTTGTCAAAATCAATCCGAATCCCGTCGATAGCATTGACCTTCTGGTTACGATATTTTTCTTTTATTTTTAACAAAATATCATCCACATCAATCTCCGGAGTAAGTTCTATTTTATTTTTTGAGATCGTATAGTCAGGATATTTAGCACGCAGATCAGAACATTTTAATCCCGAAACAGCCAGATGAGAAAGAAACAAACCTATTCCAACCATTGAATCACGCCCATAATGACTTGTCGGATAGATCACTCCCCCATTTCCCTCACCGCCAATCACCGCTTGGGTAGCTTTCATGGCAGTGGTGACATTCACTTCTCCCACAGCCGATGCAGTGTAGCTTCCGCCATGTATTTCGGTAATATCGCGCAGTGCCATCGAAGAGGATAAATTTGAAACCGTATTGCCTTTGGTATGCGACAGCACATAATCAGCCACTGCAACAAGGGTATATTCTTCGTTAAACATAGTTCCATCTTCGTTGATGATAGCCAGCCGGTCGACATCAGGATCAACGACAAAGCAAACATCAACATTTTTACCCCGCACTATTGCGGCAGTATCGGTAAGGTATTCGGGTATAGGTTCGGGATTATGGGCAAAATAACCGTTCGCCTCACAATTAATCTCAACAATTTCAGTAATGCCAAGCGCTTTTAATAGTTGGGGTACAATTATTCCGCCAACAGAATTAACTGCATCAACTGCTACCCGCAACTTTGCTTTTTTGATCGCTTCAACATTTACAAGCTTAAGATCAAGAACATGTTGAATATGATATGCGGTGTAGTCCTTATTGAATTGCTGACCAAGGTCATCCACTCCGGCGAAAATAAAACTCTCATTTTCAGCAATCTCAAGAACTTTTTTCCCTTCAGTATCATTCAGAAACTCGCCATCCTGATTGAGCAGTTTAAGCGCATTCCATTGTTTAGGATTATGACTTGCAGTGAGAATAATACCTCCGTCGGCCTTTTCAGCCACAACGGCCAATTCGGTGGTCGGAGTGGAAGCAAGTCCAATATTGACAACATCGGCCCCCATACCAATTAAGGTACCGGTAACAACCGCATTAACCATATCTCCGGATATTCTGGCATCACGTCCCACTACAATTATCGGTTTTCTGCCATTGTTCATGGTCGATTTTACCCATGTAAGGTAAGCTGCTGTAAATTTCACAAGATCCAGAGGGCTAAGACCTTCGCCCGGTTTCCCTCCGATTGTACCCCGTATCCCGGATATCGATTTTATAAGTGCCATATTTTGTGTCTATTTTAGATTATTAACCTGCAAAGGTGTTAAAACAGAATAATTATTCAAAGGATTATTCTGATTTGGAAGAATTTAAGTTCATTTTCGATTTTTTTTCCGACATTTGCACCCGAAAACAATAATAAGTCAGAGAATTAAGAAATGATTATCAGAAGAGAAAGAGGACAGGAACGCCCTGAAAAGCGTACCGTCGGGAAAAGGGAACCGGGAACAAGGCCCCGTGTAAAAAAGGAATCAGCTCCCGCCGATCAGAGCAGGAGGCCTGCAGGAAGTCGTTCAGAAACACGAGAACTGACCTCCGGGAAAAGATTAGGGAAAACGAAAGTTATCAAAACTGTCTCGGGGACAAAACCAACCGGCACAGGTCGGTTTGGAAAAGAACGGACATCAGATGTTTTTCGGCGAAATGTGATTGAAAAGCGTCCGGAAAGAAAATTTGAAGGAGCCGAATCAGACCAATACCTCAACAAAACAGGAAAAGTGCTCCGCGGAAGACTTGGAAATCAAAATCTCAACGACGAGTTCAAGTCAACACACAGACCAGCAAAATCTGCTGCAACAAAAAAAGAGCCCGGTTCAATGCGGCTTAACCGATATATCGCCAATGCAGGACTGTGCTCACGCCGTGAAGCGGATACTTTTATCGCCACCGGTTGTGTTACCATAAACGGCAAGATTGTTTCGGAAATGGGTCATCAGGTGTTGCCTGGCGAGTCGGTAAGCTTTAACGGAAGAATTATCTCAGCCGAGAAAAAAGTATATGTCTTATTGAATAAACCAAAAGGATACGTCACAACCCTGGAAGATCCTCATGCCGACAAAACCGTGATGGAACTTATTGCAAATGCCTGCACCGAAAGGATATACCCGGTAGGAAGGCTGGACAAGAGCACCACAGGACTGTTGCTCTTTACCAACGACGGGGATATGACAAAACGGTTGACGCACCCAAAATACAACCGTAAAAAAATATACCATGTATTTTTGGATCAGAAAGTAACGAAGAATCATCTGCAGGACATGGTAGATGGAATCACCCTGGAGGATGGTTTTGTAGTAGCCGACTCAGTAAGCTACGTCAATGAAGAGGATAAAAAACAGGTAGGAATTGAAATTCACTCCGGTAAAAATAAAATCGTACGGCGAATCTTCGAGCATCTGGGATATAAAGTGGAAAAACTCGACAGGGTTTATTTCTGCGGATTGACCAAGAAAGACCTTCCGCGTGGAAGATGGCGTTTTCTGACAGAAGAGGAAGTAAATCTCCTTAAGATGAGCTCAAAATAAAAGTAAGAAACAAAATTATAGTTTATTATACCGGCAACAAATTACCGTGATACTGAATGAACCTGATAAAGCTGAAGATTAACACTTTTCTGATTGCATCAGTTTTTATGATGAATTGTCCTGAGATGACAATTGCCGGTCGCTTGGCGATTCAGGTTCCTCTGACCAATGAGGCGGTCAGCCTGAAAAAAAACAGTACTCTTAACAGACAACGTTTCGATTCGTTGACAATAAGTCAAAGATCAGCCGATTCAATATTAGGTAAAGTCATCCTGCATTTTTCAGAGCAAAATTTATCATCTCTAAATAGTTACAGCAATATTACCCATCAAAGCCTCCGGATAGTTACAAATCCGGAGGCGGTGACGGGTTCAATATCGGTCACTGCAAATAACACTGATAACCACCTCAATGAGTTATTGTTTTCGTCCGAGACCCTGTCTGTTCAGAAATCATTAAAACCAGGATTTATTCAGTCGGAGATTCTATCAACAAAGTCAGAAGGAAAAAATGACAGTTCATATTTGGCTCTGACAAATTATCTGAACAAATTATCATTTTCCGTAACTGCTGTCAATCTGCTTAATAAGTTCTATTTATCACCATTTTCGAACGCCGGTTTTCCAAATTATGCTTATACTTTCAGTGACTCCATTTCGACGTCGGGTGATTCGCTTTATAAAATGACCTACTTCCCAAAGCCGGGAAAGCAATTTGACGGATTCAGCGGGACTGCAATAATCGACGCCAGGTCATTTGCACTAAAGCAGTTTCATGCGTCCTCGACTCAATTAAAATTGCAAGACCCACTTATTGTAATCGATCAGACTTTTGAACAAACCAGTGGCAAGTGGCTGCCTTCAGAAAGAAATACCGTTGTTTTTTTTGCCAAACAAAACTCTGACAGTCAATATAATAATCTTATATTTGAAAGCAAAATTGCTTATTATCAGCAGCTGGTCAATCCGCCATTGAGTTCTGCTGATTTCAATACAAAAGCAGATCTGCAGGACCGTGGCATTAACCCATCGACAAAAAAATTCATTTACCAGCCAATCGATCAAAAAAATACGTTGTCGCAGCTGATTGATGATCCTGCCAATATTGCTTTCAATCAGGAACAACAGCTTAAAATGATCAGGCTGATAGCGGAAGGGAAAATTTCATTGGGCTTTTTCAATTTCGACTACAATAAATTATTTGGGTATAATCTTTACGATGGAATTAAGTTAGGTTTGGGAGGTGAGACGAACACGCGGATATCGAAATTTTTTACGGTTGGCGGTTATATGTGTTATGGCTTTAAAAACCGTTCTATACAGCACGGCGAATGGGTAAACATGTATCCTTCCGGAAATACCGATGTGAGGATTTATCTCGGATACAGGGTGATGAACATTGAATTTGGCGGTTCTGAATTTCTGGAAACTCAATCGTTGCTCAACACCGAAAGCTATCGTAATCTACTCATTAAGAACATGTTTACGACAAAGCGATTTTCAACCGGATTGGAATTCAGGCCTTTCGATGCGCTGAATCTTTATTTTTTTGGAGATTTTTCGAAGAACGGCACCCGGCTAAGCACTCCATTTTTAGTAGCTCACCCTTTCGCTCCATTTAATGAGACCCGAACCGGTTTGCAGCTCAGGTATTCGCCCGGAATAAAATTCAAAATGGAAGACGGTCATCTTCAAGAGATTAACACTCCAACAACCAATATTTATTTTACTATTATTCAAGGACTTACTGTTTTAGGCGGAGAGAATCACTATACGAAACTGGAGGTAAAAGGTAAATCCGATCTGCCATTTTCGATGATCGGAACAACCTCAGTCATGATTCGTGGTGGTACAACGACCCAAAGCTCACCAATTACCGAATTTTTCAATGGCAATGGAAGCTATGCAGGAACTTACTCACTGGCAGCATCTTATTCTTTTGCCACAATGCAGTTAAATGAATTTGCTGCTGCAAACTATGTGGCGCTTCATCTCCGTCACAATTTTAGTCCCCGGTTGTTTCCGGAAAAGACAAAAACCAGACCCTCCTTTATTTTTGCACAAAATGTCGGATTCGGGCGAATGAATGATCAGTCCCTTGCGCTTCTCGACCTAAAGGATTACAGGAAAGGCTTTTATGAATCTGGTTTTGAAGTAAATAACCTTCTGAGAATGGGTTATCTTTCATGGGGAGTTGGCGTATATTATCGTTATGGCCCTTATCAGTTTGGAACCATTCACGACAATTTTGCCTATAAATTCGGGTTCTGTTTCAATTTATAGGGTTTTTTCAATCTCTTGTTTATTCATACCTCAACGCCTCAATAGGATCAAGCTTCGATGCTTTGATGGCAGGAAGAACACCTGAAGCCAGGCTTACAAACAGACACAAAACAACGCCAGCCAGCATCCATTGCCAAGGGATGATAAACGCGCTGCCGATCAGTGCCGACACGCCATTTCCGGCAAGAATCCCCAATACTATTCCAAGCAGACCTCCCAACTGCCCAATCACGATCGATTCGATCAGGAATTGCTGTTTGATCGAATGGGAGTTCGCGCCCATTGCTTTATGAATTCCAATTTCGCGGGTACGTTCAGCTACTGTTACCAGCAGAATGTTCATTAACCCGATTGCTGCACCCATCAGTGTAATGAAACCAATGACAGTAGCGGCAAGGGTAACAT
>CAYHDA010000005.1:0-9546 GCA_964355145.1 uncultured Mariniphaga sp.
ACACCTGTCATATTGATGAAAGGAATCTATTATGAATTTAGTCTGTTATATACCGAAGCATCACTGATTGAGAGCGATAAGCCTATTTTGCTGGCACAATTCAGTAATTCACAAAGTGTGGATGCCACATTTACCGGCAACAACGGCGATCCGTTTATGGTTATTCTGAGTTCAGTAAACCAGACACGCGAAAAGGTGGCCTTTGTGGCTTATGACTCACCCCAGATTACAAGTAAGTTTTTTATCAATGTAGTAGTAAAAGACGATGCTGTCGGGGCGATTAAGCTCGATAATGCAGTCGTCCCTTTTGTGGCGATTGCCGGAACAGGCTATTCTTACGCACAGGTACCTTTGACAAAAGGAAATCATTACATTGAATCCACAGTCCCCGGTAAAGGTTTTATTGCCTATGTTTATGGTTTCGGCGGGGTTGAAGCTTATGGTTACGGTGTTGGCTACAATCTTGATATCGTTCTTGACCTGGGAAGCAATATCAACGCGAATGGAGATAAATTGCTTGTTCGGTGCGATGGCAGTCCTTCTCTAGCCCTGAATGCCGGAAATGCCTTTGATAATTATTTGTGGAGTACAAAGGAAACGACGTCTGCAATACAAGTTGCAAATGCCGGCTGGTATCAGGTAAAAGCGTCTATAAACGGTGGTTGCGAATTGAAGGATAGTGTCGAAGTGCAGGTTAGCAAACCGGCTGTATTTTTAGGCCGGGATACTCTAATTTGTAATCCGGCCAATATTGTTCTCGATGGGGGTGATCAGTTTACTAATTTTTCATGGTCAACTCCCCAAGGATCATTAGCCGGACAAATGATTAGTGCGTCGAAGGCCGGGATTTACACTGTTGAGGCAACCAACAAGTATGGTTGCAAAGCACGAGATACGATAAAGGTCTCGTTTGCAGACAGACCCAGATTGGACCTTTCGAGGCTTGACACTTTAATGTGTGGCAAATATACCACTACTATCGATATTTCGGCAGACAAAAACGTTAGCTGGTTACTGGAAAGCACTAATCCTAAACTTAATATCAGCAACCTTAATGCTTCAGTTTTATCTGCTGACGAAGGTACCTACCCGGTTATTCTGACTGCTAAGGATACATTTTCATGCGTGGCAACGGCTGCCTTCAATCTGGGTTTTTTCAAATCGCCTGTTGTTAATCTGGGCAAGGATACGACTATTTGTAATCCTGAAAATATAAAATTAAATGCGGGTGCAGGATTTGCCTCATATTTATGGTCAACAGCGGAAACTACACCTGAGATTATCCTCCATAATGAGGGGCTGTATAACGTCAATATTGTAGCTTCAAACGGATGTAAAGCACGCGATACGATGAAGGTCTCGTTTGCAGACAGACCCAGATTGGATCTTTCGAGGCTTGACACTTTAATGTGTGGTAAATATACCACGACTGTCGATATTTCGGCAGACAAAACTGTCAGCTGGATATTGGAAAGCACTAATCCTAAACTCAATATCAGCAACCTTAATGCTTCAGTTTTATCTGCTGACGAAGGCACCTACCCTGTTATTCTGACTGCTAAGGATACATTTTCATGCGTGGCAACGACTGCCTTCAATCTGGGTTTTTTCAAATCGCCTGTTGTTAATCTGGGCAAGGATACGACTATTTGTAATCCTGAAAATATAAAATTAAATGCGGGTGCAGGATTTGCCTCATATTTATGGTCAACAGCGGAAACTACACCTGAGATTATCCTCCATAATGAGGGGCTGTATAACGTCAATATTGTAGCTTCAAACGGATGTAAAGCCCGCGATACGATGAAGGTCTCGTTTACGGACAGACCTAAAATAGATCTTTCGAATCTTGAATCGCTGATTTGTGGAAAATTTGAAACTGAATTGAATATTTCGTCAGATAAAAAGGTAGAGTGGTTTGTGGGCAGTGATCCAAAAGTTAAATTTAATGGTCTTTCAGCTAAGGTGTTGCCGGCAGACTTTGGTACTTACCCTGTATTTTTGACAGCTAAAGATACATTTTCGTGCCAATCGGATACTTCTTTTAGATTGGGATTCTATAAGATTCCTAAAGTCGATTTTACAACCGACGCTAAAAAATGTTCAGGGTATAACCTGCTGGCTAAATATGCCGGGGATGCGGACACAATAGTTTCGAATTTTAAATGGGTTTTCAGAGGAGACCTTATCGCGAATCAATCTGGACTCAATTCGCTGCTTGTGCCATTAGGCATTAACCGCGCCCAACGTGATCTTGAATTGACTGTTAGCCAGGATGGTTGTTCCGATTCCGTCTCCCGAAATATCATTGTGACTCCCAAACTTTTTTTATCAGATGTAGTTAAGCTTGGATGTGAACCATTTAATGCTGTTTTTAAAGCCACAAATACAGAAGTTGTTGACTATTTCTGGAATTTTGGAGATGGTTCACCCATTGCAAAAGGTGATAGTATAATTTCACATATTTATCAAAAGTCAAATTTTTATGATGTGAAGCTAAAGGTTGTGACCAAAGAAGGATGCACCAACGAAATAGAAATTGATAGTCTGGTTCATGCAGCACCCATTCCCACCGCAGGATTTACACCGCTTCCTGCTGAATGTCTCGCAAAGGGAAATCATGAAATATCCTATTTGGGAAGTGCAGATCAATTGGATACCTATCATTGGGATTTGTCAAAGCTAGACAGTGAAGAGGTTATACGAAATCCGGCTATGACTCAGGGTCCTTTGATCTTTAATTTAAAAAACAAGCCTCAGGTCAAAATCAAACTAAGTGTAGTTTCGAAATTTGGCTGTCCTAGTGATACGGCTATAGCTTTGGTGAAACGTATTCCCGATTTTGTGATGAGTGCATCTTCGTATGCCGGATGTACGCCTTTCGAACCACTTTTTAAAGCAATAACAGCTGATTCTGTCGATCAGGTGAATTATAACTGGAGTTTTGGTGATTATGTGGCTGGAACTGGTAAACAGATTAAACATATTTATGGAGTACCTGATCATAAATATGACGTTATGCTGGCCGCGTTATCTGCAACAACCGGATGCGCCGATACGATAAGCAGGAAAGAGTATATGTGGACTTACCCGATTCCTACAGCCGGATTTACACAATTTCAAGTCGAATGTCTCGACAGCGGGAATCATGAAATCTCATATTTGGGCACCGGAGATCAATGGGATTCCTATCGGTGGGATTTGTCAAATTTTGATGGTGAAGAAGTTATACGAAATCCTGCATCAACGCAGGGTCCTTTGATTTTTAATTTAAAAAACAAACCACAGACCACTGTCAAACTTAGTGTAGTTTCGAAATATGGCTGCCTCAGTGATACCGCTTCAGTTTTGGTCAGGCGAAAACCCGCTTTTTCGATCGATGTTTCTTTAAACGCAGGATGCACTCCGTTCGAATCCCAGTTCAATGGAACAGTTAAAGACGCTGTTGACCAGTTAAATTATAGCTGGAATTTTGGTGACGGTACAAAGGGAACCGGTGCTCAGGCAAAGCATAGCTATGACGTGCCGGATCATAAATATGATATAATTCTGACCGCATTGTCATCCTTAACCGGGTGTTCTGACACGATGAGCCGAAAAGAACTGGTCTGGGCCTATCCTAAACCTACAGCCCTTTTTAGCATGGATAATAAAATTGTTTATAATGATAAGCCTACGATAAATTTTTCAAATGCAAGCATAGGAGCGAGCACTTATGTATGGAACTTTGGCGATGGACTTACTTCCGGCCAGAAGGATGCCACTCACGATTATAAAGCGACAGGCTACAGGACCGTTTTATTGGAAGTTTTAAACGATCAGCTTTGCTCAGATACTGTCTCTCATCAGATTTTGATTGCGTTTGACCGGATTTTTCCGCCCAATGCGTTCTCGCCTAATGCGCCTGACGCGATAGATCGTGAATATAAGCTTGGTTCTGAAGGGATTGCTGCTGAAGGTTACCATCTTGTGATTATGAGCAGATGGAATGATATTGTTTTTGAGGCCAGAAATGAGATTAAAGGCTGGAACGGACAAATGCATGATTCCTCTTTTGCTCCCGCCGGAGCTTATGTCTGGATTCTTGATTTTACGGATTTTCTGGGACGGCGTCACCGGCAAACAGGAACAGTTACACTTGTTTATTGAATTATTTGGTGATTTGAAAATATGAAAATTGGCAAGGGTTATTCATTACATTTGCGGAATCAGCATGGTATTATTGAAAAGCCTGCGGTGATATTCACCAAAGAAAAAGGTCAAAGAGATCTCATGAGAGCCATAGCTGTAAGCCGATATATTCGATAAAGAAAAATCAAAGCTGTATCCAAACTGAAATTTTTCCCTCTGAATACCAATCATGGCAATAAGTGCATCTGGCCTGACCGACAAATTATTTCGATACCACATTCCGAAAGTCAGCAACTCCTCTTTCATATAAATTCCTGCATTGATCTGCTTGAAAGAACCTTGTTGCTGGTATACCAGATTTGGAGACAGGGTAAAAGCCCTGGAGAATAGTTCGCGGTGAAACCGATGCCCTTTTGCTCCGGCATGAAGTGTAAGTTTCATTGGAAGTCTTCCCACCTGGTCACCTTCGAGGATCGATTGATCGGGTTGAGTGAGATGGTGCAAAGCAATGCCAAAATACACATCGTCCATCTGTCCTGCCGCCCCAAATGAAAAATCAGGGAAGATTTTCTGTCCGTCTTCAAATGGAAGGGGCATAGTTCCGGTTATTGTCCCCGTTCCCTGATCAATCATTCCAGGGAAAATTAATCCTGAAGTATTAAATTGTTTATAGATAAAACCAGCCTCAAGCGCCATGGTGAAAAACAGCCGGTCGCTAGCCTTAATATGGTAAGAATAAAGAAAAGAAGTATTTATACTGTTAACTACTCCATTAAGTTCTCTGTCGTACATTACCTTGAGTCCGATTCCACCCTTGATACTGTTTACAAATTTATCATAGGTTAAGTTATATGTTACATAAGTATTGCCCTGTCGGGGCCATTGATTCCGATAATTTGTGACTACACGAGGAAAAGCACTGGTACCCGCAAGTGCAGGATTTAAATAAAGCGGATTAGCGTAAAACTGTGAAAATTCAGGATCCTGCGCTTTCAGGTGAAGAGCAGTGGTAATCATCATAAAAGCAATAAGTACTATTCTTTTAAAATCGGTTACTGGCCAAATCGAACTGCGATTTTGTTTCGAAAAATTAGTCATGGTTACCTTGCCTTCTGTATTACTGGTGATTTAATCAGCAAATTCCTGTTTTTCAGGAATATCCCTTATAATAGTCAATATCCCGTTGAGTAAATAGGTCTTTTCTTCATCACTATTTTTCAGAGCGTCTGTTACTTTAATAATTTCAACTTCAATAATTTCATCAGCAATTGTTCCAAACATATTTTCGATAACAGTAAAGGCTTCAAAAGCAGCCGGGAATTCCTCATTAATGATTATGTCTATAAAATCGGAAAGATATGCATTGTAAATCAGTCCGTTCTGCCAGCAACAAGCAATCAAATCTTTACGTTCACCGACATATCTTTCGTCTTTTATGGCTGAAATCAGTACCGGAATACTTGCTTCATCCTTAAGTTCCGACAGAAGGTTTAAAATGCTCTTTTTTATGGCCGCATTCCTTGTGTTTCTCAATAGATCAATAAGATCATTTAATACAAGGGGGTTTCCTGATTCTCTTACCTGTTCGATTGTACGAAGCACAAATTCAGGATCTGATGATTTTAGGTTAGCAAGAAGTTCCCGCGTTTTATTGTCAATGCTCATGCGTACAAAAGTATTTTTTTAGGATTTAGAAATCCCGGACAAATTTTTTTGATTTAGATAGAATGGTAGACCTGTGTTCTATTATGAACTGATTCATCAGGATTATGGCAAAGATAAAATATTTTTTATTGAAATATTGGACTAATCTGCTGCATTTGGAATTTTTACTTAATTGTTTTGGTTTTATGTTCAATATTTTTCCGGATTCAGCAGGCCGGATTACCGAACAACAAAAAAGTTATATTTGCGGAATAAAAAAAGAGTTTGATAATGAATTCAAATACAAAATTATTACGGACACTTGGTCTTGGGTATGTAATTGTTGTTGTGGTCGGCAATATCTTAGGATCGGGAGTTTACAAAAAAATCGCACCCATGGCTGCGGAGCTTCATTCGTCAGGCTGGGTTTTACTTGCATGGGTAGTTGGTGGCCTCATAACTTTATTTGGCGCTTTAGGAAACGCTGAAGTTGCTGGTCTGCTTGCCGATACAGGGGGTGATTTCGTTTATTACAAAAAAATTTACAACCGGTTCTTCGCATTTATATACGGATGGTCACTGTTCTCCGTAATTCAGTCTGCTGCAATTTCATCTTTGGCTTATGTTTTTGCTCAATCGCTTAATAGTTTATTCGATTTGCCGGTATTACTGGCTTCGCTAAGCCAATTTTCAATTGGAGGCGTCTTTTTTCCGTTTGATGGTTTTACAGTAAAACTCACTGCTATTTTATTGATATTCCTTCTCACGCTAGTGAATATCAAAGGAATAAAAACCGGTGCAGGAGTAAGTAAATTAGTGTTGATACTTGTGTTTGCCGGAATTTTTCTAATTGTCGCTTTTGGTTTAGGAAGTCATCAGTCAGTTCCTTTACGCAGTTTTGATTTTGGCTCTTCATCCGAAGCTCCTGTTACAATATCCACTTTTTTCACAGCAATGCTGGCCTCTTTTTGGGCATATCAGGGATGGGCATCGGTAGGATTTATTGGAGGCGAAGTAAAGGAGGCCAAGCGGAATATTCCAAAAGGGATTGTTTTTGGTGTTTTTTTGGTGATCGCTATCTATCTGCTGGTTAACGTAACTTATCTTTCTCTTTTGAGCATTCCTCAGCTGGAACAGATTTATCAATCAGGCAATCAAATTGCTGCGATCGAAGCCGTGAGAGCGTTTTGGGGAGCCAACGGCGCCTTGTTTATCTCATTACTGATATTGATTACCACACTCGGTTGTACGAATGCCACCATTCTGGCCAGCGCCCGTCCGTATTATGCGATGGCACAGGATCAACTCTTTTTTAAAAGTGCAGGAACGCTGAATAAGGCTCACACTCCAGCCAATTCACTGATCTGGCAAGGGGTATGGGCCTCTGTTCTGGTTCTTTCCGGGACGTTCGATCAGCTGACCGATATGATCATTTTTGCCGTATTTATTTTTTACGGAGCTACGTCGCTGGGTGTATTTATATTACGTAAAAGAATGCCAGATGCCCCTCGTCCATACAAAGTCTGGGGCTATCCTGTGGTGCCGGCAATTTTTATTGTTTTTTGTATTGTTCTGGTATTTAATACCATTATTACAAGACCCCGCGAAGCCATTTTCGGCCTCACGCTTATTTTTTCAGGACTGCCCGTGTATTGGTGGTTGAACAGAAAGAAATAATTTATTAACGAGGTACTTCCCGGTATAGGATTCTTCGCAATTTACAATCTCTTCGGGAGTGCCTTCAAATATTTTGTATCCACCTGCCTCACCACCCTCAGGGCCTAAATCGATAATCCAGTCGGCTACTTTTATCACTTCGGTATTGTGTTCGATAATCAGCACCGTATGTCCCCTGGATATAAGGGCATTAATGGCATCCAGCAATTTTCTGATATCGTGAAAATGAAGACCCGTAGTTGGTTCGTCAAAAATAAAAAGGGTAGGGGAGTCTTTCTCTTTTGCAAGAAAAGAGGCCAGTTTAATGCGTTGGCTTTCACCTCCTGATAGTGTACTCGACGATTGTCCGAGCTTTACATAGCCCAGACCAACATCCTGTAACGGCATTAATTTTTTGGCGATTTTCTTACCCTCGGCTTTATCTTTTTCCGAAAAAAAGATAATTGCCTCATCGACAGTCATCTCCAGAATATCGAAAATGTTTTTTTCTTTAAATTTAACATCCAGTATATCGGCTTTAAATCGTTTGCCATTGCAACTTTCGCAAGTCAGGTGGATGTCGGCCATAAATTGCATCTCGACTTTTATTTCCCCTTCTCCCTGGCACTCCTCACATCTCCCTCCATCGATATTGAAGGAAAAATGGGATGCGGTAAACCCGTTTATCCTGGAAGCTTGCTGATCGGCATATAATTTTCGGATATCATCATAAGTCTTAAGGTAGGTTACCGGATTCGAACGTGAGGACTTTCCGATTGGATTCTGATCGACGAATTCGACGGCCGTTATCAATGAAAGATCGCCTTGCAGCCTAGTGTGATCTCCTGTCTTTTCTCCATAGCCGCCAAGATGTTTTGTTAGTGCAGGATAAAGAATCTTCCGGATAAGCGATGACTTTCCGGACCCGCTGACTCCTGTCACTACAGTAAGTGTGTTCAAAGGAAATTTAACATCAATCCCTTTGAGGTTATTTTCGCGTGCTCCGGTAATCTCAATATAATTATTCCATTTGCGCCTGACTATCGGAAGATCAATCTTTTCTGTTCCATTGAGATACTTGGCGGTCAGGCTTATATCATTTAAAGCCAGTTCTTTGTGGGATCCCTGAAAGACTACTTCTCCACCATTTCGACCGGCAAGTGGTCCTATATCTATAATCATATCGGCATCACGGATGATCTCCTCGTCATGTTCGACAATGATTACGCTGTTGCCCAACTGCTGGAGTTTCCGGAGCACTTTGATCAGCCGCATTGTATCCCGGGAGTGAAGTCCTATCGAAGGTTCGTCAAGAATGTACATCGAACCTACAAGACTGCTTCCGAGCGAAGTGGCCAGATTTATCCGTTGCGATTCACCTCCCGATAAAGAGGAAGAGAGCCGGTTAAGCGTGAGGTATCCTAATCCAACATCACACAGAAATTCTATGCGGTTTTTAATTTCGATCAATAATCGTTCAGCCACTACATTGTCATGATCGGTTAATTCCAATCCATTAAAAAAGGATGCCAGCTGATCGATAGGCTGATTGACAAGATCAGAAACCGCTTTTCCACCTATTCTGACATAAGCAGCCTCTTTTTTCAGTCGCGTTCCTTCACATTCAGGGCAGATTGTCTTACCACGATAACGCGACAGCATCACCCGGTATTGAATTTTATAGGATTGTTCTTCAAGACTTTTGAAGAAGGCTGTCAGTCCTTCAAAATATTGATTTCCTGACCACAATAATTTTTTCTGATCTGAAGAGAGTTCATAATAAGGCTTGTGAATTGGAAAATTAAAGCGGTCCGAATTCATTATGAGCTGCTCCTTCCATTCTCCCATTTTTTCGCCTTTCCAGCATACAATCGCTTCATTGTAAATAGAGAGCGATTTATTGGGAATCACCAGATCTTCATCTATTCCAATCGTTCTTCCATATCCTTCGCAAACCGGGCAGGCACCTATCGGGTTATTGAAACTGAACATATGCAACGAAGGCTCTTCGAAAACGATTCCGTCAGCTTCGAAACGGTTAGAAAAACGTTGAACAATGGTTTCTTTATCATTGATCATCCTGACAATACAGTCTCCTTTGCCTTCATAAAAGGC
>CAYHDA010000005.1:9646-35577 GCA_964355145.1 uncultured Mariniphaga sp.
CGCGGATTTCGGGTATTTACTTTTTGTTCAATTGCTATTGCAGGCGGAATCCCTTTAATATAATCGACATCGGGTTTATCCATCCTTCCCAAGAACTGTCGTGCATACGAAGAGAGACTCTCAACATAACGACGCTGGCCTTCGGCATAAAGTGTGTCGAAGGCCAGCGAAGATTTACCTGATCCCGAAAGACCGGTAATTACTACCATTTTGTTTCTCGGAATCAGAAGATCAATATTTTTCAGATTGTGAACCCTGGCACCTTTGATTTCAATATTTTGATTATGAGTATTTTGAGTCATAAAACAGGTAAAATGTTTCGATCTTTCAATCGTTGCAAATTTACGAATAGTTTCGAATATCGCCTTCAAAAGAAAACCCGGGAAATCTATCTAAATAAATTGATCTCTTGTTCGTATTGTTTAAACGGTATAAGTTGATGAAGCGGTGTCACCTCCGCGGCCGGTCCAGTTGGTGTGGAAAAATTCACCGCGTGGCTTGTCGACCCTTTCGTAAGTATGCGCACCAAAATAGTCGCGTTGTGCCTGAAGGAGGTTCGCAGGTAATCTTTCGCTGCGGAACCCGTCAAAATAGGTTAAAGCAGTAGCAAGACAAGGAGCAGGAACGCCTCTGGTTATTGCAGTAGCGACTACGCGGCGCCACCCGGCCTGCGCTTTTTCAACTGTTGCTTTAAAATATTCATCCAGCAGTAAATGCTCAAGTTGTGGATTTTTGTCGAATGCTTCCTTTATTTTGCCTAAGAATACAGAACGGATTATACAACCGCCACGCCACATCAGGGCTATTCCTCCATTATTGAGGTTCCATTTAAACTCTTTTGCCGCTTCACCCATCAGATCGTAACCCTGAGCATAAGAGATAATTTTAGCGCCTAAGAGGGCGTCTTTTAAATCACTGATAAACTGAGCTTTATCGCCTTTGAAAAGTTTTTCCGGACCATTTAAAAATTTAGATGCTTTAACACGCAGATCCTTTTGAGCCGAGAGACAACGTGCAAAAACTGATTCTCCAATCAATGTAAGTGGTATGCCAAGATCGAGTGCAGCTACTCCTGTCCATTTACCGGTTCCTTTCTGGCCAGCTGTATCCAGTATTTTTTCTACAAGCGCTTCTCCGTTTTCGTCACGGAAACCTAAGATATCACGTGTTATCTCTACCAGATAACTGTCAAGATCTCCTTTGTTCCATTCGGTAAACACTTCATGCATCTCGTCGGCATCCATTCCCAGTAGTTCCTTCATCATCTGGTAAGCCTCACAGATAATCTGCATGTCACCATATTCAATGCCGTTATGAACCATTTTAACGAAATGACCGGCGCCATTTTCACCTACCCAATCGCAGCAAGGTTCATTTTCAACTTTGGCAGCCACCGCCTGAAAAATTTCTTTAACAGCCGGCCATGCTTCCGGAGATCCGCCCGGCATCATTGAAGGACCTAACAAAGCACCTTCTTCACCACCCGAAACTCCTGTGCCGATATACAACAGACCCTTGCTTTCGACGTATTTTGCGCGCCGGATAGTATCTGGAAAGTGCGAGTTTCCGCCATCAATAATGATATCTCCCGGTTCGAGGTTTGGGATAATCTGATCAATAAAATCATCAACAGGAGAGCCGGCTTTTACGAGCATCATCACTTTACGCGGCCGTTCTAGACTGGCGCACAGATCGGCAATTGAATGGCAACCGATAAAATTTTTACCTGGACCACGGCCGGTTACGAATTTGTCAACTTTATCAACTGTCCGGTTATAAACGGCAACAGTAAATCCCTTACTTTCCATGTTTAGCACAAGGTTTTCACCCATAACTGCAAGGCCAATCAGGCCAATGTCTGCTTTTTTCATTGCTTAATTTATATTTAATTCATTTAAAGTTTGAATCCCAATTTCTTGAGTTTATCGATTGTTTTAATATTATTGATTTTACAAATGATATTAAAAGTTGGAAATTCCCTTCTGACAGGATAGTCACCCCGCTGTTTTTCAAATGTATCAACAGAAGCACGAAGTCTTTTATCATCTTCGCGTATATCGTAGGAAGCAAAAATCGCATCAGCGATGACCTGTTGGGTTGATTTTCCGGTACCATCAATGAATATTTCGGTCTTATCCGGGAGTTCAACATTTGAACATTTCCAATTATTGATACCCAAATCGAAAAATTTACTTAAGGCTCTGATGCTCATAATAGTTCCATTGGCTTTCCCATCTCTGGAATAACCGGCAATATGAGGGGTTCCCAAATCAACCAAACCGAGTAATTCCTGATCCAAATCAGGTTCATTTTCCCAGCAGTCGATTACGGCACCCGAAATCTGCCCTGACAGTAGTGCAGATTTTAAAGCTGCCGTATCGGTTACTTCACCCCTGCAGGAATTGATAATAATGGGATTTTTTTTAGTGCGGGACAAAAATCTTTCATCTGTAAGATGGTAGGTTTTGTCTTCCCCATCTAAATTCAATGGCACATGCAAAGAGATGATATCCGCTTTTTCCAGCAATTCCTTAAGTTCAACAAATGATTTCCCTCCTTCTGCCCGTGCCCGGGGCGGATCGTTGAGCAACACTTTCATACCTAATATCTCACAAAGCCGGGCAACCTTTGAACCTACATTTCCAACTCCGACTATTCCAATGGTTTTATCCGTGAGTGAAATTTTTTTTCTCTCTGCCAGCGCCATCAAAGCGGACGCGATGTATTGCTCAACCGATTTAGAGTTGCACCCTGGCGCATTAGTCCAGGTAATTCCCGATTTTTCGCAATAGGCAGTATCGATATGATCGTATCCAATTGTAGCGGAAGCAATGAATTTAACATTCGACCCGGCCAGCAATGATTCGTTGCAATTTGTTCGGGTCCGTGTTATGATTGCGTCAGTATCTTTAACTATTTCGGGAGTTGTTTTATTCCCTGGCAGATATAAGACATCAGCAAAAGGTTCAAGAGCACCCTTGATGTATGGAATTTTATCATCTATAATAATCTTCATATCAGTTATTTAGATTATTTTTTGTCTTTCTGGTAATAGTTTTTAACCATTTCGTCGAGTACCCGGTTTGTTCTGGCTGCTGTCTTTCCCGTTGACGGTGATTCCCCTTGTCCTCGTAACGAAGCTACAATTTTCTCCATAAGCAAACTTTGAACATGAGGTGGTCTTTCAAACGGAAAATCCTGCCTCCCGGAATTGTTTTCAAGTACGACGGGACTAAAAGCAAAGGTCGAGAATACTATTCGTCCCTGGTCACCAATTATTTCCACCTCATCGAGTTTATTCTTATCAGAAGTCGAAAAGCACCAGGTACCGGTTCCTGCAATTCCGCTTTTGTGTTTCCAGGTTGCCAATACAAGATCTTCGGAAGGGTAGAGCCCCGCCTGATTGATGGCATTTGCCCTGACATCTTCAATTTCACCTAATGCATAATCCAAAAAATCAAGGGTATGAGATGCAAGATCGAAAAGCAGACCGCCTCCCGAAATTTCGGGACGAAAACGCCAGGGCGCTTCTTTACCTTCCGTTTCATTTTCAAGCGGTTTGTAAAAACGAATGTTCACCAGGCGAAGATTTCCGATTGCACGGGAATCAATCAGTTCTTTTACTTTCAAAAATCCGGGTAACGCGCGCCGGTAATAGGCGACGTAAAGTGGTATTCCGGTTTCTTCCGAAACTTTGAGCATTTCAAGACATTCGGCATAAGTTCTGCCCATTGGCTTTTCAACATAAGCAGCCTTGCCGGCACGCATTGCTTTGATCGCATATTCGCAATGTGAATCAGGTGGCGTGGCAATATAGACCGCATTTACTTCAGAGTCATTGATCAGTTCGTCTGCATTGCTGTACCATTTAGGAACCTGATGCCGAATAGCATAATCCCGGGCAAGTACGGCATCCCGTCGCATTACAGCGACAAGACTGGAGTGAGGTGTCAGTTGAAGGGGAGGTCCGCTCTTTACTTCAGTAACATTGCCACACCCGATTATCCCCCATTTTACTTCGTTTAAAACCATAGATTCTTATGCATTAAATCGTTCGCGTACTGCCCATAATCCAATAGCCGGATTTGAGATATAATAAAATTCTTCACCGTCAGCGGATTTATTCCATCCGTCTTTCAGCTTTGAAGGATCATACAAGTTACTCATTTTATTTATATCGGCATATTTAAATCCTACACTTTCAATTTCTTGTTGTGAGAGATTTTCTTTGCCATTACCCGGACAATACGTAATCGAAAACCGGCCTTCCGAAGAGCCATGAATCAGGTGAGCCGCGGCACTCAGGTTGTTTTTCAGATCTTCATTTTCACGAACTGCTTTCAGCGTTTGGGGCGTGCCAAAATAACCATATTTACGTATCATCCGGTCGATTTCCGGATCTTCGCCAAACTCTTTAAGTGCAGGAGCAAGAACAATTAATTCACCGCCGTCGGCAATAGCCATCCGGGTACGATAAACTGATTTATTTCCCAGCCAGGTTGATTTAAATTCTGTTGGATCCAGATAAACAACTACCTTTTTCATTGGCCGGTCGAGCATCGTAAAATTCACTTCAAGAGACAAAGCTGCTGCAGCTTTAAAAACTTCGGCATCGTCGCCGATGTATAATCCACGAACTTTTAATGAACCATCTTCTTTATCCATCCCCACCACAGTAAGGATATAAAGGATCGGAAGATGTTTCGCAAAGTTATGGCTGGCATAATCAAAAATTCTTCTGACAGGAGTTTTTGGTCGTCCCATCATCTTTTCCATTCCAAAAGCAGCACCGATGAAATGGCTTTTGTTAATTCCTTCAGCACCGCCGGTACCTACAAAAACGTTTTTGTTGTGGTTAGCCATTCCGACAACTTCATGAGGCACAACCTGTCCGATCGAAAGAATCAGATCAAAACCACCTTCAACCAATAATTTATTGACTTGTGCAGGCCATGCAAAGTCGACAGCATTTCCAGAAACTTCGCGGACATATTCTGCCGGTACTTCGCCGAGTGTAACCACATCATTCCGCCAGTCGTGGATGCGAAACAGCTCCTTAGGCACATCACCAAACATCTCTGTAATTTGATGATCTGTCATAGGGGTATGTGTTCCCAAAGCCGGCAAAATATCAGTCAGCTTATCACCGTAATAATTCCAGGCATAGCGTGTCAGCTCTCCCGCACGTGAAGGAAATCTTGTGAAATCAGGAGGAATGGCCAGGATTTTTTTCTTTTTACCCAGCAATGTCAAGGCGGTAGTTAGTCCTTCTCTCAAATCGTCGTGCGAAAGTGAGGCAGCAGGAGAACCAGTTTGAAAATAGATCATATCTTTATAGTTTAGTTCAGTATCTTAAGTGATTGTTAATGAATTATAACAAATAAAGGGACAAATACTTATCGTTTTACACGTGCATTTCCGTTCCAGATACTCCAGACCATTTCTTCGTCGGCCGGCTGAGCATAATCTGTCAAAAATGTTGTAGCTAAAGCACCTGTAGCCCATCCAAACTGAGGCCATTTTTCCGGTTCCCATCCTTTGAGAATTCCATAAAGCAGGCCTCCGACAAATCCGTCACCACCACCAATGCGGTCCAGAACAGTTATTCTTCGCGGCTCAATGACTTGCCAGCTTTCGCCTTCCAGCATAATCGCACCCCACAAATGTTCATTCGAACTGATCACTTGTCTTAATGTAGTTGCAAAAACGGAAGCATTGGGAAAGGCCTCTTTTACCCGGCCGATCATTCCTTTAAAACCCTCAATTTCTGATTCAATTCCTTTACCGCCTGCTTCAGGTCCTTCGATTCCAAGGCAAAGCTGAAAATCTTCTTCATTTCCAATTAAAATATCAGATAAAGAAGCTATTTCGGTGAATATTTCGCGCAGTTCTTTGTCCCGTCCTTTCCAGAATGAAGCGCGGTAATTGAGATCAAATGAGATTCTGGTTCCGTATTTTTTTGCAAACCGTGCAATTTTCAGACAGAAATCACTCGTTTCAGGTGATAATGCTCCAATCAGTCCAGAGAGATGAACGATCTGTACTCCCTCTTTTCCGAATATTCTTTCAAGATCGAAATCTTTCACATTAAGGGTTCTGCCAACTTCACCGGCACGATCATTTAGCACCCGTGGACCCCGTGTTCCGAAGCCGCTGTCTGCAATGTTAAACTGGTGACGATAACCCCATGGGTCACCTTGTGGTATTTCCGGACCTTCAAAGATCATATTGCGGCTCTTAAGGTTATTCTTGATAAACTGAGCGACCGGACTCTCTTTGACAAAAGTAGTCAATACTTTAACCGGAAGTCCAAGATACGACGAAATGCTTGCAACGTTGGTTTCAGCACTTGAAGCGTACATCTGAAACAGATCACTCGAATGGACAGGCTGACCGTTCGCAGGCGTTATTCTAACTCCCATACTTGTCGGAACAAGTAAAGACCATGCAAATTCTTTTTTTAATTGAAGACTCATATCGTGTATGTATTAAATATTTATAGTTGTGAGATTGGGTAATGCAATGAAATACCTGTTATTACACTCCGCTGTAAGCATTGAAACCTCCGTCAACAGGAATTACGATCCCGGTTACGAAGGAGGAAAGATCGGAAAGGAGGTATAAAACTGCACCCTGAAGATCATCAGGATCACCAAATTTTCCCATCGGAGTATTGGTCACAATTTTATTTCCGCGCGCGGAATAGTCTCCTGTTTTCTCGTCAATTACCAGAAAACGGTTCTGGTTGGTAATGAAGAAACCCGGCGCAACCGCATTAACCCTGATACCAACTTTTGCAAGATGAACCGCAAGCCATTCTGTGAAATTATTGACAGATGCTTTTGCAGCCGAGTATGCCGGTATTTTTGTAAGTGGATGGTAGGAATTCATAGAGGAGATATTGAGTACCACGCCCGATCTTTTTTCAAGCATATCCCGCGTAAATACCATACTGGGCAGAACTGTTCCTTTGAAATTCAATGCAAAAACCTTGTCGAAACCTTCCATCTGAAGCCCGTAAAAAGTTTTTTCGAGGTTTAAAAGATCCGATTCTTCAAGTTGCTCAACCTGGGTGGTCGCCTGTGGCGAATTACCACCAGCTCCGTTAATCAGCAAGTCTATTGGACCCAGTTTTTCATTTATTTCTGCTTTAGCGCTTTCAAGTGATTCTTTATCCAGAACATTGGCCTTAACTCCGATAATTGTAGTAGTAAATTCTTTTGAAAGGTCCGCTGCCACGGACTTGGCCAGATCTTCATTTATATCAACAATCGCGACCTTAGTACCAACAGAAGCCAGAGCTTTGATAATAGAGATTCCGATTACTCCGGCTCCGCCTGTGATTACACATACTTTACCATTAAGATCGTCAAAGGATATTTTTTTCATTTTTTTAAATATTTGCGTTTTTATGGAGAATGAAATTTTTAGTTAAAGCTACATTAAAGAGTAATTTTCAATATTCTCTTTCGTGATAATGTCGATTGAAGTATAATTTTCCTTTTTAACCTTCTCTTTTCTTACAATAAGATCGAAAAGGAGATTTGTGGCTACATATCCTTGAGATTCAGGTTTTTGGTTTAAAAGAAAATCAATTTTATTATTCAACAGGAGATCAGTGTTTTTCAGAATCAAATCATACCCTATAATTTTGGGACGTTCAGGAAATTGCTCAAAGAAGCTTGCCACCTGATGTACTTTTGAATTAGTTACAAATACTGCCTGAATAGATTTTGCATCCTTTAAGCAGATCGAAAGTTGTTTCAATATTTCTGTTTCATCCGAAGGGACTTCTAATTTTATGATTCTATGTGATTTATGATCCACTGTTTTAAAATAATCAAGAAACCCCCTTTCCCTCTGGAGCAAATGGTTCGCATTTTGAAGGTCTTTAGTGATATGGATCATCAATATATTACTTTGACGGGCAATGCCATAGTCAATCAGCTTTGCTGCAAGATAACCACTTTGCACCGAATCCTGAATGATAAAGCTAATGGGTTTAGCCTCGTTCAGGTTGGAATCTATAAAAACATACGGAATAGATCGTTGATCTAGTTCTTGCGTGAATTTTAAGGCTTCACGCTTTGCCCAGGGAGCCAGAAGAACACCCTCGGGCGATGATTCAAGTAATTTAATCGATTCCTGCGTAAATGTCTCGGAATCTTCCATCTTAAAATGGTATGGTTTAAGTCTTATTCCATAATGTCGTAACTGACTGATTGCCATTTCTATACCTTCCTGAGGTTTGGACCAATAAGAATCTTTATCAGGTGCCCAGGGGATAAGAGAAGCAAACGTAATCACTTTCTTGGAGGCAAGAGAACTTGCCAGAATATTTGGACGATAATTGAAATCGCTGATTATTTTAAGGATTTTATCTCTTGTTTCATTTGATACCTCGCCACGCTGATGAATTACCCGGTCAACCGTACCAATTGAAACTCCGGCTTTTTCAGCAATATCCATTATACGTATGTTCTTTTTCATTACCGGATTAGTTCAGATTACTTAAATTTGTACACAAAACTAATAAGATTTTATTAATATCGTGTACGAACACGGAAAAAAATGTTTTAAAACATAAATAGTGATTTAATTGCCGGTAAGCGTGTAACATAATTGAAAACAACATATCTTCGTGGGCGAACACGGAGCCACTTTTTAAGGGAAAATTTCATTCTGAAATAGTGGTTCTTTTCCAGTGTAATAAATTATAAATAATAAATTTGATTATGAAAATTGGTAAATATAGTTTGGGAACAGGAGATCGCTTCGGACATCAGGGTGAAGCCCAATTGAGAGCGATTATCAAAGCGGCCGCTGCAGGAATTGATATTGTTCCGGTTTGGAACAAGTCGAACCGGGAACACTCCTACATTCATTCCAAACCAGGGGATACAAGAACGGAAGCAGACGCGGCGGTTAAGGCTTTGGCATTTTCAGAGAGCTATTTTGTTGATGCGGACCATATCAATCTTTCAAATGTTCAAGGATTTATTGGCGCTTCTGATTTCTTTACGCTGGATGTTGCCGGCAAAATTGGTTTCGCATCCGATGACAGCGAAATCCGTGCTTTCGTGGACTCTTGTAAAAAATATTCCGGGCGTTTAACTATTCCGGGAATCGAAAACCCTTTTGAAGTGTCTGATCAGTTACTTATTAGTATCGCCAATAAATTTCTGGCTGCAATTAGCGAAGCAGGTAAGATATATAATGTTATATGTGCTCAGAAAGGTGCAGATCATTTTGTAACTGAAGTTTCGATTGATGAAGTTGAAACGCCACAGACTCCGGTTGAGTTGTTTTTTATTTTAAAAATGATTTCTGCTCAGGGTATTCCAGTTCAAACGATTGCTCCGAAATTTACGGGACGTTTTAATAAAGGAGTAGATTACGTAGGTGATGTAGCCCAATTTGCGCGTGAATTCGAGGAAGATGTGCTTGTAATTGATTATGCAGTAAAAGAATTTGGTCTGCCTGAAAATCTCAAATTAAGTGTCCATTCCGGATCTGATAAATTTTCCATTTACCCCGAAATTGCAAGGGTAATACGAAAATATGATAAAGGCATACATGTAAAAACTGCCGGAACAACCTGGCTTGAGGAGGTGATAGGATTGGCACTTGCCGGAGGAGAGGCGCTGGAATTGGCAAAGCATATCTATAAAAGTTCGTTGGCTCGTCAGGAAGAATTATGTGCCCCTTATGCTGATGTAATTGATATAAAACAAGACCAGCTGCCTTCTGCAGAAGTTGTTGATCAATGGAGCAGTGAGAAATTTGCCAATACACTTCGGCATATTCCGGGTCATATTGACTATAATCCCAATTTCAGGCAATTGATCCATGTCGGTTATAAAATTGCGGCTGAAAGTGGTGCCGTTTATACTGGCTTACTCGATAAACACCGTGACCTGATTGGACGTTGTGTGGAGGAAAATCTTTATGACCGCCATTTGAAACGACTTTTCAAATTGCAATAAGTATTACATTGATATTCTAATTGTTTACCTTAAATAAAATAACATGAAACCTTTCATGGATGAAAATTTTCTGTTGCAAACAGATACTGCTCAAAGGTTGTATCATGAATTTGCTTCAGGGATGCCAATTTTTGATTATCACTGTCACATTTCTCCGCAGGAAATTGCCGAAGATCGCCGGTTTAACAATTTAACTGAGATCTGGCTTCATGGTGATCATTATAAGTGGAGAGCTATGCGGGCGAATGGCGTTGATGAAAAATTTATCACCGGCGACAGCAGTGACCGGGAAAAATTTCAAAAATGGGCAGAAACAGCTCCGTATACCATGCGTAATCCGCTTTATCACTGGACACATCTGGAGTTACGTCATCCTTTCGGGATTAAAAGCCTGTTAAGTCCATCAACTGCCGGTCAGATTTGGGATACCTGCAATGAGCTTTTGCAAACAAATGATTTTTCTTGCCGGGGAATTATTCGTAAATCGAATGTCAAAGTAATTTGTACAACTGATGATCCTGTGGATTCGCTTGAATATCACAGAATTATAAAAGAAAGTGATTTTGATGTTAAGGTTATTCCTGCCTGGAGACCCGATAAAGCGATGATGATTGAAGATCCGGAGAGCTTTAATAAATATGTTGGCTTACTGGAGGGCGCATCAGATATTTCAATTGCTTCGTTCGATCAATTTATGGCAGCTATTGACAAAAGGCACCTCTTTTTTCATCAAAATGGCTGTCGTTTATCCGATCATGGACTAGAAACCATGTATGCTGCACCCTATACTGCAACTGAAATTTCTGCCATTTTTGAACGTGTGAGAAGTGGGAAAAAGCCTTCTTCCGAAGATATTTTAAAATTCAAATCTGCCATGCTTTATGAATTTGCAGTTTTGGACCATTCCCGTAACTGGACACAGCAATTCCATCTTGGAGCAATGCGTAACAACAACACGCGTATGTTCGACCTTTTAGGAGCCGACAAAGGATACGATTCCATTGGTGATTATCCGATGGCCACTGCTTTATCGAAATTTTTAAACCGGTTAGAGGCAGACCGAAAATTGACAAGAACTATTCTTTATAATTTGAATCCGGGTGACAACGAGGTGATGGCCACTATGACTGGGAACTTTCAGGATGGATCAGAACCGGGGAAAATACAATGGGGTTCAAGCTGGTGGTTTCTGGACCAGAAAGACGGAATGATCAATCAAATGAATACCTTATCAAATTTAGGATTATTGAGCCGGTTCATCGGTATGCTCACAGATTCGAGAAGCTTTCTATCCTATTCGCGTCACGAATATTTTCGTCGTATCCTGTGTAATTTAATTGGCACTGATGTTGAAAACGGTGAAATCCCTCCGGACATTGAATTTTTAGGACAGATGGTTCAGAATATTTCATATAATAATGCGGCCGGATATTTCCGCTTCTGATCATAATTAAAAAGAATATTACATTTGAAGAGATCATTTTAAGTAAAAAAGCATTTTATAACTAACTATTATTCAGACTGGAACTTATGAAAGAAATTCAAAAAAGTGTTGGAAATTACCGCTGGACCATTTGTGCTCTGGTATTTTTCGCCACAACAATTAATTACCTCGATCGTCAGGTTCTCAGTTTATTGAAGCCTTATTTAGAAAGTGCCGGTTTGTTTGGGGATAATCCAATGCATTATGAATCAGTATATGCCAACATTGTAATTTGCTTTCAATTCGCCTATGCTTCCGGGATGCTTTTAGTCGGTAGTATTATTGACCGTTTCGGAACGAAAATTGGATATGCACTTTCTTTGTTTTTCTGGAGTATTGCCGCTATAGGACACTCATTGGCAAAAAATCCTTTTGGTTTTGGAGTGGCCAGAGCCGCATTGGGTGTCCCTGAAGCCGGTAATTTTCCGGCAGCAAACAAGACAATTGCAGAGTGGTTTCCGCGAAAGGAGAGGGCATTGGCGACCGGAATATTCAACTCAGGGACCAATGTTGGCGCAATTGTGGCTCCTTTGGTGGTGCCGTTTATTGCAGTTACATGGGGGTGGCAGATGGCTTTTATTGTGACCGGAGCCGTTGGTTTAATCTGGCTGTTCTTTTGGCAGGTTATTTACGCTTCGCCTGAAGAGAAATTACAAAAAGGGAAACTGACCCGTGCAGAATATGATTTTATTTTAAGCGATAAGGATGAAGTTTTATCAGCCGACGGGAGTGCGCTGAAAAAAATAAGTTGGTTTAAGTTATTGACATTCAAGCAGACATGGGCGTTTTTTATAGGTAAGCTTCTTACCGATCCTATCTGGTGGTTTTTCCTGTTTTGGTTGCCGGCATTTTTAAAGGAGCAATACGGCCTCAAAGGAATGGAAGTTAGTTTTCCGTTAGGGGTGGTTTATACGATGACCACATTTGGAAGTGTCCTGGGTGGCTGGTTGCCGAAATATTTTATTGAAAAGGGGATGGATGCAAATAAAGCGAGGAAAAAATCGATGTTTATTTATGCATTATTTCCTCTTATGGTTTTATCTGCACAGTACCTCGGCGATTTCAACATGTGGTATGCAGTGATAGTAATAGGAATTGCTGCTTCAGCACATCAGGCCTGGTCGGCTAATATATTCACTACTGTTTCGGATATGTTTCCCAAAAGAGCTATTGCATCTGTTACCGGAATAGGAGGTATGGCAGGTGCGGTAGGTGGAATTGCCATCGCCAAAGCAGCAGGAATGCTCTTCGATCATTATAAAGCTGCTGGAGATATTCGGATTGGATATGGTATTATGTTTATGTTTTGTGCTGTGGCTTATATTTTAGCCTGGACAATCATGCACTTACTGGTGCCTAAATTTAAAAAACTTGATATTTAATCTAAAATAATTTTCCAACTTCCTTTTTTAATTCATTCATCGCTACAGCGATTGTCTGATTGCCTTCTTCAATGTAATTGGCTATTATCTTCTTACTAAGGGAGAAGGCAGGCGCTTCAGATCCTATTTCTTCAGCTGAGGTATTGATTATGCCTACCAGATTTTCTCTGGCTCCGCGGATGTTTTCCCAGAGCAGAGGTGAGACGTAAATTTGCTGTGATAAATTATGCTCGAATTCTTGCCTTATTTGTGCAAGCAATTGCTGGTGATAATCGGATGCGTTCATATCATGTGGTGAGATCCTGATCAAAAGAGATTGGGGAGAAATGCGTTCAAGCAACATCGCCAGGCGCTCATAGGCCTGCAATCTAACCGGCGTTACTTGCCCTTTACTTTTTAAACGAAGTTCAAACTCTCGTTTTTTCTGAGCATTTTCGAGCATATCCCTAAGCAGAAAATACGCTGTAAGAAAGACTATAATTGCCGGAAGGGTGATTTTTACTACCTCCCAAAAGGAGTTGATGTCAGTGCCCATATCAAAATAATTGTTTGTAATTTATAGTTTTTGCTCTGAATGCTGCCCGGATTTTACCGTTTTTGCAGAATTTATTGCTGTCTGATAATAAAGAAAAAAGATTAAAACAAAATAGATAAGCGTAAGAATAGCAAGTGGCGTATACATCTTCTTCTTTTTTTGAAACATCAAAAGCGAATTGGCTGCCAATATCCCGCCGGCCGCCGCCTTCCATCCTGTCGAAATCAGAAGAGCAGTCATTGTCCCTGATTTTACTTCTTCAGTAATTGCGCTCAATTCACCGAACAGATTAAAATAGGCGCCTATCAGTCCGGTTGTAATCAGTATAATCCATCCAAGGCGAGTCCAAAAGTCCTTTTTTTCGACATATCCCAGCGTGATTGAAACTACTCCGGCGAATATTGCCCATTGAGGAAGAAGCGCAGGCAGGTAAAATTGAGTATTGCTCATTTGGCACAGTTTGTAATATTTAATGCAAATTAGCATAATTTCTTCGGAAAGTCGGGCATGGGGTATTAAAATTTCTTCTTAACAATTTAATAAAACTGCTGGAGACTTTAATATTCTTATTTTTGAGGGCACAATATTATTTAAATATGAATAAGGAATTAGTAAAGGATCCCCGTGCGAAGGGGTTGATCTTCGATATAGATGGAACTATTTGCGACACAATGCCGGTACATTTTATTGCATGGCGGGAAACTGCGGCAGAGCATGGCATAGATTTCACACCTGAACTTTTTCTGGAAGTAACAGGTATTCCGGCATTACAAACAAGTCAATATCTTAAGGCTAAATTTAAAGGTGATTTTGATGAGATTGTTTTTACCCGTCGAAAGGAGGAGCGTTTCGAGCAAAATATGCACAAGGCCAAGCCTATCGGGCCTGTTGTGAAGGTTATCAGGGAGAATAAAGGGAAACTTCCCATGGCCTGTGGAACCGGTGGATCGCAATATCTGGCATGGAAAACACTTGAAATTGCAGGTGTCAGGGATTGCTTTGAACATGTGGTCGCTGCTGAAGATGTTGTAAATCACAAACCTTTCCCGGACACTTTTTTAAAAGCTGCTGAATTAATTGGTGTAAAACCATCAGATTGTCAGGTATTTGAAGATGGACAACTTGGGTTGGATGCTGCAGAGCGCGCCGGAATGATGTCTGTTGACGTTACCGGCTTTTACGAGGTTACAATCGGAAAAGAATTGTAACGGAGAGAAGACGGGCATAAATCTGACCATCGGATAATTTGAAAATTATTTACTGCTTAATACGAACTTTTGTTAAGTTTTTGCGAATATGGATTTTAAAGTAGTATCCGATTATCAGCCTACCGGTGATCAGCCTGAAGCAATTAATCAGCTTGCAGATGGGATCTTCAGCGGTATTCCTTATCAGACTTTGTTAGGTGTCACTGGTTCCGGCAAAACTTTCACAATGGCCAATGTCATTGAGAAGGTTCAGAAACCCACATTGATTCTAAGTCACAATAAGACGCTGGCAGCCCAGCTCTATGGTGAAATGAAGCAGTTTTTTCCCGAAAATGCGGTTCAATACTTTGTTTCTTACTACGATTATTATCAGCCTGAAGCATATATTCCGTCATCGGATACTTTTATTGAGAAAGATTTATCCATTAATAAAGAGATTGAAAAGCTTAGGTTAAGCACTACTTCGGCTTTGCTTTCAGGAAGGAGGGATGTTATAGTGGTCTCTTCTGTGTCCTGTTTGTATGGAATTGGAAATCCTCAGGATTTTCATGCCAATGTTATTTCGGTAAAAGTTGGTGAGAATGTAAGCAGGAATGTGTTTCTTCATAAGCTGGTGGATGCGATGTATTCGCGCAGTGAAGTGCTTTTTCAACGTGGCAATTTTAGAGTGAAGGGTGATACTGTTGATATTTTTCCTGCTTATGCCGATGATGGAATCAGAATTGTTTTTTTTGGAGATGAAATAGAAGAGATCTCTTCATTTAACCCGGATAATGGCTATGCGCTTAGCAGTCTGGATAATTGTGTGATCTATCCGGCCACTATTTTTGTGACCACAAAGGAGACTATTCAATTGGCTATACGAAAGATCCAGAATGATCTTATGGAACATGTTGATTTTTTCAAGCGATCGGGGAAATATGCCGAAGCGAAACGGATTGAGGATCGGGTAACTTACGATCTGGAAATGATCCGCGAACTTGGATATTGTCCCGGCATTGAGAATTATTCCAGGTATTTTGACAATAGAGCGCCTGGGTCGCGGCCCTTCTGTTTGCTTGATTATTTCCCTGAGGATTACCTGATGGTTATTGATGAAAGCCATGTTACCATGCCACAGATTCATGCCATGTATGGAGGAGACAGATCCCGAAAAGTTACTTTAGTCGATTATGGTTTTCGGCTCCCGGCTGCAATTGATAATCGTCCGTTAAAATTTGAGGAATTTGAGGATATTGCCCGCCAAATTGTTTTCGTAAGCGCAACGCCGGCTGATTATGAACTGCAAAAGAGTGAAGGTGTGATTGTTGAGCAAATCATCAGGCCAACAGGGTTATTGGATCCACAGATCGAAATACGACCCCGGATTAATCAGATTGATGATCTGATGGAAGAAATTCACCTGAGAAGTATTAAAAATGAACGGGTACTGGTAACTACTCTGACCAAAAGAATGGCGGAGGAGTTGACTCAATATTTTGGTCGTATGGATATTCGTTGTCGTTATATCCATTCCGATGTCGATACGCTGGAACGGGTTGAGATAATGGATCAGTTGCGAAAAGGAATTTTTGATGTTCTTGTAGGGATTAATCTTTTGCGTGAAGGGCTTGATTTACCCGAAGTTTCGCTGGTAGCAATACTTGACGCCGATAAAGAAGGTTTCCTTCGTTCTGAGCGTTCACTGACACAAACAGCCGGGCGTGCTGCGCGTAATTTGAATGGCACGGTAATCATGTATGCTGACAAAATTACCGATTCAATGCAGCGAACCATTGATTCTGCTAATTACAGACGGATCAAGCAAAATGACTATAATCTGGCGAACGGAATTACACCAACACAAATTATTAAACCAACCCGTGAAATTATAGGTTTGGAATATCGTCCGGACAAACCGGCCATTGGCCATGCCTACATACCTCCGGAACGAACAGATGTTGCCGCCGATCCGGTGGTCAGGTATATGAACACCGAGGCATTGGAGAAAACAATCCAGAAAACGAAAAAGGAGATGGAGAAGGCTGCAAAAGAGCTTGATTTTATTGAGGCTGCCCGTTTGCGGGATGAAATGTACCGGCTAAAAGAATTATTGACACAACGACAAAATGGATAAACGCATTGCAAAAGTTGCCTTGGCTATGATGCAGAAAAACAGGGGTGACAGCAAACGAATTGAGCATTCACTTAAGGTTTATGCTTATGCCCTTCAGCTTGGAATCACTGAGTCATTAGATGCACAAACCCTCGAAATTCTTGAAATAACAGCGCTTCTTCATGATATCGGAATTCACGTTGCTGAACAGAAATTCGGAACTTCATCGGGTCATCATCAGGAAATTGAAGGTCCGCCGGTTGCAAGGGAAATCCTGACCGCATTGGATTTTCCATCGGAAATTATTGAACGTGTCTGTTTTATCATCAGTAAACATCATACTTTTACCGCAATAGATCATTTTGATTTCCAGTTGCTTGTTGAAGCTGATTTTCTGGTAAATTCAACTGAAGATCATTTGTCTGATGATCAGATTATCAGCTTTGCAGGAAATATTTTTAAGTCTGAGTCAGGTATTCAATGTCTTGGAATTCTTTTCCCAACGCTGAATTTTTTGAAATATTAAATCGGAGTGGAAATAAATTTCAACCAAAAAACAAGCCCTTTTCCGGAAAGAAAAGGGCTTGTTTTTTATCTGGTTCTTTAGGGTTTATCCTAAATATGTTTTGAGCAGTTTGCTTCTGGAGGTGTGACGTAATCGTCTGATTGCTTTTTCTTTAATTTGCCGTACGCGTTCACGGGTTAAGCCGAAACGTTCGCCGATCTCTTCAAGTGTCATTTCCTGACAGGCAATTCCGAAAAACATTCTGATAATATCCGCTTCACGCTCTGTTAATGTGGTCAGCGAACGGTCTATCTCCCGTGAGAGTGACTCGTCGATCAATGCCCTGTCTGCGCTTGGTGAATCGTTATTGATCAAAACATCAAGCAAGCTGTTATCCTCGCCGTCAACGAACGGAGCATCAACAGAAACATGCCTTCCGGAAACACGAAGAGTATCCGCAACTTTATCCGCAGGTAATTCAAGTTGTTCAGCAAGCTCTTCAGGAGAAGGTCTTCTTTCGTGTTCCTGCTCAAATTTTGAATAAGCCTTGTTGATTTTATTTAAAGAGCCAACCTGATTTAGTGGAAGACGCACAATTCTGGATTGTTCGGCAAGAGCCTGCAAAATGGACTGTCGAATCCACCATACTGCATATGAAATGAACTTAAAACCACGTGTTTCATCGAACTTTTCAGCAGCTTTAATCAGACCAAGATTGCCTTCGTTAATTAAATCTGGAAGGCTAAGTCCCTGATTCTGATATTGCTTAGCAACAGAAACAACAAACCGTAAGTTCGCACGAGTCAATTTTTCAAGTGCGGCCTGATCTCCTTTTTTTATGCGTTGTGCTAATTCAACTTCTTCTTCAACAGTAATCAACTCCTCTTTGCCAATTTCCTGAAGGTATTTGTCAAGCGATGCACTCTCGCGGTTCGTAATAGATTTTGTAATCTTTAATTGTCTCATGCTCTCGATTAAAAGTCTGCAAAGTTACAAATATTTGTGGTTTTGTACAATACCGTTCCTGGGGTATTTTCTTTTATTTTAACTGAAATTATTATTCCAGTTTAAAAACGTAGTAAGTCCATTCTCCTCCGGGATAAACACCTTCGACTAATATAGGTTTTTTATTGTTTGATTGGGAAAGAACCCTTTTAATATCTTCAACACTTGATACTGTAGTTTTGTTCAGATCGGTTATGATAAAACCGATTTTAACACCTGCTTCTTTTAATTTACCAGTTGTCAAATTCACAACCTGAATACCATCTTCGATCTTCAGCCGCTCTTTGTCTTTTTCTGTGATTGGTGCAAATTCTGCTCCAAGTACTGAAAAAGATTCCTTTACTACAGAAGTATCGCCTTTTGTATTTCGCAACAGCACTGTAAATTGTTTTAAATCGCCACTACGTTTTACGGTAATTACCACTTTATCGCCAGGCCTGTATTTTCCTATTTGCTCTTGCAGTTGAGAGATTGTGTTAACCTGGTTTCCATTTACAACGGTTATTACATCGCCCTCCTTAATGCCAGCCTGGCGGGCGGCACCTTGTTCCGTCGTTTTTGCAACATAAACTCCTTCGATTTTATCCATTTTTTTCTCTTTGGCAAGATTGTCATCTACAGTCCTGATTTCAACACCCAATAATGCTCTTTGAACTTCACCAAATTGTTTCAGATCGCCAACCACCTTTCGGGCAATGGATGCTGGTATTGCAAATGAATAACCGGAATAGGAGCCTGTTCTTGAGGCTATGGCTGCATTGATTCCAACCAGTTCACCACTCGCATTTACAAGAGCGCCCCCGCTGTTTCCGGGATTTACTGCAGCATCTGTCTGAATAAATGATTCAAGTGGCAACTGTCCGCTCATAATCCCGATGCTGCGTGATTTAGCGCTTACGATTCCGGCAGTTACGGTAGAGGTGAGATTGAAAGGATTACCAACAGCCAACACCCATTCTCCTAATTTGAGCGTTTCTGAATTGCCCCATACAAGGAAAGGAAGCTCTTTGGCATCTATCTTCACCAATGCGATATCCGTGTTGGGATCGCGCCCGATGACCTTAGCCGTGAATTTACGGTTGTCATTCAGCACCACTTCAATATTATCGGCATCTTCGATAACGTGATTATTGGTCACGATATATCCGTCCGGACTGATGATAACTCCTGAACCGGCACCCATATTGTATTCGGGCTCTTGATTATAACCTCTTGGCTGAATATTACCTCTTGGTCCAAAGAAAAAATCGTAAAGTGGATTTTCACCCCCGGAATATGTCGGCGCCTTCACTTTTGTCGTGATGTGAACTACCGCATGAACGCTTTTCTCAGCAGCTTGGGTCAGATCAGGCAATACAGCCTGAGGACTTGCGGGAGAAGTGTAATTCGTCATTTGTACCGGAGCAGTCCCTTGCAATATTACTTCCTTTGAATTATTCTCAATTACCGAATACAGGAAGATTGCAAGGACGGCTCCTGCAAAAGCAATTGTCAGTGTAGACAAAATTTTCTTAACAGTATACATAGCTCAGATCATTTAAAATTTTCAAATTGTATGATTTAAATTTTTCAAATAAATCACTACAATTTGTGTACCAATTTACTGATAAATTACCAAATAGACATTTAACCTGCCCTAATAGTTTAGTCTGATTAACTTATTTTAACTTCACTTTGGATTTGTTGGCAATATTGAAATAAGTTCACTTAAAAAAAGCTTCTCAAGCAATTCAGAATTCATCAAAAGCGATCATTCTGTCAGCAACACCAAGTTTTTTCAACATTTCCAAACCTGCCTTTACCATTTCCGGAGGGCCACACAGATAATATTCAATTTCATCCGGAGCTTTATGATTTACGAGATAATTATTTAATAAGTACTCGTGTATGAAACCGGTTTGTCCGGTCCAGTCATCGTTCTGTTTGGGATCTGAAAGTGCAACCTTAAAGGAGAAATTATCATGTTCGCTGACCAGATTATCAAAATACGCTGTGTAGTAAAGATCGGCTAAAGAGCGGGCCCCATACCAAAAACTTACTTTTCTGTTTGTTTTTAACGTTTCGAAAAGATACGACAAATGAGAACGCAAGGGTGCCATTCCGGCTCCTCCACCCAGATAAATCATTTCCCGAACTGATTGCTTAATTTGAAAATCTCCAAAAGGGCCGGTTAACTGAACTTTATCTCCTGGTTTTAAGTTAAAGACGTAAGAGGAACCTGCACCAGCACTAACCGAATGATCTGTTGGAGGCAATGCGATCCGGATGTTGAATTTAAGTTGCATTTCAATTTCCGGATTGGTAGCCATAGAATAATTCCGTTTCGTATAGATCAGATTTTTCGCATAACAGCCGGATAATTCAGGTTTCTTCCATACGCTATTGAAAGGTTCATTTATTTCGAATTGGTCAAAAGTTGTTTCGAACGGAGGAATGACCATTTGAATATATTGGCCTGGTACATAATTAAATTTGAAATTTTCATCCGGCTCCAATACCAGTTCTTTTATAAAAGTTGCAACATTGTAATTCGTCACAACGCGGAATGTTTTTGGGAAATCCGACTCATCCCGATGCTCTGTGCCGTTTCCGGGTAGTTCGAGATAAATTTTATCCCCTTCAATATTTACCTTATAAGTTTTGATTCCAATGCAAACCGGCATGCGTCCGGGTAAGCCATCTTTTAGATTGAACCTTCCGTTATGCTTTGAACATTCGATTTGATCACCAATAATAACGCCATCGGCCAGATGAGTGTTTCCATGAGTACAGATTCCTTCGGAGGCATAGTATGTATTATCAGAAGTTCGATAAATGGCATAGGTTTTTTGCTCAAAGTCAAATCGGATAATTTCTCCTTTTGACAGTTCATCCGCACCGCAAACTTCAATCTTACCATTTGCAACAGTTGAATTTTCGCCGGTAAATACTTTCTTTTCAGTGGCAAATGTGGTCTGAGATTTTTCAGGTAATTTGCGCTCAACATAATAGGCCGGATTTTTCACCTGTTGCCGGATAGCAGGAATGATTTCCCTCCAGGCTTCAATAATTCCGGTGTAGGGCTTTGGACAATCATCTTTCATGACTTTGTGCAAATCCGGCAGTGCGTGATATGGAACCAAAGGATACATATGATGTTCAACATGATAATTCATATTCCAGTAGAGAAAACGGTTCACCCTGTTCATATAGACAGTACGGCAATTTAAGCGGTGATCAAGAACATTCTCCTGAAGTCCGGCATGCTGGGTCAATCCATAAACCGGCATTAGCCAACCACCCAGAAATGTTGGCAATCCGATAAACATAAGGGGTAGAAAAGTCCTGAAGGTGATTGATAATATTATTACTGCCAGGTAAATTGAAATATATAAGCGTGCCTGAAAAAAGATCTTCCTGTAGGCATGTAAAGGGACATAAGTTGCAACTTCAGGATCAATATTCCCGAATGCGTGCCGGAAAATTCGTTTGGCTTCGGAAATAGTGCTGCTTACACCAATAAAACCGAGAAGAATTTTATTGATCTGAGGTGGCCTTGGTACTGCAATTTCAGGATCACGTCCACGAATGATGGTATCACTGTGATGCCGGGTATGGCTCCATCTCCAGACTGTTGCCTGCCTGAAAACCATGAATGATGCAATTTCATATAATGCATTGTTCATCCAGTCGGTTTTGAAGGCAGTGCCATGGCTTGATTCGTGCCACCTGGAATCGGAGGTTGAAGCGTATAAAACGCTGTACACGAGATAGGGTAATATAACAAACCAGGTTCCCCAAAGAATGAAAACTAAAAAGGCAGATCCAAAGATTAAGCTAAACCAAATCAATGTATCCCTGATCGCCGGACCATTTTTCCTGATAAGTAATTTGCGCATTTGTTCTCCTGGAACCGGCGACTGATACCATTGGGCATTCGCTAAACCCAACCTGATTGTTTTATCCGCTTCTATGCCAATCAGACTGTAATCCCGTAAACCATCTTGATCTTTTTCCATTATAAAAGGCAGAAGTATTATTCTTATTGCGATACTAAAACTGACTTTAATTTATTCATCATGAAGACATTAACGTCCCACTGATTAGAAACGGGCTGTTGTGTAAATGGTAAGATTGGCATGTAGGGGTATGGTCCGAATTCCGGAGTAATTGTGAAATATGGAGTACCAGCCATAATTTTAAGTTTAATGACTTCTTTCCACCATCCGATATGAAAATTTAAGGCCTCTTCCCATTCAGGAACCCTGGGGTCGGGAACCTGGGGCCCCTCAGGAAATCCTATCCGGGCATGAATATGTTCCGTTCTGGATAGTGCCAGTGCTACAGCATCTTGCTGGTCATCAAGAAAAGACTCAGCCACATTACACCAGTGTGAAATATCGAGACCTAACTGAAGACCGGGTAATTTTTTTAAATAATTATGGGTGATATGCGCTGCAAAACTAAATTTTCCGCGATGTGTCTCATGTATGATTTTAATACCGCTCTCCTTGGATATTTCAGTTGCAATTTCAATCAGTTCTGAGTTTTGATCGAATGAGAAATAATCTTTTCCGGTTTGCGAATTAATGAAGAGTGGATTTGCTGATGCGAGATTTAAAAGTCTTTTGCGAAATTCGTCTTTGTGGTCCCGAAAATCGCTTGTCAGCGTCTCCCAGTGCTGAGCAATAAACAGAAGGTCGTATTCTTTTATCAGCTGAAGAATCTCAGCCTTCTCGCGGCCGTCAGCAGGCAGACTCATTTCCACACCATTGAAGCCTGAGTTTTTAACATTTTTTAAAAAGATGTTAAAAACAAGGTGATTGGATCCCCATTGAGGGCAGAAGTATTTTATTTCCATCGAAACTGTTTTAGTGATCATTTGCAGGTTACAATACTTTGAATATACAATGTATTGAAGCTTTTGTTCTAAAAACAGATCACTATTATCAACTTTATGAAAATCCCTTCTTAATTCAACATCCAAAACTGAAGCATCACAAAAAAGGTAAAATCAGAGATGGCTGCAACTCCCAAACAAGTTAAGCTGTTATTTGCCGGATTGCCGTTAAAAAAAAGTTGTATTTTGTCATCAATATTTTCAAAGGCAAGGCAACAACAATTAAAGTCACTGAAATCATCAAATATTGCTGAATATTTTCTGCAGCCTCAATACTCACCCAGGAATCAGGACTCGAAGGATCGATACCAAATGTAAAACCAATTAATATTAGCAGAAGAAATGCAAACACACTATAGCCGAACCATGCAAACCATCCCTTTTCTATTATTGATACAGGAAGTTCTTTTTTGATACCTAATAATTTATATCCATCATATAATATAGGTATCCAGGCTTTTGAGAGCGCGATTAACGCGGTAAAAATAACAACTCCGACAGATCCAAGCTGAGTAAACGAGTAGCTGGCAGACCCAAAAACAAAGTTTTTTATAAATAAAATAGTAAAAGTAAGAACTGCAAGACCGAATCCGATAACGCTGAATAATTTAGCAAGACCGTCGGGTTGTTTTTTAAGCGGCGTTTCATCTGTGCCCATTTCGGGTGATTTTTGAGCCGCCTTACCGTATTCTGTGGCGTCGCCAACATTTTTCACTTCCAGAGTGGCGTTTCCATTTATCACTTTAGTACCTCGCATTGCCCAATTTGAAGGATAAGCCGCCGCCTTGTCCAGCTCTTGTGGGTTGGTTGCTTTGTCAATGACCGGTTTTCCTGTCAGGCACGATTCATCGATCTGCAAGGATACAGCTTCCAGAAGCAGTCCGTCAGCCGGGACCTCTTCGCCCGTTCCCAAAAGGACAATATCTCCCACTACAATTTCTTTTTTTTGTACTTCACTGATGTTCCCGTTTCTAATCACCTTCATCAATGTGTCGTCCTTCACTTTATTTAAAATATCGAATTTTTTATTGGCAACAGTCTCAAGTGCTAAGGCTACTCCGGCAGCAAGAAATATGGCGAAGAATAATCCGATTGTTTCGGCTAATGCATTGTGGATAAGTGTAGTACCTAAAGAAAGAAAGGCGACAATTAAAGGAATCCGGATAATCGGGTCTTTTAATTTTTCCAGAAAAAGCTTCCATAATGGATCACGCTTAGGTGGTGAAAGGAGATTATTCCCGTATTTTTTTCGGTTTTCAATTACTTGCCCGGTTTTTAGTCCGGAATATTGTTTTTTATGATCCATCGTTCGCAAATTTTAAATTTCATTCTTCAACCAGATCTTCCTCAATAATATCGGATAAAATATGCCGGGCATCTGCTGATTCCAATATTTCAACGTCTTTAAGCTTGCGCTGAATAGCCCGGGTTCTTTTACCTAATACGTCGTCCAACTGATTAAGACCTGTCTGGATATTACCTTGCGCTTTCTCCACCAGTCCGCCGAATAGTTCAAACTCTTTCTTTACTGCCCCCAGAATTTTCCATACTTCACCACTTCGCTGCTGAATGGCAAGGGTCTTGAAACCCATTTGCAAACTGTTTAATATAGCTGCCAGCGTAGTTGGACCGGTTACCACAATCTTATAGTTGCGTTGTAAATCATCAAGAAGAGAAGCTCTTCTAACGACTTCAGCATATATTCCCTCAAACGGGAGAAACATAATTCCGAAATCAGTGGTGTTTGGGGGATCAATGTATTTGTCGTGGATATCCTTCGCCATTTTTTTGATGGTCTGTTCCAATAATTTTTGTGCTGTGTCGATTTTCAGGAGATCTCCGGTATCATGAGCTGTTTGAAGCTGTTCATAAATATCTTTTGGAAATTTGGCATCAACAGGCAGCCAGACAACCGAGTTTCGATCGTCACGTCCGGGTAATTTAATTGCAAACTCCACGATATCAGTGCTTCCTGATTTCGTTTTTACATTCGCTTCATACTGCCCCGGTGCCAGGATCTGTTCCAGCAGCATTGCAAGCTGAACTTCGCCAATACTGCCTCGCATTTTTACATTGCTTAAAACACGTTTTAATCCGCCGACATCCTGAGCTAGTGTCTGCATCTCACCCAATCCTTTTTGAACATTTTCCAATTGTCTGACTACCAATTCAAACGATTGGCCCAGCCTTTCATTAAGTGTTTTCTGAAGTTTTTCATCAACCGTAGCACGCATCTCTTCAAGTCGTTTTTCGGTACTGTCAACCATCTTTTTTTGTTCCTCTGCAAGAAGTGTGAATTTCTCGCGCTGGAGTTGGTTAAATGATTCAACATTTTTATCAAACGAGTCCTGGAATCCTTTAAATGAGCTGATTAATGTATCTCTTAATAAAAAACTGTCATTTTTTGATTGATTGGTAATTTCTCTGAGGGTATCGGAAAGCTCTGTCCTGAATTCTTTAAGTGTATTATTTAGTTCAGTTCTGTTTTCTTTTGCAATACCTGAGTTTTCCTCCCTGTTAATTCTAAAATCTTCCCGCAGCCCCTTCTCAATTTTTGTCAGATCTTTTTCCAGTCCGTCAATTCGCAGTAATAAATCATTACTGACTTTGGTTCGTTGCAAAAGCAAGAGAATGGTGATGATCAGGTTGAAAATTATCAGTGAAATTATCAGCAGATTTTCCATCATTTTTACTTGGTTTTAAATGAGTTAAAAATCTTATCGTTAATTAACTCAGTTGCAAACACTGTATTCATTGCAATGGTTATTCCTCAGTCTTTGAAAATATTTTTTTGAATGCTAATTTTATTACATTGTAAAACTTATGTTTTCTATATAATCTATCACTTTATTT
>CAYHDA010000006.1:0-35524 GCA_964355145.1 uncultured Mariniphaga sp.
CAAAATTTCAAAGAACTTTTAATAGTATAATAGATGTTTTGAACACTCTTAATTAATATCCTGAAAATTAGTAAATATTCTGGCATAACTGCATTTTTATTCAAATAAATGAATATTTTAATCAAGGAATAGCTTTTATTAATCGCTACTAATTTATATTTGTGTAATTGTAAAAAAAGAACTTTGAAAAAGAAAATTCAGCAAGACATTGCAGACCTTTACAAACAAAGGTTCATGGATGAAAGTGTAACCATTGAAAACTTACCCCCTTCGGGATCTTACCGCGAATACATTCGGTTGACAAGTCCCCATTTTAAAGCCATTGGCACTTGGAATGATGACGAAAAGGAGAACAATGCCTTTATTGAATTTTCCAAACATTTCAGGAGCAAAGGAATTAAAGTGCCCGAAATCTACAGTTATAATCAATCAGAACGTATTTATCTGCAGGAAGATCTGGGTAATCAAACCTTGTTCAGCTTCTTAAGTGAAGTTAAGGAGACAGAGGGTTTCTCTGATAAAATTACGAGAATATACCGGAAAGTAGTTCGGGAATTGCCTAAAATACAAATTATTGCAGGCAAAGATCTCGATTATAATTATTGTTATCCACGTAAAGCGTTCGACAGGCAATCGATGTCGTGGGATCTCAACTATTTCAAGTATTATTTTCTAAAGCTTGCAAAAATTTCATTTAACGAACAGCTTCTTGAGGACGATTTTACATCGTTTACTGATTACCTTTTAAAAGCAGAAAGTAATTTTTTCATGTTTCGCGATTTTCAGAGCCGCAACATTATGCTGATTGATAATGAACCCTGGTTTATTGATTATCAGGGTGGGCGGCATGGAGCCTTGCAATATGATCTTGCTTCCTTACTTTACGACTCAAAAGCCAATATCCCTCAGGAAATCAGAGAGGAATTAATAGAAGATTATCTTGACGAAGTGGAAAAGATTCATCCCGTTGACCGGTCTGAATTTCTTCAGTATTTTTATGGCTATGTTCTGATCAGAATGATGCAGGCAATGGGTGCCTATGGGTTCAGAGGCTTTTATGAAAAAAAGGAACATTTTCTAAAAAGTATCCCATTTGCCCTCGAAAATCTGGAGGTCGTGCTTGGCAAAATTTCTTTGCCGGTTGAACTGCCCGAACTGATCAAAGTTTTGAAAACGCTGCATGAATCCGAAATTCTAAAAAAAGTCGCACTAAAACAGGCTCAACTGACAATCGCGATTACCAGCTTTTCATTTAAGAAAGGATATCCGGCTGATCATTCGGGAAATGGGGGGGGATTTGTATTCGATTGTCGTTCAGTACGAAATCCCGGAAAATATGATCAATATAAATCACTGACCGGAAAGGATGAAGCTGTTATCCGATTTTTTGAAGTAGATTCAGATATGGAAGAATACCTGAAACCTGTATTTTCGATAGTAGAAAGGTCTGTTGTAAAATACATCGAACGGGGTTTTACTAATCTGTCAGTAAGCTTCGGTTGTACAGGCGGTCAGCACCGGTCGGTCTATTCTGCTGAAAGAATGGCTGCATACCTTAAAAACAAATATCCGGTTCGGATTGTTATTCACCATCGTGAACAAGATAATTAATTAGTAATGGCAAAAAAACGTTGCGAAAAGAAGGACTACGAAAAACCGGAAGATCCTAAATTCGAATGTAAGAAATGCGGTCGTAAGGCATTGAAGGAAAAACAGGTATGTAATCCAAAAGAGATCCGGTAAAATTTCGGTATTCCTCCATAATAAAAAATTAACAAATGAAAGCAATGATTTTTGCCGCAGGTCTTGGCACCAGGCTCTATCCGTTTACTGCCGGAAGACCTAAAGCGCTTGTTGAAGTGGCTGGCAAAACATTGCTGCAGAGGGCAATAGAAAAAGTTAGCAGTGCCGGTTATAATGAATTGGTGATCAATATACACCATTTTGGAGATCAGATCATTCGATTTTTAGAGGTTAATAATTATTTTGGGTTATCGGTCACTGTTTCTGATGAAAGGGATCAATTGCTGGATACAGGTGGCGGAATTTTAAAGGCACTGCCATTTTTAGATGGGCATGAACCCTTTTTGGTTTATAACGTCGATGTGTTAAGTAATATTGATTTACAGCTTTTCCGGCAATATCATCAGACGAGGGGAGGGTTGGCTACGCTTGCAGTCCGTGATCGTTCTACGTCGCGTTATCTCGCTTTTGACGATACAATGCAGCTGGCAGGATGGCAAAATATCAAAACCGGTGAAGTGATTAATTCTCGCAATGTCGAAAATACCCGTTTATTGGCCTTTAGCGGCATCCAATTAATCGAACCGAAAATCTTTAGCCTGATTACAGAAACCGGAAGCTTTTCATTGATTTCGCTATACCTTCGGCTGGCGGTCAACCACCCCGTAATTGGTTACCACGACCCCTCCTCCTTGTGGATGGATCTCGGAAAACCTGATCAGATTGCGCAAGCTGAAGCTCTTTTCACTAAGGCTGAGTGAATTTAATTGGTTTGATATTTACCAGCTAATGGGTTTCTTTCCGTGAACTAAAAGGTATTCATTGGTTTTACTGAACTGATGGTTTCCGAAAAACCCCCGGTGTGCAGACAGTGGAGATGGATGCACTGCGTTCAGAATTAGATGTTTGCCTGAATTGATCATTTCACCTTTACGCTGTGCATAGGCCCCCCAGAGCAGAAAAACTATATGCTCCCGGGATTCGGAAAGTGAATAAATCACCTTGTCGGTGAATGTTTCCCACCCCTTTTTTTGATGTGAACCAGCCTGTTGAGCCCGGACTGTCAGCGTGGCATTAAGCAAAAATACCCCTTGATCTGCCCAGCGTTGAAGATTGCCTGAAGCAGGAATTGGAATGCCAAGATCGTTTTGTATCTCTTTAAAGATGTTGCGGAGTGATGGGGGAAAACTTACACCGTCCGGGACAGAGAAGCAAAGCCCATGTGCCTGACCTGCCTCGTGATACGGATCCTGTCCAAGAATAACAACCTTTACTTTGTCAAAGGGACATTTTTCGAATGCATTGAAAATCAGATTTCCGGGAGGATAAATTTTTTGTGCAGCATATTCCGATCTCACAAAATCGGTTAAAATCGTGAAATAGGGTTTGTCAAACTCATCTTTTAGCTGCTCTTTCCAGCCCGGTTCAATTTTGATTTCCATGTCGCCAAAAATAAATATCAGTATTCTCCAAATTTACTGCACTTTTTGAAGCATCAAAATAGTTTTCTTGAATTCGATAGTCCGGCAAAACAATTTTTTTGATTAGAATTGTGAAAATTTGTACAGATGGACATTCGCGACAGAGACTTTAAGGATGAATTTGTTTTTCAGGCCTCCCGCAGTGGGGGACCGGGAGGACAAAATGTCAATAAAGTAAGTACTAAGGTAGAATTACGATTTAATATCGAGGCTTCTGTTTTGCTGAATGAGGATGAAAAGATCCTCATATCCCAAAAACTGATTAATAAAATCAATAAGGAGGGCGAATTAATCCTTGTTTCGCAGTCGGAGCGTTCACAACTTAAAAACAAAGATAAAGTTATAAGTAAGTTTTATATGCTATTGATTAAGGTACTTACGCCTCGGAAAAAGCGGCTTAAAACGAAGCCAACCAAAGCCTCTGTTGAAAAGCGACTTGAATCAAAACGGGTCCAGGCAACCACAAAAGCCAATCGGAAAGTTATTGATTCATAACTAAATTAAGGTTTATAAAGCACCAATTGTTCTGTGATTCGCAAACATGAATGAAGATAACACAGGTGTTCTTCCGATAAATCGGGACAGGCTATCAGGCAATTAAAAAACAAATTATCTTCTGATGAAATCAATATTTATTCTTATTTTCAGCGCCAGAAATAATTGCTTTTATGATAAATTTTTTCTTCCGGTTTTTATTGTTCTTAATTTTAATTCCAATAACCGGTTTTGCCCAGCCGGCTTTAAAAGCGGTTTACGTATCCAAATCGCCTGTAATTGATGGCCGGCTGAATGATGAAGCCTGGAAAAGTGCTGCCACAGTAAACGAACTATTTCAGCGTGAGCCAAATCCGGGTCAGCCGGTATCTGAAAAAACAATTATTTACGTCTGTTATGATGCGGCGCATCTTTATATTGGGGTCAAGTGTTTCGATGATCCCAGGAAGATAACTTCCAGAGAGATGGCACGGGATGCTGATTTGGGAAATGACGACAGGGTTCAGGTGATTCTGGATACTTTTCTTGATCACCGTAACGGTTACTGGTTTCAGATTGGTCCGAGAGGTTCGTTTGGTGATGCGACAATCAGCGAAAATGGAGCTGTTTTCAATAAAAACTGGAATGGAGTATGGGATTCCAAGGCCAGGATTGTGGATGACGGATGGGAAGCCGAAATGGCCATCCCATTTAAAACAATCGGTTTCGATAAGAACTTGTCAACGTGGGGGATAAAATTTATACGACACATTAAGCGAAAACTGGAATCTTCCTATTGGCCTGCCGCAAATATCAACAACTATAAATTTCAGGTCTCTGATGCGGGGTTGATTGAAGGAATTCAAAATATATCGCAGGGAATCGGACTTGATCTTTCGCCTTATGTTGTCGGCGGAATGGATACTAAACGTAATATTAAAAATAAATACCGCGCCGATGGCGGCCTGGATTTGTTCTACCAGATTACGCCAAGCCTGAAATCCGTGTTGTCTTTCAATACCGATTTTGCTGAAACAGCTGTTGATGATCGCCAGATAAACCTTACCCGTTTTGATGTTTTATTTCCTGAGAGAAGAGATTTTTTTCTTGACGGTTCAAGTCATTTTTCATTTGGGATCCAAGGTGACGATGGTAACCCTTACGGAAAGGCTATCATCCCGTTTCTCTCACGCCGCATGGGACTTGACAGCAATGGGTTGCCAATTCAGATAAATTATGCGGGTAAGCTCACCGGAATGTTTGGAAAATGGAGTATCGGGGTGATGCATGTCAACGACGATCATGCAACAGGTAATTCCAACTTTTCGGTAGCCCGGATCTCCCGTAATATTAAAGGAGCCTCTTCGATAGGTGTGATCGGCACTTTTGGAAATGCAGTTACTCAGGCAGAAAACTTCGTCGGGGGTGTTGATATGAAATTGGCTACATCGAAATTCAGGGGAAATAAAAATCTTTCATTAATATTATTTGGATTAAAATCCAATACCAAAGGTCTGTCAAACAATGATTTGTCATGGGGTGGGACATTTACCTATCCCAATGATTTTCTTTATTTCAGTCTTGGCCACCACGAGATCGGCGAACATTTTGTGGCAGGTATGGGCTTTGTTCCCCGGACCAATATCAAAGAGTCGTACGGAAATATTAAAATCGGCCCCAGACCCAATAAATGGGGTCTGCTGCAAGTCAATACAGGAATAGGCTTCGATCATATTGTCAACTTCTCAAATATTCTTGAAACAAGGACGATCAGTTATTCTCCATTTTCTCTTCGCTTTAAGTCCGGAGAAGAGCTTTCCTGGTCCGTTAATCAGAGTTATGAAAATCTGGAGAAGAACTTTAATATTTTTTCAAATTTTGTAATTCCAGTAGGCAGATATCAGTTTTATCGTCAGGCGCTGAATTTTATGACTGCGGGAAGTCGCAATATTTCGGTAAATGGTTCTTATGTTTGGGGTGATTTTTATAATGGATCGCGCAAGGACTACAGCGCCGGTATAAATTACAAAGTAGCAGTACCTTTATTTTTAGGGATAAAATATAAACATAATGAGGTGGTACTTCCTGAAGGGCAATTCACGGCACGTATTTATCAGGTGAATGCCAATATTCTTTTTAGTCCGGATATAACATTATATAATTATTTCCAGTACGATAACAATTCAAAAACAATAGGTGTCCAAACACGGTTTCAATGGATTGTTAAGCCTGGCAATGAGATTTTTATAGTGTGGACATCTAATATTTCGCAGCCACTGGAACGATATGTAATCAATGAAAGCGCCTTGCGTTTTAAGCTCAAATATAATATTCGGTTCTAAAAATATTTTTCCTTATTTCTCCGGAACAGGCACCTTTTCGCCTAAAAAATGGGGTTGTTTTGCGGTAATCATATCAAAGACCATCAGCATTCTGGCAGCTAATTCACGAAGCTGAACCTTGAGTGTCATCCTTCCGGTTAAAGCATCGGCATTAAAGGCGATTGCTTCGATACCCTTTTTCCGTGCAATGTATATCGCACGCTGATTATGAAATGATTGAGAAATAATAGTGAATTGATTCTGGCCAAAAACTTCTTTGCCTCTGACAACAGAATCAAGCGTCCTGAATCCCGCATAATCAAGTATGATCTTTTTGTTCGGAATTCCTGCGGCAATTAGGTCGTTGTACATCGTAATAGGCTCATTGTAATTTCGTTTCCTGTTATCTCCGCTAACGATGATAAAATCAATTTTGTAGCAGTTATAAAGCTCCACAGCTGCTTTAATCCTGTTAGTATAATAGAGATTTCTTTTTCCGTTCCACAGGTATTTGCTGGTTCCTAACACCAATCCGCAATGGTTATGGGGTATCGAATCTATCGAATAATAACAATATACGTCACTTTTTTTTGATATTGTATTATTTACATAAATAATTGCAACCACAAATAAAGTGCAGAAGAGCAAAATTGCCAGCGAGTATGTTTTTAATCTTTTCAATGTAATTTTATGTAGATCAGAATTTTAAAATAAATACGGTCTTTTTATCCGGTTCGGAGTGGACAGTTAAAGTTCCACCATGAAGCCGAAGGATTTGACGTGATAAGCTTAGCCCTATTCCGGAACCTTTTGGCTTAGTTGTGAAAAATGGAACAAATACTTTATCCAGCACTTCAGGAATAATTCCTTGTCCGTTATCAGAAACATGGATGTTCATTTTCCCATTTAAATCGGTAAAAGCTTTTAGTTCAATCTGTGGATTTTCCGTTTTTCCGAGTGCCTGTATTGCATTTTTCAAAAGATTGATTAACACTTGTTCTATTAATTGTTCATCGGCAGAAAGTTCAAGATTTTCAGGAATTGAAGTTGCTGTACATTGAATATTAAGATTTTGCATTTCCTTTTTCATTAGTCCCATCAGATTTTCAAAAAGTGTATGCACAGAAAAGATGGTAAATTTAGGCGTTTGGATGCGTGTCAGATCTCGGTACGATTCCACAAAATGGAGTAACCCGATACTTCTTTTATGGATGGTTTCAATTGCAAGTACAATTTCTTCGATAGCCTGGTTCTCTCCTTCATCCTGAAATGCATTGGTGTAAGTTGATCTTACATCCTTAATCATATAATTAAGTGTTTGAGTAATTGACGCTATAGGTGTGATTGAATTCATTATTTCGTGCGTAAGTACTCTGATCAGTTTCTGCCAGCTTTCCATTTCATTCTCTTCCAGCTCATTCTGGATATCTTTAATAGATGCCATTCTGATTAGCCGGTCGGCGACTTTAAACTCAGTGACAAAAATAGCCAGCTGAAGAAAGGTGTCTTGTTTCTGGATTTTTACCATTATGCTTTCACCGTTGGTGATGGTCATTAATTTAGAGACAAGATCAGAAGAAAAACTTTCGAGTTCGTTTAAATTATTGAGATTTGTTATTTTGAAGAGTTTTTTTGTTGAATTATTAATTAATTCAACAGCGCCATTTTCGCGGTAGCTGATCAGTGCGATACCAATATGCTCAACAACAGTTTCCAGATAAAAAAAGTTTTGTTCACGTTCCTCTCTGACTTTTCTGAAGTCGTTGATCACTACATTAAAAGATTCAGTCAACCGGTCGAATGAATGTCCCAAACCTTTAATCTCGAATGTTCGGGAAAAATCAGAATATCTCAGAGATTCCAAAAAATTGGTTAGCAGTGTATTGGTCGTTTCCACTAATTGTATCAGCTTTATAACCTGATAAATGGCAATTCCAACAGCCAAAACCATTGTGAAATAATAGCTGGTAGAAAAGAGCAGCCACATAATCACAAAGGCATTGATAAAAATTGCCAGTACTCTGATAATAAGTGAAATTCTAAAATTTTTAGAGCCCATATTTTTCCATTCTTCGATAAAGTGAGGTGCGGGTTAGTCCGAGTTCGCTTGCCGCTTTTGAAATATTTCCCTGATGCATTTTCATTACTTTTATAATAATTGTTTTTTCAACTTTTTCCAGGTCATAATCATCTAATTCCAAATCATCGCTCGTTTTATTTAATATTCTCATTTGTAAGTCATTGGGATTTACCCATTCAGATTCAGTCATAATTACTGCCCGCTCGATTACATGTTGTAATTCTCTGACATTACCCGGCCAGCCTGATTCTTCAAGGCGCTTCATTGCCTCTTTGGTAAATCCACGCAACTGTTTTTTATATTTTTTGGCATAAATCTGGAAAAAATGAATGGCAAGCAATGGAATATCGCCATATCGCTCACGAAGGGGTGGCAGATCTATTTCAACGGTGTTGATCCTATACAACAAATCCTGTCTGAATTTACCTTCCTCAATCATTTGATGAAGGGGCATATTCGTGGCGCAGATCAGGCGGATATCGATGGGAATGGGTTTGTTTGATCCAACTCTGATCACTTCCCGTCGTTCGAGTACCGTGAGTATTTTAGCCTGGAGCGGCATTGGAAGATTCCCGATCTCGTCAAGAAACAATGTTCCGCCTGCGGCAATTTCAAACCGGCCTGGTCTGTCGGCTTTCGCGTCAGTAAACGAGCCTTTTGTATGACCAAAGAGCTCGCTTTCGAAAAGTGATTCACTTATCGATGTTAAGTCTACGCTGATGAAAACTTCATCTGATCGGTTTGAGTTTTGATGCAATGCCCTGGCAACCAATTCTTTGCCAGTGCCATTTTCTCCTAGTATGAGGACGCTCGCATCTGTTGTGGCTACTTTTGAAATGGAGTTGTAAACTTTTTGCATCTCAACCGAATTCCCAATAAAATCTTTGAACGTCCGGTTCATCATATTATTGATTGCTTTGGCCCGGCTTTTAAGTTGCTCAATCTCCATTTTCGATTTTCGCAGATTCATGGCCGAATTTAAAGTTGCCAAAAGCTTCTCGTTCTGCCAGGGCTTAAGAATAAAGTCTGATGCACCCTCCTTGATTGCACGGACGCTTTTTTCAATATCGCCGTATGCTGTTATAAACAGAACAACTGCAGAGGGATCAATTTCAAGAATTTTTTTGAGCCAGAAGAACCCTTCCTGTCCGCTGATGGCATCTTTAGTGAAATTCATGTCCAGCAGGATCACATCGAAATCTTCATTCTTAAGTAATTCCGGGATTGAAGTGGCGATATTTGAGGTTACTATTTTTTCAACATGAGGCTTTAGAAGTAATCTCAGTGAGAAAAGAATGTCCTCATTGTCATCGATTGCAAGAATTTTACCCATTTTAACCATAATACGTGTTTTTTTAGATTGAATTACAAACACCAGGCCACAATCATAAAAAAAGATGGTGATGCAAATCATTCATATTTAGTTAACGTTGCAATTTCCAATAATGATTGGTATATTTCATCTTTGAAATAAATTGCCACATTCTTTAATATAAATAGTAAATGTACGAAATCGGTCATTAAATGTACGTTATCGGACAATTTATTTTTGCGTTAGTGTCGTAATTAGCACAAAATTAAGTTATTGCATGAATGGTACGATTTATGACTTAAACAAAGTTGCATTGAATAGGTGTTTATTTTATCTCAGATCCTTTATTTGAATGCCTTACTGAACACGATCACCATTATTTTTTAACTGCATTTATACTCCGCCATGATTGAATTATTTGATATTGGTAAAGTTTTCCGAAATAAAGATGTTGAAACTAAGGCACTTAGTAATATTAATTTATCTGTTGCAGATGGTGAGTTTGTAAGTATTATGGGACCTTCGGGATGTGGAAAGACATCTTTGCTTAATATCATTGGTTTAATTGATACACCTAGTTCTGGAAAATTATTGCTGGATGGAAATTTGGTTTCCGATATTTCCGAAAGAAACCGAACAGATCTTCGAAAATCAAATTTTGCTTTTGTTTTTCAGCGATTTAATTTAATTGATGACCTCACTGTGCGTGAAAATATAGAATTGCCACTTATTTACAAAAAGATAGCTCCTGCTGAGCGGAATCACAGTGTTAATCAGATATTGGAAAAGTTTAACCTGAAACATCGTGCCAATTATTTTCCAAATGAACTTTCGGGTGGTCAGCAACAGAGTGTTGCAGTGGCACGCGCAGTAATTGCAAAGGCACGAATAATTCTTGCTGATGAGCCTACCGGAAATCTTGATTCAGCTCATGGGGAGGATATTATGCAGCTATTGATCAGGCTCAACGAAGAAGGAACTACTATCATTATGGTTACACACTCATTGATGCAGGCTCAGCGTTCTCAACGAATTATTCACCTCTTCGATGGCCATGTAGTAACAGAAAGTTATTCGCGATCTGTATCCAATATGTGATTTTAGTATGAAAAATTACCTTTTATCTGCCATTCGAAATCTACTGAGAAACAAAGAATATTTTATAATAAATGTTTTTGGGCTCGCAGTAGGGATGGCATGTGCCATAATGGTAATGGTTCATATTTGGGAGCAGTCGAAATTTGATTCCTTTCATCCTGAATCAGACCGGTTATGCCGGGTATATCTCGATTCAAAATTAGGGGGATTGGAATCTAAAGTTGCAGTTTCTTCCCCAATGTTCGCATTTGGTTTAAAGCCATTTGTTCCGGAAATTGAGCAAGCTTGCCGAATCTTTAAAAATGACCGCGATATTCCGGTTATAGCGCCGGTTGTTTCCCTGATTGACCGCAGGACCCTGTTGTATGTCGATTCCACCTTCTTTGATATTTTTGGTTTTAAATTACTTGAAGGAGATGCCGCGACTTGTCTTAACAGGCCTCGTTCAATTGTACTCTCGCAATCAATTGCAAATCAGCTGTTTCCAGATGGTGCTTTAGGCGAAGTACTGACAGTTGAAAACGACAAGAAATGGACGGTAACTGGGATTGTTGAAGATTGTCCGGCTAATTCACATCTGAATTATAAATCGCTGGTATCACTTTCATCGGTAATACTACCCGATCTTGGGTGGACTTCGCTTTACCTTTATACTTATTACCGGTTTAGGGAAGGTACCGATTTATCTGAGCTGGCCGACTCTGCATATCTCGGCTTATCAGCAATGGAAGATAAGCTGCTTAAAGGTTTTTTACATGAAGCTGGTGCTGATCTGGAAAAAACGATGGGATTAACGATCAAGGAGATGAAGGAAAAGGATGAGTATTTTGTCCTTCGGCTTCAGAAAGTTGCTGATATTCACTTGTTTTCTCATCTCAAATATGAAAATTCCGAAAATGTAAATATTCAGACACTGCTCATTATTGCGGGTATTTCAATTCTTATTATACTGATAGCATGTATTAATTATGCCAATTTATCAACAGCACGCCTGGCCGGAAGGGTGCGGGAAATAGGTATTCGCAAAATACTGGGATCTCAACGACGGGAATTGTCATTGCAATTGTTGGCAGAATCTGTTACGATCAGTTTTATATCACTTTTTTTTGCTTTGGTAATCGTTGAACTGGTTTACCCTAATACCAATCTGATTGTGAAAAATTCAGCTTTGAATATTCAGCTGCTTTTATTTAAACTCTCGCCGGTTATTTTTTTCGTCACATTCGTCACCGGTGTGATTGCCGGAATTTATCCTGCATTTTATATCGTGCGCTTTAGTCCGGCTACGATTTTAAGTCAGCAAAAGCAATTTAGTATCGGAGGTAAAGGACTACGGGGAATATTGGTTATTATTCAATTTGTTTTCTCTCTGGTTATCATCTATTCAACATCAACAATATATCGTCAGCTTCAGTTCGTACAGCAAAAAGGTGTCGGTTTTCAGAAAGAACGCCTACTTGTTATTCAAAATATAATTGGATTAGAAGGAGATGAAAACGATTTTCGAAAAACATTAATGACATTAAAAGATGTTGAAAATGTCAGTTATTCAAGTACGGTTCCAGGTAAAGCCATGGGAATGCAAAGTGTTCAAAACGGGAACGACAGGTCAAGTAATCTGCTGATGTATGTTTTAGTCACCGATTCTTCGTTCTTTAGTACCTATGGTATGAAGCTCACCAATGGAGATTTTAAAAAACAAAAATATTTATCCAAAGATACTGTTGATGTTGTTATCAATGAGGAAGCGGTGAAATACCTTAGCCTGAAGGATCCAATAGGTTCAACAATATACAGGATCAATCCTGATGCCTCGACGAACTGCTTGATTATAAAAGGGGTAGTTGAAAATTTTAATTTTGAGTCATTACATACAAAAATTCAACCCCTTATTATATTCCCCGGTGCAGTGGAGCATATTAAATTTGCAACAATAAGGTTTGCTAAACCAATTGGTAATGAAATGATTAATGTCGTAAAAAAATGTTTGGATCAAGCATATCCGAACATTCCATTTGCTCATTTTTCTATGAATGAAAGTTTAGGTGAATTATATAAGGAAGAAAAATCCACCGGTCAGGTTGCGGTCGTTTTTTCATTCTTTGCTATATTTATTGCGTGTATGGGTCTGTATTCCTTATTGGCATTGACTACTATTTACCGGACAAAAGAAATTGGTATTCGTAAAGTTCTTGGAGCGGGAACTAAAGAACTGGTGATGCTTTTGTCAAAAGAAGTGCTTAGGTTAATTTCAATCTCCGGGATAATTGCTTTGCCAATCGCATTCATGCTATCCTATTATTGGCTTGATCGGTTTGCTTATCATGTATCCCTGAGTTTTACGAACTACTTTTTTGTATTTATCGCCGTTTTTCTCGTGGCTGTTTTTACGATTTACAGGCAATTGTGGCATACCATTAATTCAGATCCAAGTGACTCATTAAGATTTGATTAGTGCTATGATCTCCTAGGGAACAATAATATTCAGTCCCTTATTGATCACTGATATATCCAGCGTTTTTTCCATCCGGACCGGTTCTCCGTCAAAATGAATTACACCTTCTGATGCTCTTTCCAACTGTATCTTATTTGCTCGCTGGCTAACCATGAGCCTGCTTTTGTTGATATTTTTCAGGAATAACCGCATACCAATTACCGGAGCTTTGTATAACCGGAAAGGGGAGAGGATGCAAATGTCGAGTTGACCATCACATATATCAGCATTGGGTGCTATATAGGCATTATTCCCGTATTGGGAAGCATTCGCAAATGTGATTAAAAAAGCGGTGCGACGCATAGGAGGTTGGTTATCAATGGTTATTTTATAATTCTCCGGCTTATAATTAAAAAACTCCAGCACAGTAGTTTTTATATAGTTATACAGCCCTCGTCCCTTGCTTACCGCAAATTTTTCACCAATCAGGGCATCAAAACCAACCCCGCATGTGCAAAAGAAGGGTACATTATTAATCATTCCGTAATCGATTGCCTGAAACTTTTGTTTGTTGATGAGCTGAATGGCATTTTCGGGCCGCAAGGGAATGCGAAGATGACGTGCGAGTCCATTGCCTGATCCTATCGGGATAATTCCCAGGATCGCTTCAGTATTGATCAGTGCTTTAGCGATTTCATTGACAGTTCCGTCTCCCCCAACAGCTACAAAATACTGATATCCTTCACCTGATTTTCGACTGACTATCTCAGTTGCCTCCCCCTTGTACTTTGAGAAAATCACTTCCGCATCAAAAATCGCAGGGTCTATCTGCTTTTTAATTAATTCCGGTAAATGTCCTTTGAATTTAGTTCCTGAAACAGGATTAATGATGAATAAAATTTTTTCTCTTGCAAATGATTGATTCATAGAAATTTCAGATCGGTAATTATTTACAAAAGTACATCTATAGGCCGAACTATAAAAATAATTAGTTGATTTTCTCAAATTAAATGGCTTGTCAGTATCGTGAAAGGGTTATATATTTGCATGTTCATCAAGTACCGATGATTTAGAAACCTGTCAATGACCGGTTTCTAAAATGGCAATGATGTTCATATAATTACAGTATTCCCGGGTTTTAAATAATTGTCTATGATTAAAACAGGACTCAAAAATCGTTTTGGCGGTATTCTGCTGGTGTACATTTTATTTGTCGGCATCTCCTTTCTGAGTCGTACTGTTCTGTTTGGAATGTCATTTGCGGAAGTAAATACCGGAATTTTAAGTCTGCTTAATTTTTATCTGCTCGGCTTGTTCTTTGATACAGTGGCCTATTCCTACTTTATAATTCCGTTTGTGATCTTTCTGATGATGATATCGGATAGGTTTTTACATTCACCATTTTACAAATGGATGGCCTATTTCTTTTATTTCATTACTTTTTACATTCTCCTTTTCAACGGTGTTTCAGAATATTTTTTCTGGGAGGAATTTGGTGTGCGCTATAATTTTATCGCTGTCGATTATCTGGTTTACACTACCGAAGTGCTTGCCAACCTTTGGGAATCATATCCTATTCCTCTGCTGGTAGGTTCCATTCTTTTCGCTGATGCAATGATCCTGTACCTGATTCTTAAAAGAAAATTATTGGAAGCCTCAATGAGGAGCAAAAGCAGTGTAAAGGCCAGAATGACTACCGGATTGGCTTTGCTGATATTACCGCTTCTTTCTTACTCTGTTGTTAACTACAGCTGGGCTGAGAAAACACAAAACAGGTATAATAATGAACTTTCAAAAAATGGGATATATTCTCTTTTTGCGGCCTTTTTAAATAATGAACTGGATTACGGGACTTTCTATAAATCAAACAACAACGATCAAAATTTCAAGCAGCTTCGCGAGGTTCTCAAGACTGATAATTCAGAATATAAAAGCAACCAACTAACTGATATAACCCGCATAATTTCGAATGACGGAGAAGAGAAAAGATACAATGTTTTGTTCATCACTGTGGAGAGCCTTAGCGGCGAGTTTATGGAATATCTTGGAAGCAAAAAGGGAAAAATTACTCCAAACCTCGATACACTTGTAAATAAATCCTTGTTTTTCACTAATTTTTATGCCGTTGGAACACGCACTATCTGGGGACTTGAAGCTGTTGCCCTATCAGCACCACCCAAACCGGGCCAGAGCGTTATCAAACGTCCAAACAGCGAAAACATGTTTTCCATGGGACAAATTTTTAAATTGCGTGGTTATGATCTTAAATTTATTTACGGTGGATATGGTTATTTCGATAATATGAATTATTTCTTCGGGAATAATGGATATAATATTGTTGATCATGCACTTATGCCAGATGAAGAAGTGACTTTTTCAAATGCGTGGGGCGTCTGCGATCAGGATTTGTTCAACAGAACGCTCAAAGAAGCCGATCTATCTTACGCTGCAGGAAAACCTTTTCTTAATCTGGCAGTGACCACTTCGAACCACAGGCCATTCACCTACCCGGAAGGGATGATCGACATCGAATCAGGTAAAAACCGGGAAGGAGCGGTAAAGTATTGTGATTTTGCAATTGCTGAATTTATTCGCAAGGCAAGTGAAAAACCATGGTTTAAAAATACACTGGTTGTGATTATGGCCGATCACTGCGCCGGAAGCGCGGGACAGACCGAACTGCCATTTATGGAATATCAGATTCCGCTGATTATCTATAATCCTGCTATAATTACACCACAAAAAATCGATAAATTGTCTGGTCAGATTGATGTGGCACCAACATTATTTGGTCTGTTAAACTGGAAATATGAAAGTAAATTTTTTGGCAAGGATATTATGAAAATGAAACCTGAAGATGAAAGAGCTTTCATTGCGAATTATCAAAGGTTAGGCTTTATCAAAAATAACCAGCTGACAATTCTCAGTCCGCAACAAAAAGTTACATCTTATAAAATAGATCGTCATAGCGGGGCTATTGATCGGCAGACTCCAGATGAAGAATCGCTAAATAATGCAGTAATGTATTATCAATCTGCAAGTTATGTACATAAGGAGCAGTTGAATAAATGGAATGGTAAATGAGAATAAAGTTTGATTTCGTGAAATTATTATGGCTGATAATTTTCGTTGTTATTCATTTTAGTTCAGAGCATTTAATTGCAGGTGAAAATTGCGAGGGTAAGGACACCTTGGTTTATAAAACTTTTAAGGGCACGGAAAGGTTGACCAAGGCTCAGATTTGTACTGTTAGTCCTACAGAATCTATCATCTTTTACAAGCCTCGTCCTTTTGAATTTATTACCAATGTTCCTTCAGATATTGGGAAGTTTGCGAAGATTACTGTTGCAAAAAAAAATCTTCCCAAGCTTGGATTATTACTCGGAGCTACAGCTGTTATTGTGGCATTCGACCAACCGCTAATAGACGCTGCCCAGCAATTTGGCAGGTTTATTCATCTTGATCCTCAGCGAAAATTTACCCGCGCCATCTCCTTTAAAATCGGGAGCTTTAACGTTCCGGTGCTTGATATTCCGCGTAATCTTAACTCCGCTTTTTATTTTATTGGCGAAGGCTGGCCCAGTATTCTGGTTGCTGGAAGTTTTTATGGATATGGCATTTTTTCAAATGATTACCGAGCGCGACAGACTTCATCGCAACTGGCAGAGATGTTTTTTACCCTGGCTGTTACAACGCAGATGTTAAAACGGATCACAGGTCGTCAGAGTCCATTTAATTCAACACAGCCGGGCGGAGCATGGCATCCTTTCACTAAGCCCTCAGTTTATCAGGCCAATGTTTCCAATTACGATGCTTTTCCTTCAGGACATCTGGCTACAATTATGGCCACCGTCACCATCCTGGCGGGTAATTACCCCTCCAGTAAATTTATTAAACCGGTGGGTTACTCTCTGATGGGAATTCTTGGCTATGCAATGATGAATAATGGCGTTCATTGGATGGGTGACTATCCGGTGGCTATTGCAATCGGTTATACTTGCGGAAAAATAGCCTTGAGCCGCGGTCAAAAAATAATTCATAAAAAATCAACATTAACAGGGCATCACTCTTCTTTGACTCCTTTGTTTTTTGGGCAAAATGGATATGGGTTAAGTTACCGGCTTATCTTCTGATCCGGCATCTCTGTTATCCCATGTAAATCAAGTTTTATTTTAGTAACTAATTGATATATAGAAAATTAGTTGCATGTTATTTGTCCGGATGAATTTGTGGCAATTATTTCAGGCAAATCGACTATTTTTAGTCTAAAATCTCCTATTTTGCAAAAAAAAGAAACCTCATGACAGAATTAAAGATTCCTTATATAAAAGAGATGGTTCCTGAGAACCCTAAAATCATTGCGGATCGATTAATGGCTTCCGGGACAATTCTTGTTATTGACCGGTTAAATTGGAAAGAATTTTCGCATATCCCTGATATAAAGGTTTATACTGGTTATTGTGATAAATATTTGTGGCTTCATTATAAAGTAAGTAACGATTTTGTCAGGGCAGTCTGTCGTCAGGATCAGGAACCGGTTTGGCAGGATTCATGCGTAGAGTTTTTTGTCAAACAAGATGATAATTACCGGAACTTTGAATTTAACAGCCTAGGAATCTGTTTATCTGCCTGCGGTCCCGATCGTAAAGACAGAGAAAGCCTCGAAATGGAATATATGGCTCAGATTCTTCGGTTTCCCTCCCTTTCAGTCCATAGTCTGCCACACGAAAATACTCCAGCTGACTGGTCATTAACAGTGGCAATCCCGCTTAACCTGATTGGGATAAAAGCCGGAAGTCATTTTTTGGCTAATTTTTACAAATGTGGTGATAGCACCATTGTTCCTCATTATGTGAGTTGGTCAGCTATTGGCACACCATCACCCGATTTTCACCAACCCGGGTACTTTGGTCTGGCTGAATTGGTAAATTGACCATCATTCTTTGAATTCTAATTCCCAATTGATAATTTCTTCCCCCAGCTGGCGGACCTAATTCCTAATTCCTATTTCCTAATTCCTCTTCTTCTTATGCGCAATTTTACATCTGGTTTGATCTCATTTGGAATTGGTTCAGGTTTATTGCTGACCCAAAATGTGAGCGCGGTAAACCCGGTCGTAAAGAAGGATTTTCAAAAACCAAATGTCATTTTTATTCTGGCAGATGATCTTGGCTATGGCGATCTAAGCTGCTACGGGCAATCAAAGTTCAAAACTCCGAATATCGATCAATTGGCGGCTTCCGGGATTCGATTTACAAATTTCTATTCCGGATGCACTGTTTGCGCACCTTCACGTTCTGCATTAATGACAGGATTTCACACCGGACACACCTATATCCGGGGAAATAAGGGGATGCAGCCTGAGGGAGAAGAGCCACTTCCTTCGGGTGTATTTACGGTTGCTGAGTTATTTAAGGAGGCTCATTATGCTACAGGAGCATTCGGAAAGTGGGGACTTGGTGGCCCTGGATCAGAAGGCGTACCTGAAAAGCAAGGTTTCGATGAGTTTTTTGGTTTTAACAGCCAGTCTCTTGCACATAATTATTACCCTGAATATTTATGGCATAATTCTGAAAAAATATTCCTTGAAGGAAATAAAAATGGGGGTAAAGCACAGTATGCCCATGATGAATATCACAATATGGCCCTTCAATTTATTGAAAAACATAAAGATGAGCCTTTTTTTCTGTTCTGTCCGTATATTATTCCACATGCTGAATTAAGCGCTCCGGACGACAGCTTATTTCAAAAATTTGCAGGTTTATTTCCCGAAATTCCGTATGCCGGAACAGATAATGGTCCTCTTTACCGCAAGGGTGGCTATGGATCGCAGGCAAAACCCAGAGCAACCTTTGCGGCCATGGTAAGCCGGCTTGATCGTTCGGTAGGGGAGATTATAGCCAAATTAAAACAACTGGGTATAGAAAAAAATACACTGGTAATTTTTACATCCGACAATGGACCTCACATTGAAGGGGGAGCAACACCTGATTTTTTCCAAAGTGCCGGACCGTTAAGGGGGTTTAAAAGGTCGCTTTATGAAGGAGGTATCCGCGTTCCTTTTATTGCCAATTGGCCAGGAGTAATTCCTTCAGGAGAAAGATCCGATTATCCTGCAGCTTTTTGGGATTTTCTTCCAACTGCGGCAGAATTGACCGGTATCAGGTACTTGTTGCCGACCGATGGGATTTCGATGGTTCCGGTATTGACAGGTAAAGGTATTCAAAAGGAACACGATTTTTTATATTGGGAATTTCATGAAGGTGGAACGAAACAGGCAGTGCGGATGGGCAACTGGAAAGCTGTTCGGTTTGGTACCAAAGAGCCACTTGAATTATACGATCTAAGTATAGATATTCATGAAGACAGAAATATTGCTGCCCAAAATCCGGAAATTATTGCAAAAATAGAACGCTTTCTTAAAAATGCCCGTTCTGAATCAACAATATGGCAGGCAAAAGAATACTGGCCGGTAAAAAAAGAAAAAAATTAGCCCGTGTATACGAATATTTCAGCTTAAACAATTATATTGTATTAAATATTTTTCCGACAAAATTTTTTCTGCCGTGGGTCAATTACTAAACGAAAAAATACAGAACGCTTATAATGCGCTGATCTTCCAGTATTCCAAAAATTTGTCTGCCAACGACTTGCAGCTTATCGACAAGGCTTTCGATTTTGCAGGTGAAGCGATTGGCAATTCCGTATGGAACGAAGGCGAATTTATTCTTAATCACTCCATTTCAGTAGCAAGAATTTCGGTTATGGAGCTCGGCTTATCAACTGATGCCCTCATATCGTCTTTATTGCATAATGTTTATGGCCCAAAGGGATTGGATTTTTCTTTTGAGGAGGTTAAAAAACTGTTTGGAAACAATGTTGCTATAATTTTGAATGGCATAATAAAAATCAACTCACTAAATACCGGAAATATTGCTTTTCAAAGTGAGAATTTCAGACGTCTTTTGCTTACTCTTTCGGGTGATGTTAAAGTAATTTTAATAAAAATTGCCGATCAATTGCAGGATATGCGTACACTGAATCTGCAACCTGCAGGAATCAGGGAGAGGCTTTCTGTAGATACATGGCATTTGTATGCGCCACTTGCACACCGTTTGGGACTTTATAAAGTGAACTCCGAGCTATTGGATCTGGCACTTAAATTTCTTCATCCTGATGATTATGTGTCAATTGTTGAAAAGCTTAAGGAGACAGCTTTAGAACGTGCAGGTTTTGTGTCAGCATTTGTATTGCCAATTGAGAAAAAACTTCAAAGCAGAGGATTCGATTTTGATATGAAGGCCAGAACAAAATCGATCTATTCCATTTGGAATAAGATGCAAACTCAAAAGGTTGATTTCCATGAAGTATTTGATCTTTTTGCCATTCGCATCATCCTCAATTCTGATCCCGAAAATGAGAAAGCAGCCTGTTGGCAGGTTTTTTCAGTAGTCACCGAGGAGTATATATCAAATCCTGACAGGCTTAGAGACTGGATCACTTACCCTAAGTCAAATGGCTATGAATCATTGCATACCACGGTGTTGGGGCCTGGACAGAGATGGGTGGAAGTGCAGATCAGAACTCATCGTATGGATGATATTGCCGAAAACGGATTGGCTGCTCATTGGAGATATAAAGGGGGAAAAGGTGGAGATGAAATTGATAAATGGCTAAAAAATGTGCGCGAAAGCCTTGAAAATCCTCAGCTTAATCCGGTTGATATTATCGATGATTTCAAAGTCAACATATTTGCCGACGAAATTTTTGTTTTCACGCCCAAAGGCGATTTGATAAAACTCCGGTCTGGAGCTACGCTTCTTGATTTTGCTTATGAGATTCATTCCAAAGTAGGGGATAAGTGTGTTGGAGGGAAGGTCAACGGAAAGCTGGTAACTTTAAAGTACCAGCTAAAAAATGGTGATCAGATTGCTGTTGAGACTTCAAATAGTCAGAAACCCAAACTTGACTGGCTCGATATAGTAGTCACTTCAAAAGCCAAAACACGGATTAAAGCAAGCTTAAACGAAGATCACAAACGGGAGGCTGAAAATGGCAAAGAGATATTGCGGCGAAAATTTAAAAATTGGAAAATTGACTTAACTGATTTGTTAATCCGGGATCTGCTAAAGCATTATAAACTGAAACTTGCTGCCGATCTTTATTACAATATTTCGGTTGGGAAACTCGATACGCTTGAAATTAAAGAGGTGATTATTGGAAAGCGTGAGGAATCACAGCAGGAGAAATTAGCGGAACTTCTTCCTGTACAGGACGTTAAAGAGTTGTCGTTTGATAATAACGATGATTTTCTGGTAATTGATAATAACCTGAAAGATGTAAATTATAAATTAGCGGTATGTTGTAACCCAATTTTTGGGGATGAAATATTTGGATTTGTAACCATTCTTGAAGGAATTAAAATTCACCGCGTCACCTGCCCGAATGCCAAACAACTGATTGAACGTTATCCATACAGGATTATCAGAGCAAAATGGCGGGCGACGGGAAAAAGAAATGCCTTTCAGGCTTCAATACATATTTCCGGATCCGATCGGGTGGGCATTGTTACTGACATCTCCCGGATAATTGCTAAAGAGGTTGGAATACAGATGCGTTCGATTGCCATCAATTCCGAAGACAAAGCCTTTGATGGCACACTAAGGGTTTTTGTAAATGATCTTGAACATCTTGATTTTCTATTGCAAAAATTAAAAAATATTAAAGGAGTTCACACTGTCAGCCGCGCAGATGCCTGATTTGTGAATGATTTTAAAGCTGAAAATTTAGTGCGGTTAATATTTCTAAAATTCTATATTGAACATTAATCATTGACATTTACTTTACCCAACTATGCGCATATTAATTGCCCCGAATGCCATGAAAGGATCGCTCTCAGCATCTGATTTTGCGAATGCAATAGCGGAGGGACTGGTAATGGCCAACAACACGCTGGAGTTGATTAAACACCCTTTGGCTGATGGGGGAGACGGGACCGCCGAAATTCTGGTGACTGCTTTGGGCGGAATTTTCGTGCCGGTCAAGGTCCATGATCCTTTAGGACGGATCATTGACTCCCGCTTTGGATGGATCGCCGGTACAAACTCCGCGATCATTGAAATGGCAGAAGCCTCCGGTATTAAATTATTGACAGATAATGAGTTAAATCCGATGATCGCCTCTTCACGGGGCACAGGTGAACTGATTATGGCAGCCATTAATCGGGGTGCAAAGAAGATATTTTTAGGAGTCGGAGGAAGCGCAACGGTAGATGGTGGCATTGGCATGATAAAGGCATTGGGATTTAAACTCGCCGATAATAATGGTGATGAAGTAAATGAAGGAGGCGGAGGCTTGATTCATATTGCTAAAATTCATTCCGGAAATGTGAAAACGGAACTGTTAACCTGCGAAATTTTAATCGTCTCTGACGTTACCAATCCATTACTGGGTGAAAATGGCGCCGCAGCAATTTATGGACCGCAAAAAGGGGCTACTCCCCAAATGGTCGATGACCTGAATTTGGGATTTAAAAATTACATCACCGTTTTAGAGCAATTTTCAGGGAAAAATTTGGGTGATACTGAGGGTGGCGGAGCAGCAGGTGGCATCGCAGTTCCATTAATTGCTTTACTAAATGCCCGGATCGAAAGTGGTGCAGCACTCATTATGGATCTTCTAGGAGTCTTTAATGATCTGAAAAATTGCGATTTAGTGATTACTGGTGAAGGTTGCATCGACTTGCAGACTTGTCAGGGGAAAGGGCCGGGTGCCATTGCTGCTGCCGCGCGACAGGCCAAAATTCCGGTCATAGCCATTGGCGGTACAGTCAGGCAGGAAGCTTCCTTCCTTTTCGATGGTATTTTTTCAATTACAAACGGTCCGTTGCCACTCTCGGAGGCGATGGGAAATGCTTTCGATCTCACAAGATCATTGGCTTACGAAATAGGTAAACTTCTCAAACCTTTTAAACAATGAGCGAGTTGTCACTGATTATTTCCAATGCAAGGATTGCACTCGAGCGGAATCAACCGAATGAGGCACTCGTCATTCTATCCCGGTTGTCAGTTGCCAACGACGCGGAAGTAATATTTTTAAAAGGGGAAATAAATTATAAATTACAAAGGTGGGGTGATGCTCTCAACCATTTCAATTCGTATCTTGAACTATTCCCGTCCGACAAAAAGGCTGAATCGTACTGTCTGATGATCCAGAATATTCTGGGATTTTTTCATAAAGACTTCTACAATCCTTAAATGTTTCTAAAACACATGATACTAATTTCCAGAATCAATTCTTGTATTCAGACATTTAAGCTGCAATATGAATTCTGGAATCCGGACATTTTTATTTAACGCTAATTTAATTTATTTTAATTTCAGAATGATTTTTTTTTTTGAACAAAAAACCTACTTTTGCGGTACAATTAATATCATTTAAACCAATGGACGAGGGGCCTGCGAGTACATTAATTATTAACCTGATATAGCAGAGTAGCCGTCGGTATGTGCTCCTTGTTATATCCCAAAAGCAAGGAGGTGCTCATGACATCTATTACCACATTTTATTTAAGTCGTATAATTGGAGAAAAGGCATTCGATACTAATGGCAAATGCGTTGGTACCGTTAAGGATTTGTTGGCTGATCCCGATTCTTCAAACCATGCTTCAGGCCATCCGGTTATCCATGGCATCAAGATTAAAAATAAAAATCAAATTGCATTTTATTCCTTTCAAAATTTCCATGTCCACAAGGTTAATGGCAAAGTAAAGGTCGTTTGTGATCAGTTGGTTGAATTATCTGCTGATCAGATTAATAGCAGTCTTTACCTTGTTATGGCAGTTCTTGATAATCAAATTGTTGATATCAATGGCCGGAAACTTGTGAGGGTCAACGATGTCCGGCTGGTTACCATTGTCAACGATACTTTTGCAGTAGCTGTTGATATTGGTATTGAGGGGTTGCTTCGCCGGATTGGCATTGTGAGGCCATTGAGATTTACTTTATCACTCTTTAATGCAACTATTCCATCAAAATTTATTCTTTGGGAAGATGTTGAAACGATTGATACCTCAAGTCTGAATATTAAACTTTCAAAAAGTTATGCAAAACTTCAGACGCTGCATCCTTCCGACCTTGCCGATATTATTGAAGATCTAGGGCGAAAAGCAAGTGCTGAAGTATTTTCGGCCCTTGATGATGAAAAAGCAGCCGATGTAATGGAGGAACTGGACACTGAAACTCAGGTTCACATCCTCGAAAGTCTCTCTATCGAAAAAGCAGCTGATGTACTTGACAAAATGCCGGCCGATGAAGTTGCCGACATTCTCGATGCGTTGGAAGATGAAAAAGCAGAACTGCTGCTCAATGAAATGGAAAAAGACACCTCCCAAGAGGTCAGGGAATTACTTGTTTATCCTGATCATACAGTGGGAAGTATTATGTCATCTGAAGTATTGTCTTTCAATCAGAACACCACCATTGAGGAAGTGCTGACTGAATTGCGAAATAAAAAGCCGGAATTCGAAACACTCTACAATCTTTTTGTTACCGATGAAAGTGAGATATTATTAGCCACTTTTTCGATACGTGATGTTGTTATTTCACCTCCGGATGTTCGAATTAAGCAGATTATGAAACCTTCTCCGGTTCATTTGCGTGATTATCAGAAGATTAATGAGGTTGCTGAAATTGTTTCCAAGTATAACCTTCTCGCGATACCGGTTGTCGATAAGATGAATGTTCTTAAAGGGATGGTTGTGATTGACGACGTAATCGAAGATTTGATTAAAAAACGAAGAACTAATAAATAGAGGCATTGGGTAATGTTAAAAAATAGAAAATCATTTTTCCAAAAGCTTGCACTGTTTGCCGCTATTTTAGGTCCCGGAATTATTACCGGAAGTGTTGATAACGATGCTGGTGGAATTACAACCTATTCGGTTGCAGCTGCCGTTTATGGTTATAATTTGATCTGGACGCTAATCCCTTCCTTCATCGTTCTTGTTGTCATCCAGGAAATGAATGCCCGGATGGGAATTGTCACAGGTAAAGGACTTGCCGATCTTATTCGTGAAAATGCCGGGGTAAAGGTTACTTTTTTCATATTTGTCGGATTGTTAATTGCTGATATTGGAAATACTACCACAGAATTCGCTGGTGTTGCCGGTAGTATGGAGGTTTTTGGGGTCAGCAAATATATCTCAGTACCTGTCGTTGGTTTTTTGGTTTGGTTTTTAGTTGTTAAAGGGACTTATAAAATTGCCGAACGGATCTTTCTCCTGTTCAGCATCTCATTGCTGATGTATGTAGTTTCTGCGATAATGGGCAAGCCTCATTGGGGTGAGATAGGTCATTCCATTATACATCCCCAACTGGAAGTTAATTCCCGCAGTATTTCAATGATTATTGGACTGATCGGTACAACTATTGCTCCATGGATGCTATTTTATATGCAGTCTTCAGTAATTGAGAAAGGTTTGAAGATGAAAAACTTCAAATATTCGATTATTGATATTGTTGTGGGTTGTACTGCAACTGTAGTTGTTGCTTTCTTCATTATGGTAGCCTGTGCTTCTACGCTGCACGTGAGTGGAATTGAGATAAACGAAGCGAAAGATGCGGCCTTGGCCTTAAGTCCCCTTGCCGGTGAATTTGCATCTCAGGTATTTGCATTCGGACTTTTCATTGCATCGATTTTTTCGGCTACTATATTGCCTCTGGCAACTGCCTTTTATGTAAGCGAAGCCTTTGGCTTCGAGGCCGGTATTGATAAAAAATGGAACGAAGCCAAAGAGTTTTATGTGCTTTACACAAGTATTCTGATTATTGGTGCTGCAATTATATTAATTCCAGACGCGCCCCTGATCAAAATTTCATTGGGATCTCAGGTGCTTAATGGTATCTATTTACCCGTAATTTTAATTTGTATGATGTTGTTGGTAAATAACAAAAAGATCATGGGTAAATATGTCAACAAACCGGTAAATAATATCATCGGCTGGAGTGCTGTTGTTGTTTTGATCACCTTGTCATTGGTGCTGCTTGTAATACCGCTTTTTACAAATTCTTAAAGGTTCCCGACTACTCAGGCTTGATTCATTGTCTGTAATTAGCCTTCACATTGTTCAATTCTCATTGATTTTGCTATTCCTTAAATATTTAGCAGAAAAGTTAATAATATAGAACTGAATTAATCTTTTCTGATTGATGGCTGTTAAATCGTAAATTTAAGTTAACTTTAAGAATTGTTCATAAACAATTACTTACGATGATGCAGATACCAAAGAGTCCGGCGGACTTTAACCAGAATTCGCTTCATGTAACTGAAAATTATCATCTGTTTGTTCCAGATGATTTAAAGCCCAAAAAGACTCACGAGCTTACTGAACTTTTAGTCGTGGAAATCAAAAAATATTCATTTGTGGTGGATTGGCAATTGCAAGAAAATGAACCTTTTGAATTTTAAATCATTTACGCAAAGTAAAAGTATTATTGCGAAAACACGATTTAAAAAAAGAACCAACAGACACTGTATCTAAAATGTGTCTGTTGGTTCTTTTAATTTGGAATTGCCTTACGGTTAATATTTAAAAACTTTTCCTCCAGCCATTACTTGTTGTGTTTTTTCGTCGAATGTGGCCTTTTGTCCGGTCCGAAGTGCTGCAGTGGTCATAATATTTGCAATCGAATGGCTGTAGCCGGCATCAACAGGAGCATTGGTCTTCGGATTATTTGCACGTACACAATCCATCCAGTTCTTCATATGCGCATTTGTCAAAGCATCAGCTCCTGTATTTGAATCAGTTTCTACTTTTGATTGCGGCAGTTCATAATCGGCCAGTAAATTGGCTTTCATTCCCATATCTTTGGCATACTTTTCCTTTAGCCCGCCTTCGGAGGTTACTTTGTTTGTGTCGAGATCGAGCTTCCCGCCATTTGAGAAATACCACTCTTTGGTACCTCCGGATTCATTGGTCTGACGGGAAGAATAGATTACCTGAAAACCTTCATCCATATTATCCAGCGGGCCGTAGTCGAAGACAGCTGTCATAGTGTCGAAATTTCTGCGACCATCTTTCCAAACATAAATTCCGCCATTAGCAGCAACCGATCTTGGATGGGGCAGGTGAGAAAACCAGTGCACAGTATCGATTTGGTGAGCCATCCATTGTCCGGGAATTCCTGACGAAAAAGGCCAGAATAGTCTGAATTCCAAATATTTACGAGGATCCCATTTCTCGAACGGGCGGTTCATCAGAAAGCGTTTCCAATCAGTATCGGATTCTTTAATGGAGGCAACCTCTGCAGGACGACGCCATCTCCCGGGCTGGTTCACATTCCATGTCATTTCAACAGCGCAGATCTTTCCGAATTTTCCTTCCTGGATAAAATTATGAGCCGCCTGATAATTAGCACCGGAACGGCGCTGCGAACCAATCTGAACTACCTTACCAGACTCAATAACTGCTTTTTTAGCAAAAATAGCATCATCCATAGTCTCCGCAAAAGGTTTTTCGCAATACACACTTAAACCTGCACGAACAGATTCACCACATAAAACAGCATGCTGAAAATCTGCGGTTGAGATAATTACTGCATCCAGTTTTTTATCAAACAACTCGTCAGTATTGCGGGTCTCAAGGGGGGTTGTACCATTTTGCTTTTTGACCCAATTGATACCATCCTGACGCCGCTTGCTCCAAAGATCACAAACGGCAGAAAATTCAAAATTCATCTCCTTCGCGTATTTTTGAAATGCCAGCCCCAAGGCACCTTCAAACCGGCCCGAAAAACCAAGGATTCCAACCTGAACCCTATCGTTTGCACCAATGATTCTGCCATAACTCTTTGCACTCATGGCCATACCACCTAAGGTCAAACCGGTAGCCCCAACTGCCGATTTCTGAATAAATTCTCTTCTGTTTGACATAGTTTATAACTTAAATGTTTATCACTGAAATCTTATAGTAGTTTTGTATCGTGTGCGATAACGCGACGAAGATAATTAAAAACAGTATCCGATGAAGATGTTATAAAACATATCAGATTTTTTCAATTTCAACCCAAAAAGGAAATATTTTTCTAGAACCTATTGAATAAAAGGGGATGAAATCACAATCCATTTTGGGAAGGTAAACATTCTTCATTTCAATAATATCTGAATCGGTTTGTTCATTTTTCATCTGATTAATGAACGATTTCGTTTCAAGACACATTAGTCCGTTTCCTTTTACCGGGTTCAAAAATTTAAATCGGATATTGTAATTTCCTTCGGCAATACTCACTTTCCAGAAGCCGTAAACTTCGTCTTGCACCCATATTCCCTGTTGGCCATCCGCATCGTTTCTGTTTAGAAAAAGTGGATTCTCCTTTTCGTTCCCAATAATAATACGCGGCGGATTTATCAGATTGTCTGAGTTTACCAACTCCTTTGTAAGCCGATCAAGTTCGGTCTTTAATTCAATGGCAATAGTGGGTTTTGAAATGACTAAATTGCGCTGTTCATATGGATCTTCCGCTATGTCAAACATTTCAAAATGAGTAATATCTGACGAGTAGTCCGTATGCCCAATCAGTTTGTATCTTCCATTTTGCAGTGCGATATTGTTATAAAGTTCCGGATATCGCCTGGTCCAGTAAAAAAACAAACTTCTGTTTTTCCAGTCAACATTCTTGCCTTCTATGACCGGCAGAAGATCTCTTCCATCAATTATTCTGCCCGGGGGTAATTGCACATGGCATAAATCTGCTATTGTAGGCAGTACATCAATATGAGCCGCTGTTGTTTCAATATCCTTGTTCCCTTTAAAAAGAGCAGGATATCTTATGTAAAACGGAACCCTTACGCCACCTCGGTAAACACTCGCTTTTAGCCCGCGCATTCCGGCATTATACCTGTTTTGCTGAGGTCCGTTATCCGTCATGAAAATTACAATTGTATTTTCAGCAATCTTTAGTTCATCCAGTTTTTGAAGTAGCTTGCCTATATTATCATCAATATTGCTGACCATTGCATACACTTTTCTAGCATCTTCTTTCTCAGTGTCATTCATTATTGTGAATGGTCTGCTGTCTTCCGAAAATCCGGATCCGGGATCAATATCTTTATATTTTTGATAATAATGGTCAGGCACCTGCAGGGGAGTATGGGGTGCATTGAAAGTGAGATAGCAGAAAAAGGGCGTATGCCGGTTTTTGATGATGAAATCAATAGCTTGTTCTGAAAATATATCGGAGCAATACCCTTTATAGGCCTCCTTCTTTCCGTTATGCCAAAGAACAGGATTAAAATAGCTGCTGTCTTTTTTAAAATAGGTGGTAAAATCGCCGGGCTGACCCATTCCGCCGGAAAGGTGGATTACCGACTCATCGAAACCTTGATCATCAGGTCTGCCGGGATAATTGTCGCCCAGATGCCATTTGCCAAATATTCCTGTTTTATAATTGGCCTGTTTCAGCATTTCAGCTATCGTTACCTCACTTGCGGCCATTATTGCACCTCCATTATAGGTATCCCTTATGCCGGTACGCAAAGAATATCTGCCGGTCAATAAGCTCGAACGGGTTGGCGCACATACCGGCGACACATAAAAATTATTGAATCGGATGCCTTCTCTGGCAAATTTATCTATTACCGGCGTTTTAACATGAGGATTACCGGTAATTCCCAAATCTCCGTAACCCTGATCATCAGTCAGGATTATAATTACATTTGGATGTTTCTCTATCTTTCCAAAGCTTAAACCAATGCCGGCGAATGTAAGCGCGGCAACTCCTATATAACGGTATTTATTCATCTTGCCGTGAATTTTATATTAACTGAAAACGTAAATATGAGTTCCTGAAGACACCGCAATTTCGGTATAATTATCCTATAAAACGCTGGAAAAATGCAAAGAAGGAATAAAAAAAGGCTTACAACAGAAAGTAATTTACCTTTTGTTGTAAGCCTTGGTATCCGGAAATATGCTATTCGCGGGCTTCTGGTTATTTTATTCTCTTTCAGATGGACAATTTCAATAATATCTTGTCTTCTGATTCACTTCTGCTCTTGCAATAGCCTGTCGTATTAATAATTCAGCCAGAAACTATTTTCCTCATATTCAACGACTACCTGAGCGTCGTTTGCAAAGTGAAAGGCATTCAAAAGTGTGGAGATTTCTTGCTTTAATACGATTACTGCATTGTCTATGAGGTCTTTATTGAATCCTTTTTCTTCCAGATACAGTACGGTATCCATTGAAACAATTCTGCTGATAACCTGACCAAACTCAACAAGTTTTCGTTGTGCATAAGGTGTATTCAATTCAAAATTGACCATCTCCTGAATACGGTCAGCGGCACGTGTAGAATACCCTTTCAGAAACTGATACAAGCTCTTTTCCTTGGCTGTTTTCATCAATTTGAGCACCGATTCTGCAATCTGATTATAAAGAATATCGTTCGATCCTTCGAATATCTGAAAAGGACGGCTATCCACTACCGACCGGCCGGCAATATGATTTAGTTTATATCCTTTTGCACCAACCAGCTGAAGAAGCGATTGTGCGGATTCCTGCATCAGGTCGGAAGTGACACTTTTAACGATATTAGCTTCAAGTCCTAACGTGGAAAGGTCGTTTTCGACTCCCGCAATCTCACCTGATTTCATGCAAAAAGCTGAACAGATTGTGAAATTAGCTTGCAACCTCGAAAGTCTGTGCTGAACCTGATCATAGTCGATCAGCCTTTTGTTGCTTACCAACCGCGCTTTTGTGTGGCTTATCGCTTCGTCCAGGATCCGTTGGATAAATCCCAGTGCCATTCCCGGAAACTGAAAACGGCTTCGGTGAAGCAAGTCAAGCATCATCTGGATTCCATTGGTCTTTGGAATTAACTTTTTCTCTTCCGGGATATAGACATCAATATGATTTCTCCCGTAAGGAATCTGATAGAGTCCGAGGTTTTCGAAATACTCTTCTACGACGATATTTTGCTGTGGGGCGTGCACATCACATACAAACATATCGATATCGCGCATTAAACTGCCTGATTCGGTCCTGCGTCGTGCAGTAAGCAACCAGAAATCAGCCATTCCTGTTAAGCCTGCCCAATGTTTTTTCCCCTGAAGATGGAATATACCGTCTTTTTCAGTGAATGAAGTATTCATATTTAGAGCGTCGCTGCCAAAATCCGGCTCTGTAATCATCAGACCGCCCATGCAACTATTATTCAGAAACTGCTCAAAAACTTTCGCTTTAGCACTTTCCTGTCCGTACTTGGAAAAAGGCTGGATGAACAGGGCATTATTAATTCCCAGTGTCAGCGACAAGGCGAGAGATTCGTAAGAAGCAGCCGATACGAAGGCAATATTTTCCCGGACATTTCCGCCAAATCCACCATATTTCTTTGGAATACAGAGGGAAAGAGGATTTCCGGACATTAGTTCAGTCAGAACTGCCGGTGGTAATCCACGTGTACTGCAAAACTGATCAATCTTATAATCCTCATGATAAGCACGTTTCATGCTGGCCTTGAAGTCTTCCAGCATTTGCCGAAATAATTTTTCATTGGACTGTGAATCAGTGTTTTGGCATTCGTTTGTTTGTTCTTGCGACATTTTAATCTTGTTTAATTGAATCCTGTTACAACTGTTACCTTTTTAATTATCTGTTTAACAAATCGAATTCATTTTTGTTTTAAAATCTGTTGATTTATCGGGTAAACCTGCTGTTTTTATCTAAATTTGAGCCGATTTACTTATTTAACGACTAATAGGAGCGCTATGACGATGATGATTTTAATTTACGGTTTTCTTTTTGGTGCAATTTTACAAAGTGCAAAACTAAACCGGTACGACACTATCAGTGGAATGGCAACACTTGAGAATTTCAAAGTTGCCAAAGCAATTGCTCTTGCTATCGGAGTTGGAGTGATTTTGATTAATATCGAAATAGGACTTGGATTCGCTTCCTATCATACTAAACCACTTATTTTGGGAGGTGTGGTGCTTGGAGGATTAATTTTTGGCGCGGGAATGGCCATTTTGGGATATTGTCCCGGAACAATGATTGTTTCACTGGGAGAAGGTTCGTTAGATGCCGGTGCAGGTCTGATCGGAGGATTGCTTGGCGGACTGGTTTATACGATTGTTTTGCCTTCAATTAGTGGATTATTGGGTCCGGATCTGGGAACATTTTCTTTATTTTCACTTACAGGATCCATGCCTGTGTTGTTCTATTTACTTGTATTTATTCTTGGTGCCATATTTATATTCTCCGCTTTTATTTTGCACAAATTTGAAAAAGTTTCCGATCGCAGCTGGATTTATGCCGGTGTAGCCTTGGCTGTTCTCAACTGCATTATCTTTTTAAAGATTGGAATGGACCGGCAATTGGGAGCTTCAACAGCTTATCCCTATCTGGCAAATTTAATTACCGGTACTACTGAAAATGATTATTTCGTGAAGAGCATTAAATCAGGAAATTGGGAAGTTATTTTTTTGAGCGGAACATTTTTGTCAGGGCTTTTGATCTCTCTTTTGAGAAAAGATTTCAAGATCAGGTTAATACACAGTAACTGGGAGCGATACAAAGGAAAAAACGCAGGAAATCGTGTTTTTTGGGCGATATTCGGAGGATTCATTCTTATTTTCGGGGCTAGAATGGCAGGCGGATGTACCAGCGGGCATGTCATCTCAGGCGGAATGCAACTGGCAGCAAGCAGTCTGGTCTTCGCCATTTTTGTTTTTGCCGGATTGTTAATCACAGGCCGGCTATTCTATCCGCGACGATAATGGCTGAAGTATTTTCTGCTGCACTTATCAGTAACGCGCTGGCTTTGGTTCAGGTATTACTGATCGCCTTAACAGGAGCAATACTTGTGCGTAAACATATTTTCAAGTCAGGCGATATAAGGGGCCTTACTTTGATTATTGTGAATGTGTTACTGCCGGCTATGATTTTTTCGAATATCGTGGCAACGCTTGATCCGGTCACATTTCCACTCTGGTGGGTATTGCCATTGGTCGGAATCGGATTGATCCTGATCGGAGTAATATTTTCAACGCTCTTCTTTGCCCGGGACCTTTCAGCCAAAAGAAGCTTAATTCCACTTGCCAGTATGCAAAACGCAGGATATCTTGCCTTGCCACTCGGTCATGCTATTTACCCGGAACAGTTTGATCATTATGCACTGTACACTTTTCTGATTATTATGGGTCTTAATCCGGTTCTTTGGAGTGTTGGCAAATTTCTTAATACCGGAGGACATGAAATGCAGTTTTCCTGGAAACAATTTATCACCCCGCCATTTATTGCTAATTTGGCAGGAATCGCCTTTGTGATCTCAGGATTACATCATTATATACCAAAAATTGTCTTCAACGCGATCGAATTAACGGGTACAGCAACTATCCCTATCGCAAATTTTATATTGGGCGCAGTTTTGGGTGGAATTTCATTGAAAATATGGCCTTCATTTATGGATACTATTCGCGTTGTGGGAGTTAAATTTCTGATTATTCCGCTAGTGACGATTTTTGTTATGATGTTTTTCCAAATTAAGGAAACCAACTCATTATTAAGCGACGTCATTCTGATACAGGCGGCTTCACCACCTGCGATTGCCATATTAATACAAATAAAAAACTATGGAGGCGATGCACAGAAAAGCGGAAGTCTGATGCTGATTTCCTACATCGCTTGTATTGCAGTAATTCCGTTATGGATGGCTGTTTGGCAAGTAATGTGAAAAAGACAATAAAATAACCTGCAAATAAAATAATGTAATATGGCAACAAGGAACTTTCTGGCATTTGATTTGGGTGCATCAAGCGGACGTGCAATTTTAGGTACAATTTCGGAAAATATTCTGAGTCTTAAGGAAGTTCACCGGTTCGATAACCAAATGGTTGAGCTTGACGGGTCTTATTATTGGAATATATTTAACCTTTTTAGTGAATTAAAAACTGGTTTGAAAAAATGTATTCGCGATTTTGGAATTCAACCTGAATCGGTTGGAGTAGATACCTGGGGTGTTGACATTGCACTGCTCGACCGTAACGGAATGATTGTTGGATTGCCTTATGCCTATCGTGATCCCCGGACCGATACGATTATGGATGAGTTTTTTAAAATTATACCCAGAAAGGAATTGTACCTGATGACGGGAATACAGCTGATGCAGTTTAATACCCTTTTCCAGCTATATGCCTATAAACGTGATCATTCTCCTCAGCTTGAAATTGCAGCAGATATTCTTTTTATGTCTGATGCTTTGTGCTATCTCTTTAGTGGCATTAAAAAAAATGAGTTTTCAATTGCTTCAACTTCTCAGTTTTTAAAACCCGGGAAACTTGAATACGAGCAAAAACTGTTTGACGCAATGGATTTCGATTTTAACCTTATGCAAGAACTGGTTTTGCCAGGTACAATATTAGGAAATATAAAGGTTGAAATTCAAAAAGAGACCGGGAGTACCGCGATTCCTGTTGTAGCGGTTGCGGCACACGATACCGCTTCGGCAATTGCTTCCGTGCCGGCTACCGGACGAAACTGGGCTTATATCAGTTCCGGAACCTGGTCGTTGATGGGTATTGAAATTGATCAGCCACTGATCTCGGAGGAGATTCAAAAGCTAAACTTTACCAACGAGGGTGGTGTCGAAGGAACAACACGGTTTTTGAAAAATATCATGGGATTGTGGTTGCTACAGGAGTGCCGGAGAATTTGGTCAGCCGAATATAATTATTCCTGGCCCGAAATGGTTGAAATGAGTCTTAAAGCACAACCTTTTAAATGCCTGATCGATCCGGATGCCCATGAATTTCTGAATCCTGGCGATATGCCTGCAGCAATTTCAGCATTTTGCCGAAAAACGTCGCAGAAAGAGCCTGAGACTCATGGTGAAATAATCCGCACAATATTCGAAAGTCTTGCTTTAAAATATCGTGCTACCCTTGATTCGATCAGAAGTGTGAGCACAGTCGAAATCGGGAAAATCCATATTATAGGAGGTGGCGCGAATAACGAATTATTGTGCCAATATGCTGCAAATGCGACCAATCTTCCTGTGTATGCCGGACCGGTAGAGGCAACGGCAATTGGAAATATTATGATGCAAGCCAAGGCACTTGGAGCTGTTTCTTCACTTGAGGAGATCCGAAGCATGGTTTTTAATTCGTTCGAAACTAAAATCTTTAATCCTCAGGATGCTGAGTTGTGGAATCTGGAATATGAAAGATTTAAAGGTTTAATAAGAAGTAATGAATAATTGGTTGTGGTATTATTATTGTTTTTTAACCCTCTTTTGTCATAATAATTGATTAAATTAGTGAAGTTGATTATTTATTAAAAATTAAAGTAATGAGAAGAATAATTTTTGCTCTTATGTTCATTTTTGCTTCAAATATTGTGAACGCTCAAATCTCCGATCATGCGATTGGTCTCAGATTTAGAGGGGACAGTGGTCTTGGAACTGAAATTTCTTATCAGCATGGGCTTACTAGCGCTAATCGCCTGGAGTTTGATCTTGGATTGCATAATGGAAAGCATTATGATGCATGGGGATTAGCCGGTATTTATCAATGGGTTTGGAAAA
>CAYHDA010000007.1:0-13824 GCA_964355145.1 uncultured Mariniphaga sp.
AGATAACACAGGTGTTCCATCAGGCAATTAAAAAACAAATTATCTTCTGATGAAATTACTAATCACCGGGTTTAATGGATTCGTCGCGGGCAGTGTAATCGCCCAGGCCAAAGGAACATGGGAAATTCATGGCATTGGAAGGACTGAACATTCGGACAATGAATCGGGCATATGCTGCCACATCTTCGATCTGTTGGAGGAGGAAAAACTAGCAGCGCTTTTTGATGAAATTCGTCCCGATGCGGTAATCCATACAGCAGCAATGGCAAATATTGACGTCTGTCAAAGCAATCAGGAACAGGCAGAGCGGATAAATGTCGGAATTACAAAAACGATAGCCCGTCTTTGCAGGAAGTATGACACAAAAATGGTCTTCTGTTCGACAGACACAGTTTTTGACGGAATCAAAGGGGATTACAAAGAAACAGATGCTCCTCACGCTGTCAATTTCTATGCTGAAACGAAAATAACAGCTGAGCAGATCGTTCTTTCTGCCTCACCTAAGAATGTAGTTGCCCGATTGGCGCTGGTAATGGGAATTCCTGTAATCGGAAAGGGAAATTCATTTCTCGCTGATACCATTGAAAAACTCAGCAAAGAGATTCAGATTCCATTCCCGGCAAACGAAACCCGTACACCGATTGATGTAATAACTTTGGGAAGCGCGCTGATTGAACTTGCCGGAAATCAATTTGGAGGGATACTTCATCTTGCAGGAAATACCAAAATCAACAGGTACCAAATGGCCCTTGAGATTGCGACTACACTGAGGTACTCCACCGATCTGATCATCAGCGCCAATTCCAATGCGATGCCGGGAAGAGCTCCCCGCGCCAATGATGCCTCTATGGACAATTCACTGGCGAAAAAAATATTAAAAACCCCTATGCTTACCTTGTCAGAAGGATTGAACCTGACACTTAATTTTAAAAAGTAAAATGATGAGCAAAATAAAATTTGATCTCGAAATAAAATTTGGATCCCAATATGGGAAAGAGGAGGAAGAAGCAGTGCTTAAAGTGTTGCGCAACAATGCTCCCACAAGTGGCGATGAGTGTATCGAATTTGAAAAGAGATATGCTGAATATACAGGAGCAAAACATGCCAGGGTAGTAAATAACGGAACCTCCGCACTGTTTTTATCCATGATCGGGATTGGACTCAAACAGGGCGACAGAGTTTTAACCACCCCTGTAACCTGGATTGCAACAGCCGCAGCACCTGTCACGCTTGGCGCTGAAGTCGACTTTGTAGATATCGACCCTGTCACTTATAATCTGGATCCCAATCAACTGGAAGATAAACTGACCCCAAATACCAAGGCAGTTATTCCTGTTCACCTTTACGGACAGGCCTGTGAGATGGATGAGATCATGGCATTATCGAAGAAACATAATTTTGCTGTAGTCGAGGATGCTGCTCATGCCCTGGGTGCCGAATACAAAGGAAAAAAAGTTGGAACTATCGGATCGACAGGCTGTTTCAGCTTCCACGAGCAGAAAAATATCTCTACCCTTGGTGAAGGGGGAATTGTCCTGACTAATGACGATGAGATTTTTGAACGCATCTCCCTTTACCGGTCGCATTGCACCCGCGTTCATGGCCATAGCACAAAATACTGCACCCTCGATACAGAAAAATTTCCTGTAGGAAAAAAATTCTGGTGGCAGGATTTTGATGATTGTGGCTATAATTTCCGTATGACCGATATCCAGGCGGCTGTAGGCATCGAACAATTAAAGAAACTGGATCATCTCAATCAAAACCGGATTACCAATGCGGCATATATCAGTGATGGCTTAGCCGATGTTCCCGGATTAACATTGCCAACTGTCCGCCCCTATAACAAGCATGTTTTCCACCTCTATCCGGTAATGATTGATGTTAAAGAGTTCGGGATGACGAAGGAAGATTTCATTTACGATATGTTGCATAAGTTCGGTGTTAAAATTGGCTTTCATTATATTCCCCTTCATTACTCTACAGCTTTTAAAAACCGAGGATTTAAAAAGGGGCAGTTCCCTAATGCCGAAAAATTGGGTGATCAGCTGGTTACTTTGCCCATTAATCCTCGTCAGACAGAAGAAGCACTGGAATACCTGGTTAAAAGTATAAAGGAAGTCAGGAAATAAGTGCGATGGCTGGTTCAGTGGTTTTGTACAACTTGAGGTTGCATTAAGGATGCTGTTTGTTGCCGGCAAGTGTAAGGGCGACCTACACAGCGGATAATTTGCTGAGGTAATGATAAAGGTGATGGGGTAAGAAAAATATGATTTTGGCTAAAGCCAATAAATGGAATAGATTATTGTTATCCTCCAGCTAAAGCAGGAGGTAATTCATGTATAGGATTGGGCTTTAGCCCATTCAAAAAAAAATTAAACCAATAGGCTTTAGCCAAATAATTATAAGATTATGCCATTTATTAAAGTTTACATTCATTTTGTGTGGTCAACAAAAAACAGATATCCATACCTTTCAACACCCGAATTGCGCAAAACAATGTGGAAACATATCAGGGGAAATGCGCAAAAGAAGGGAATATTTATCGATTTCATTAATGGCTATCAGGAACATTGTCATTGTTTGGTTTCATTAGGCGATGACCAAACCATGAGGCAAATCATGCAACTGATAAAAGGAGAATCATCGCACTGGATCAACAAAGAACAACTTTTGCATGAAAAGTTTGAATGGCAGGATGAATATTTTGCAGTTTCCGTTTCCGAATCGATGATTGATAAAGTGAGAAATTATATCAAGAATCAGGAAAATCATCACATCCACAAAACATGGGAAGAGGAATATAATGAGAAGATTGAAAAATATGGATTTCAGAAATTTAATGATTAGATTTTGGCTAAAGCCAATAAATGGAATTGATTATATATCAAAAAGGATAATAAAATGACAATGGTATTTGAAGATAAGGTTCGGTTTTTAATTGCAGAAGGCAAATTTTTCTCCCCTTCCTCAGCGGTTTTTATCGCCCGTTCTCCTGGCAGACTCGACCTGATGGGAGGAAACGATGACTATACAGGCGGACTGGTCTTTGAATCAACTATCCGCGAAGCAACATATGCTGCAGCCCAGCAGCGATTGGATCGTTTAATAGTTTTGAAAAACCAGACTGCTTCTGATGCAGGATGGCAAGGTGATGTAACAATTGCTCAGGAGGAACTTTACAACGAAGAAACGGTAAGAAATTATGCCAATAGCTCACCGGCTGTTCGCTGGACAGCTTATGTCCTTGGAGTCCTTTTTTATCTCAAAAAGAAATTCCCCGATCGGGTGCATTTCGGAGTTCAGGTTTATATGGAATCCACTGTTCCGCTCAACCGTGGCGTAAGCTCATCAGCAGCAATCGAAGTATCGGTGATGAAGGCGGCAGCGGCAGCCTATGGTATAGATATGGACGGTATTGAACTTGCTCTGGCTTGTCAGTGGGTGGAAAATGTCATCGCGGAATCAGCCTGCGGAATTATGGATCAGATTGCCGTTGTTGCCGGAAAAGAAGGATTTATTCTACCCTTGGTTTGTCAGCCTTGTCTGCCCGAACCGTTAATTCAACTTCCTGAGGAGTTACAAATTTGGGGAATCGATAGCGGAGTAAGCCATCAGGTATCTGGAATAGCTTATGAGGCTGCCCGTGCCGCAGCATTTATGGGGTACAAAATAATTTGCGATCAGGAACAGATTGCGGTTACTTTAGATAACAGTAGTGAGATCGGGCGGTATACTGATCCTCGCTGGGATGGATATCTGGCAAATATTTCACCCTCTCTATTTGAGGAAAGATATGAGGAAAAACTTCCTTATAACATGTTTAGCGGTGAATATTTGTCAAAACATGCATTTCACACTGATCCATATACGCCTCTTAAAGAAGGTGTTATATATTCTGTCCGGGCTAATACACGCTATGCGGTGGAGGAAAATTACCGGGTTCAGCTTTTTTCTGAATTATCGAGAGGAGCATCGCTTGCACCGACCAAAAGGGCCTTTAAAATGATGGGCGAATTAATGTACCAGTCGCATTATGCTTATACGCAATGTGGGTTGGGAGCTAAAGCGACCGATTATATTGTCGGTCTTTTCCGAAATGAAGGGGTAAGAAATGGCATTTATGGTGCCAAGATAACCGGAGGAGGGGCTGGCGGAACCGTTGCAATCCTGGCAGAGAAGGGTGCATCGAATATCGTTCACCGCATTTTTGAATTATATTCACACTCGGGAATGGGTGATCCTTATCTTTTTGAGGGAAGCTCGGATGGCGCCGATGCTTTCGGTATTTTGAAAATAAATGGCTAACTTTACTTCTTAAAATCTTCTTTATGAAAAAATATAACGTTGGTATTGTGGGTTATAGCTGGGTTGCAGGAGCTCACATCGAAGCAATTAACAAAACTTCCTTTGCCCGGGTAACCGCAATCTGTTCAACCCGGAAACTTGATTCGGCAGAAATAAGTGCCAGGCACGGTGGAACCATCAGCTGTTACACCAATCTGGAAAAAATGCTTGCAGATCCTGATATTCATGTAGTTTCAATTTGCAGCTATCCTGCCGATCATGCAAAACAGGCAATTATGGCCGCAAAAGCAGGAAAACACTTGATTATTGAAAAACCCATCGCGTTAACCTGGGAAGAATGTCTTGAAGTTGAAACAGCCGTAAAGGAAGCGGACGTTAAGACATGTGTCTGCTTCGAATGCCGCTTTTCCAGTCAGATGCTTACCATAAAATCAATTATAGACCAAGGTTTACTGGGCAAGATACATTATGGTGAAGTGGATTATTTCCATGGAATCGGTCCCTGGTACGGCCAGTATCGCTGGAATACGATCAAGGCAGCAGCCGGCAGCAGCCTTTTGTCTGCAGGATGTCATGCAATGGACGCGCTGCTGTTGTGTATGGGAAGTGAATTTGAAGAAGTAAGCAGTTATGCCTCTTATTCTGATAACAAAGATTTTAAACAATATGAATATCCGACCAGCTCAGTATCGATTGTGAAGTTCAAAAATGGGGCTGTGGGTAAAGTCGCGTCTGTTATCGACTGTCTGCAACCTTATTATTTCCATTTTCACCTCGTGGGCAGCGAAGGAAGTCTTTTGGATAATAAATACTATTCAACAAAATCAGCAGGGCTGGATAAAAATAAATGGACCGAAATTCCAATGAAAATGCTCGATTCCGGCGATGTTTCCGATCACCCTTACCAGGCTCAGTTCGAAGCATTTTTTAATGCGGTGGAAGAGAATTGTGAGATGCCTCTGACCAGTTTGGCAGATGCCCTTAAAACACATCAGCTGATCTTTGCGGCAGATAAATCTGCTGAAAAAATAAATAAATAGAGAACCAGAATTAATTACAAGTTATAAGAATGAAATAATGTCGTATTTTCTCAATCGACTTTAATAAAAAATTAAAATTAAAATAAAATGCCACCAAAGCACTAAGTCACCAAAAAGGCACCAAAGCTTTGTCTAAGACATTGGTGTCCGTCGGATGACGGTTTGGTGTATTGGTGATTTAGTGGCAAAAAAGATTTATATAGATCTCGGATTTTAAAACTGAAATGCGCCATCAATTTATTCTCACTTCTTAGCACATTATCTTATGATGAAAAAACATCTGATCGCTTCCCTCCTTCTGACCCTTGTGATGTTGAATCTTACCGAAACAATCTTTGCAAAGAGCTCTAAAACTCAACTTTTCAACGGGAAAAACCTGGATGGCTGGTACACTTTTATCAAAGGGAAAGGGCGAAATATCGATCCGAATAAGGTGTTTACGGTTCAGAATGGGGAAATACGAATCTCCGGAGAAGAATTTGGCTGTATCACTTCCAACAACGAATATGAAAATTACAAACTGGAAGTTGAGTTTAAATGGGGCGATCTCACATTCGCACCCCGCGTAAATAATGCAAGAGACAGCGGTGTACTCTTGAATTCGACCGGTGAAGATGGCGGTTTTTCAGGAACATGGATGCATTCAATCGAGTGTCAGCTAATTGAAGGAGGAACAGGCGATATGCTTGTTGTCGGCGATGGTACAACCAGTTTCTCACTCACAGCCCCGGTGGAGCCGGAAAAACAAGACGGTTCATTTGTATTCAGGCCGGAAGGTAACCCGGCAACAATCAATGGAGGCCGCATTAATTGGTGGGGCCGCGATCCCGGCTGGAAGGATATTAAAGGTTTTAGGGGAGCTAAAGACCTTGAAAAACCTTTGGGTCAATGGAATAAGCTATTAGTTATCGTTCAGGGGAATGAGATCACCATCTATCTGAACGGCACGCTGGCAAATCATGCCATTAATGTTCAGCCTCAAAAAGGACGGCTTCAGGTTCAGTCAGAAGGGGCTGAAATTTTTTTAAGGAACATCGGTCTCACCCCATTAACGAAAAAACAGAATTAAAGAATCAAAAAATATTACCTTTATTTCACTAACCTTCCGAAAAAATATTTAACTATTCTTAAAAACTATTGCTATGGAAAAAATTGTATTAGGACTTTTTGCACATCCCGATGATGCGGAACTTATGTGTGTCGGAACACTCTCTCTGTTGAAAAAAGCCGGATGGAAGATCCACATTGCGACAATGACTCCGGGGGATAAAGGATCAGCCGATCTGACACGTGAAGAGATTAGTGTGATCAGAAAGGCAGAAGGTGCAAAAGCAGCGGCATTGCTTGACGGAACTTACCATTGTCTCGAATGTGACGATGTTTACATCATGTATGATCGTGAAACCATCAATAAAGCGACGGCCCTTCTGCGCAAAGTGCGCCCTACGATCGTACTGACCGCCAGCCCGAATGACTACATGATCGACCATGAGATGACCAGTCTGGTCGCTCAGACGGCTTGTTTTACTTCCGGAATAAAAAATATGGAGGTTACTGAAGAACCGTATGAAGTGGTGCCTTATTTATATTATGTCGATCCTCTTGAAGGGAAGGATAAATTCGGAATCCCTGTCCAACCCACTATCTATGTTGATATTACAACTGAAATCGGGATCAAGGAAGAGACACTTTCCTGTCATGCCAGTCAACGCGAATGGCTGAGAAAACATCACAAAATGGATCAATATATTGTGGCGATGAAGCAATTTGCCGAAAAAAGAGGCAATGAAATCAACACAGGATATGGCGAAGGGTTCAGACAACATTTAGGACACGGCTATCCACAGAACAATATTTTGAAAGAACTGCTGGGGAATAATGTGGTGGTAAAGTAGAATTAGGAATTAGGAATTAGGAATTGTGAATTAGGAATTATGAGATTTGCGATTCTCGGCAGGTAATTTGAGAATTCGGAGATTTGAAAATATTCTGATGGATTGGAATATCTAAAGTTCTTTTTTCCAATACAATACATAAATCATCAAGACATGCAGCCAAATGCCATGCATCGTTAAACAGTAAAAATAACCGACACTAATAAATAAATTCTTATGTCCAGAAAATTAAGTATGCTAGCTCCTGAATGGTGGGATTTTACCACACTTGAGGATGACTTATTAAAAGACGCGGCAAAACTATCTCCCAAAGATCTGCTTCAACTATCCAGAGATGGATTTAAAGTGGTTTTTTACGATACGTTAGAGGATTTTTACCTTGCCGAAGCATTGGAGTACATCACCTCCTGGAAACAGGCTACAGCTGATAATCCGGTCGGGATATGTGGTCCGATTGGTCCGACGGAACAACTGCCTTTAGTTGCACGTATGGTGAACGAGTTGCAGCTTGATTTGTCGAATGCCCATTTCTGGGGAATGGACGAGTGGTATGTCGATGGGAAAGAACTGGATGCCAGCCATCCCTTGTCGTTCGAGAAAGCTGACAGAGACCTCTGCTTTAACCGTATAGATCCAAAGTTCAGAATGCCCGATTCGAACATGCATTTTCCAAAAGCTGAAACCAGCAAATATATTAACAGCTGGGATAGCGGCGTTCGTTGTGCGGTAATGCAAGGCGGTCAGGGTGACACTAAACACTGGGCTTTTAATGATCCGTTTAAAAGAGAAGGCAGCTATAAGGATGCTCCGCCAACACCTGAAGAATTTAGGAAACTGACAACCCGTGTGGTTGATCTGCACCCTATTACCTGCATGCAAAACGCCCGCACAAGTGCAGGTGGTGTGGTCACTGGCATTCCCAGACAGGCATTAACCGTTGGACCACAGCAAACCTGGAAAGCTGAAAAAGTATCGATCTGGCAGGCAGGAGCACATGATAATGCATTCGGACAACGACTTACGGCCCTAATGATCAGCAAGAAAATAATGGACTCTGCCGTTCCTATGTCTCTGTTAGCCGGTCATCCCAATGTTCAGTTTAATTATTTCAGAGGTGGAATCGGAGCCTGCGAAACCGAAATGCATTAATAATCTAATTTGCTTTCTATCCCAAAATCCATATGCTATAATTCCTTTATTCTGAAAAACAGCTGTAAGGGAAAAAGTCAAAAATCCAGAAATTGAAATTATGATTAACAAAGAAGGTTTCAGAAATCAATTGGGAAAGTTAACAATCCTTTTATTAAGTCTCTTTTTTGTAAACACCTTAAATGCATTCCCTTCTAATTCTGTCGACCCTTCCTCTTCGGGTTTCGCAGGAAAAAAGGGCATAACAATTTATGTTTCAAAACATAAAATAAATCAAACATGATTAAGAATTATTGTTCTAAAAAGGATTTTTTAAGATCAATTAAAGCGATCTGCATCCTGATTATTTTTGCTTTTTTCTTATTTTGCGAAACAGCATATGGCGCTCAAGCAGATGATAAAAAACCGGTTACTATCAATGCACGACAATGGGTTATGCAGCACTTTGCAAAAGGGAAAGTTCCGCCTTTCTCATTTGAGTACGGTGGTAAAAGCTCCGGCAGTTTTATCCAAAGCTGGAAATTCCAATCCGAAAAGCTGATAACATCGAACCCGGATATTGAAGAATCAGCTTACACTTATTCTGATCAGCAGACCGGCCTTGCAGTAAAATGTCATGTAACCATTTATAAGGATTTTAATGCCGTTGAATGGGTATTGAAATTCTCGAATAATTCTGGAATCAATACTCCTGTCATCGCGAAGTCAGCTGTAATTGACCAATCTTTTGGAACAAAAACAAAAGGGCCTTTTGTCCTTCACCATGCAAAAGGAAGCAATGCGGAGCGAACAGATTTTCAGCCTGTAGATGAGGCTTGTAAGATTGGAAAGAGTATTTATATGACACCTGTCGGCGGCCGTTCGTCCGACAACACGGCATTCCCTTTCTTCAATATGGAAATGCCCGGCAAGCAAGGAATTATGGTAGCTGTCGGATGGACCGGAAAATGGTATACCGATATCTGTCAAACGGATGAGAAATCATTCAGACTGAAATCAGGAATGGAAAAAATGCAGCTAAAACTGCTTCCAAAGGAGGAGATCCGTACCCCTGAAATTTGTCTGCTCTTCTGGACTGGTGCAGACAGAATGACCGGACACAATCAGTTCCGGCAATTTGTCCTGGCTCATCACACCCGCAAGATGAACGGAAAGCATGTGGAACTGCCATTTTCAACTTTTCTTGCCCGCGAGGGTCCGCCTCCGTGCAATGAACATACCTGCGCAACTGAATCATTTTCAATCGCAATGATTAACCGGCACAAGCAATTCGGCATAGTGCCTGAAGTATTCTGGCTGGATGCCGGCTGGTATGCGTGCAACGGGAGCTGGCCGAACGTAGGTAATTGGAGTCCCAATACTGAGAATTTCCCCAATGGACTCAAACCGGTTACGGATGCGGCCCATCAGGCTGGTGCTAAATTTTTGCTATGGTTCGAACCTGAACGTGTGACGAAAGGAACCCTGTTTGCCAGTCAAAATCCTGATTGGCTGTTAAAGCTTCCCGGTAACGGTAACTCCCTTTTTAATTTAGGAAATGAAGAAGCCCGAATCTGGCTGACCGATTATATCTCCAATTTTCTAAAAAAAGAGGGAATCGATTATTACCGGCAAGATTTTAATTTTGATCCTATGCCCTATTGGGTGGCAAATGATAAACCTGACCGGATCGGGATTTCAGAAATCAGGCATATCGAAGGATTATACGCCTTTTGGGATGCGCTTCTGGCCCGTTTCCCGAACCTGATCATCGATAATTGCGCAAGTGGCGGTCGTCGGATTGACCTTGAAACCATCTCCCGCAGTTCACCGTTGTGGCGAACTGATTACCAATACGGTGAGCCGGATGGTTCTCAATGCCATGCTTATGGTCTGAATTTTTACCTGCCAATGCATGGAACCGGTAATTTTAATGTGTCGAAATACCATTTTCGATCCAATATGAGCACTTCAATGGTGATCAACTGGGACATCAACAGCCGGGAACATTCACAGCCCGAACTTCAGAAATATTTTCAGGAATTTAAAAGTTTGCGTCCTTATTACTATGCAGATTATTATCCGCTGACCACCACCGAAAATATGACCAAAGACAATGTCTGGCTGGCCTATCAGCTCAACAGACCACAGGAAAGCGATGGGATCATCATGGCCTTCAGACGGTTGAATTGCAATGAACAATCTATTACCGTGAAATTAAACGGAGTTGATCCCGGAATGAATTACGAGTTAACAGATGAAGATACTCAGATCAAATCCACAGTAACCGGAGAGCAGCTAATTGGAGGTTATCCGCTTAATTTGAAAAATAAACCGGGATCGCTTTTGATCCGGTATCAAAAAACACGCTGATAAAAATCTTTTATAAGATTATAAATTCTAAAAATCAACCAATTTATGATCATGACTCATCTGAATTTCAGAGGAATACCAGTTATAATCTTTTTTATACTGACGGCAAATTTCGGGGAGTTATTAGCCGGAAATTTATCGTCAAAAAATAGTCAGTTCACTTCGAAATCCATTATTTCACTGAACGGAGACTGGTTAATTGAAAAGGATCCATTGAATATCGGTAAAGACCAGAAATGGTGGGAAAATCCGCTTTCAGGCGCTAAAAAAATCAAGGTCCCCTGGATTCTTCAGGACGTTTTTCCGGCATACCATGGTGTGGTTTGGTATTGGCACGACTTTTTGGCTCCAAAAAACAATAATCCGGCCGGCCGGACATTATTGCGCTTTGAATCAATAGACTACATGGGTGATGTATGGCTTAACAATGTCTTTATGGGCCGTTATGAAAGCGGTGATATTGCTTTTATTATCGATGCTACTGATGTGATCAAATCGGGTGATACAAATCACTTAAGCGTAAGGGTATTAAACCCGACGAATGAACCGATTGATAACATGACCCTAAAGCAGATTCCACGACAGGCAAGAATAATACCTTACACAGCCGGTGGCGAATACAATTGTGGCGGGATAACCGGTTCAGTCGAATTGATGCTCGTGCCTTTGGTGCGGGTGGAAGATCTTTTTGCCTCAGCCTCCTCCGAAAGTGAAGTCATTCAGATAGAAGCCACCCTGCGAAATGCCGGGACAAAACGTACCCGACAGCATTTTGTATTTTCTGCAGCTCCTGCTACCAACGGAGAAACATTGAAGACAATGACCTTCGATTGTGACGTTCCTCCGGGAGATACGATCATTAAAACAGCACTTCCAATTGAAAATCCGCATTTATGGGATCTCAATAATCCCTATTTGTACCGATTGAGCCTGCTTATCACCAACGAAAAGAACCTTTCAGCGGATGAACGTTCTGTCCGTTTTGGATTCCGCGATTTTAAACTCGAAAATGGAAGCTTCAGGCTTAACGGGAAACGCATTTTTCTGAGATCTGCCCATTCGTGCAACAACTACCCTGTCGGTCAAAGGTTGCCTTTGGATCCTGATCAGGCCCGGCGTGATTTACTGGACATGAAGGTGATGGGATTTAATGCGATTCGCTTTATCTGGGGTGGTGCACAACAATATCAACTTGATTTATGTGACGAGATAGGGTTAATGGTTTATAATGAATCTTTTGCTTCACAAGGATTGGATAGCTCGTCGGTGATGTTCCAACGTTTTGATCATTCACAGTTAGGGATGATCCGCCGCGACCGGAACCATCCAAGCGTTGTGATCTGGGGACTGCTGAACGAAACATTCGATGGTCCGGTTTTCCGGCATGCCGTTGCATTGCTTCCCAAGATAAGATCACTGGACAACAGCCGTGTCGTTCTTCTGGGAAGCGGGCGCTGGGATGGTCAGTTTTCGATCGGCTCACTATCAAATCCAAAATCACAAACATGGGAATACTTGCTTGGCAACGACGCGCCGGATGCAGCCTCCTCCAAAATGACAAAGATGGGAGGCTATTGTGAGGGAGCAGGCGATGCGCATGTTTATCCTACCGTTCCCCAAACACACAAATCCACTGAATTTGTCCGGAATCTCGGAAAAAATTCAAAACCTGTCTTTTTGACGGAATATGGTATTGGCAGCTCAGTTGACTTATGGCGCGTTACCCGGCATTTTGAACAACTAGGCAAAGAAGCAGCCGAAGATGCTTCCTTTTATAAAGATAAACTGGATAAATACCTGGCAGATTGGGATCGATGGAAATTGAATGATATTTATCCCAGACCTGAAGATTTCTTTGCCGAGAGTATCAGAAGGGTGGCTGGTCAACGCAGAATCGGCCTCACTGCCATACGCTCCAACCCTAAAATCATCGGATACAACCTCACCGGCATGAACGATCATGTTATGGGAGGAGAAGGATTAACAACAACTTTTCGGGAGCTTAAGCCGGGCACTGTTGATGCGCTGTTTGAGGAACTGGCACCCTTGCGCTGGTGTCTGTTTGCCGAACCAAGAAATAGTTACCGGGGTGAAAAGGTTAAACTGGAAGTGATATTGGCCAACGAAGATGTGCTAAAGCCGGGAGATTATTCAGCCCTTATTCAGGTCGTAGGTCCGGATAATCTGAAAATTTTTGAACGTACAACGAACATTGCAATCAAGGGAGCCTCAAATGGCGTCGAACCTCCTTTCTCGCAACCTGTTTTCTCCGTAGAATTACCAATTAATGGTCCTGCCGGGAAATACCGTCTTTTAGCGACGCTCGAACGAGGTGGTGCACCAACATGCGGAGAGGTTGAATTTTATATTGGTGACTCCGGACAAATGCCTGCCATCGAAACAGCGGTAACAACATGGGGAGCCGATTCAATTTTGACCAGATGGCTTTCAGACCATCATATTAAAACACTCCCGTTTAACATGAGAAAACAAGAATCAAGGGAAGTGATATTGATTGGGGAAAATCCTCCTGAAAATGCGGAACCATTATCTTCATTTACTTCACTTATGGAACATATCGCCCGAGGTTCAACTGCAGTTTTTCTCTCTCCTGAAGTATTTAATAAAGGGAAAAACAAGGTTGAGTTTGTCCCGCTGAAAAACAAAGGCTCCCTTTCTGATATGTACAGCTGGCTATATCTGAAAGATGAATGGGCAAAGCGACATCCGGTTTTTGACGGACTTCCAGCCGGAGGAATAATGGATCATCAGTTTTACCGCGAAATTATTCCGGTAAAGGGCTGGATCGGTCAGGATCCGCCAAAAGAGGCGGTTGCCGGTTCAATCAAATCATCTCTGGATTACGCTTCGGGACTGATGGTTTCAGTTAATGCCTTTGGATCCGGGAATTTTATTTTAAATACTTTATTGATTCGAAATAATTTGGGAACTGACCCCGTCGCCGAACGGCTTTTACGGAATTTACTGCGTTTTGCGGCGCTGGATCAGAAAAAACCACTGGAAAAATTGCCGGCAGATTTCGAAATCAAATTAAAGGAAATAGGATATAAATAGCAGAT
>CAYHDA010000007.1:13924-27604 GCA_964355145.1 uncultured Mariniphaga sp.
AATTGCCGGCAGATTTCGAAATCAAATTAAAGGAAATAGGATATAAATAGCAGATATTATACTGATAATCTATACTATACACAATGTCAAATTAATTATCTTACCACAAAGAACACAAAGAGAATCGCACAAAAAACACTATTAAAAAAGAAAAAAATGACAGAGAATGACCTTGCAAAAATTGTTTTTGATCTTGGTTTGAAAGTTCATAAAGTTCTTGGACCTGGCTTGCTTGAAAGTAGCTATGAAGAGTGTTTATTTTATGAAATTAAGTCAGTGGAATCTTTAAATGACATACACTTGGCTCAAATATTAACATATTTGAAGTTGTCGCAATGTAAATTAGGTTTGTTGATTAACTTTAATACCGTATTGTTTAAAAATGGTGTAAGAAGAGTAATTAATGGAACTTTGTGAGCCTTGTAAAATCTTCGTGATCCTTGTGGTATATTTTTTAATAACTTCCTGTTTTAGTAGCAATTATGATTAATTTCCCTTTTAAAAAAGTGCGATTCCTTTATATTAATTGTTCTAGTCTATGAAAAAGATATCAATCTATTTGGGTAGCTGTTTTTTGTTCATGTTCTGCGGTGCCACCATCATCGTTCTAAAAAAGTCAAGACCAACAATTACCAAGCTCCCTTTTGCCTTTTCGGATATTGGAAGAACTCCGATGGAGAATACACCGGTTCTTCTTAATTCGCGGTTGCTGCTCGTCTCCAACAACCGTCCGGGTGGTGCTGATGCCAAGGGCAAGGATGCATATTTATACATCGATGATTTACAAACCGGAAAGGAGGTCGCCCGGTTCGGACAAGGACATTCGTTCGTTTCAGCCTTTGTCAATGGTAATGAAATGAATGTCTTTGCCCTCGAATTTACCGATTTCGGACGTATCATGAACTCGACAGGGATCGACAGACTAACCTCAACGGATATGAAAATCTGGAAAACCGAAAAGGTGATCCTTCCGGAAGGTAATGAACACCTTTTTAATTCTTCAGTTTGCAAGGATGACAAAGGTTATCTGATGGCTTACGAATCAGATAAACCGGTTCAGTTTTGTTTCAAATTTGCCCGTTCACAAGATTTATCGAAATGGGAAAAAATTCAGGGGCTGGCCTTTACCGGTGTTAAAAATGAATATTCTGCCTGTCCGGTTATCCGATATTTCAAACCATACTATTATGTCATTTATCTGCATGATAAGATGAAAGGTCATAAAGGGTATCTTTCATTTCTAGCACGATCAAAAGATCTAATTGACTGGGAATTAAGCGCATTTAATCCAATACTGGAGGCTGGCGAAGGCGAAGGAATAAATAACTCAGATGTCGATATCCTGGAATACAAAGGAAAAACCTATCTTTATTACGCTACCGGCGACCAGGAAACATGGGGAACAGTGCGTGTAGCGCTTTATGACGGACCGGAGAAGGTGTTTTTCGAGAACCATTTTCCGGAAAATAATACATTTGTAAAAACAAGTGCAAAGATTAAATAAGATAAAGCATATGGTCAAAATACTCAGTGCCTTTATTCTGCTTATTGGAATTCCTGGTTTCGTTTTTAGCCGTTCAATAGATAAGAATCAGTCTGACAAGGTTATCCAAATGGGTAACAAACGTGAAATATTCGTTGATTATTTTTTAATTGAAACCCTGAAAAATATTCAATTAGTGAAGCACACACCCCATGACGAAGGTCCGGTTCTTTATTTTGACCAGCCATGGGAAGGTGTTTTTTGCGGTTATTGTACGATTATCAAAAACGACGGACTCTTTCGTGCGTATTATCGTGGATTACCCACCAACGGGAAAGATGGCACCAATGCAGAAACAACCTGTATTGCCGAATCAAATGATGGTATCCATTGGCAGAAGCCGGATCTTGGACTTTACGATATTGGCGGTTCGCTGAAAAATAATGTAATTCTCGCCAATGATGCCCCTTCAAGTCATAACTTTAGTCCTTTGCTTGATACGAATCCAAAGGCTAAACCGGAGGAAAAATATAAAGCACTCGCAGGAGAAGACAAAGCTGGTCTTAGGGCATATATCTCGCCCGATGGCGTTCACTGGAAAAAATTACAGGAAGAACCGGTTTTAACCGGATATGCTTTTGACTCTCAGAATGTTGCATTTTGGTCTGAAAGCGAGCAAAGTTATGTTTGTTATTTTCGCACGTGGACAAAAGGTGGTTTTCAAGGAATACGAACTGTAAGCCGTACGACTTCCGAAGATTTTATCAACTGGACAAAACCTGTTGAAATGACCTATGGCGACACACCGCCGGAACAGCTTTATACACAACAAACGAGTCCCTATTTCAGGGCTCCGCATATTTATGTAGCTATCGGAGGCCGGTTTATGCCCGGACGACAGGTGTTGACTGAAGAACAAGCCAAAAAACTGAATGTCGATCCGGGTTATTTTAAAGACTGCTCCGATGCTTACCTGATGACCACAAGAGGTGGTGATGTTTATGACCGTACCTTTATGGAAGCTTTTATCCGGCCGGGTGTCGGGATGGGAAACTGGGTTTCGCGTTCTAATTACCCCGCTCTCAATGTCGTACAGACAAGTCCTGTGGAGATGTCGCTTTATGCAAACCAGGATTATGCTCAGCCTACAGCTCACCTACACCGATATTCGTTGCGAATTGATGGTTTTACATCGCTGAATGCACCTTATAAAGGAGGCGAAATGATAACCAAACCTTTTACTTTTTCGGGTCACGAACTGGAAATCAATTATTCAACTTCAGCTGCTGGGGAAATACGGTTTGAACTGCAGGATGAAAATGGAGTACCGGTACCTGGATTCACGTTGGACGATTCGGATCGTATTATAGGCAACGAAATTTCCCGTATTGTAGCTTGGAAAGGTAAAGGAGATTTGCAAAATCTGATTTCCAAAAAAGTCCGGTTACGGATACGAATGAACGATGCTGATTTATATTCAATAAGATTTAGGCAGAGAGGAACAACAGAAAAAAATTGAAAAAAAGTATAAAAAAACAGACACCAGGTAACAGAAATAAAATAATGCGGTATTATTTTTCGACCAATTTATTTGAATCCTGTACGTTAGTGAATGTTGAATATTACGATGCTCTGCACCTTATGAATCATGCTAAATAAAGATGAAAGTCAAGATGCGATAACTAATAATTCTCATACCCTGTTTACCCGATCAATTAATTATGAAAGTCAAACCAACCATCATTATCAGGCTGCTCCTTTTAACCACTGCCATTTGGGTTTTGCCGATACACTCCGCCTTTTCAAAACCAATAGAATCAGGTAAAAGCATCCAATCGGCATTCAATCCAAAATCAGCAACATGGAATATTACCTGGCCCGGTCGGGTCTCACAATATGACTTGGTCTACCTCTCCCCTCCTGTGGATCCATTGCAAGGCATTCCGTTGGGAAACGGTGAGACCGGGGTTTTATTTTGGTGTGAGGATTCAAAAATAATTGCCGTCGTAAATAAAAGTGACCTTTGGGATGATGCCAAATTCGGACCTTTTCATAACTGGAATGGAGAAGAGGAAGATTACAGCACAACTCAGCGTCATGCCTGCCGGATTGTGATCGATTTTAAGTTCCCGGTTTTCAATACACTTTACCTTACCGGATTTAAAGCCAGGCTAAATCTGGCGGATGGCTCCCTGAGTCTTGAAGGATCCAGCTCTTTTGGAAAAGTAAGTTTAAAGGCATTCCTCGATCATCAATCGGGCATCTTGTTTTATGAACTAACCAGTGATCTGAATGAAAATGTCCCGGTAGATGTGGCACTTGAACGCTTTGGATCACGCACATTTTCGCACTGGTATCATCAGATTAACAGAGATGCCACGATTGGAACAACTGGAACAGAGGCCATTGCCGATGATTCAGGTGCCTTTATCACTCAAAAACTATCATCCGGCACTTTTGCCGCAGGTGGCAGCGTACTAAAAAGTAACGGTTTAACGGTGAGTTATTCACGCGAGCATTCCAGACTTGCAAACATAAAACTCGCGGGAAATCAACAAAAAAATGCCCTGATTGCTTTTTCAGTCACTTCTCCTGCCAATGAGAATCCGGTTACAGAACTTAAAAACACTATTTCAGCGTCAAAAGAGAAAGGAATAGAAAGTTACCGAATCGCTAACGCGGAAATTTGGAAATCGATCTGGAACCGATCCTTGATGGATTATGGCGACGACTACCTTAACAATCTCTGGTACTTAACAATATTTTATGCCAATGCCTCCCAGGGAGGTAAATATCCCGGAAGGTTTAACAACGGAATATGGAGCTGGAGCAGGGATGTTCAGAATTGGAACTTTTATTTTCACTGGAACCAGCAGCAGCTGTCGTGGCCACTGAATGCCGCGGGCTTTCATGAACTGGTGAATCCTTACCTCGATTTCAGATTCAATTCATTGCCTCAGGCAAAGAAAGACGCGAAGGAATATTTTAATTCCAATGGCGCCTTTATTTCCGATGTTACTGAACGGCGCGGATATAATTCTTCCGGTGAGAAAATCAACCATACCCCTATTGCCGAGATAGCACTTGATTTTTGGCGGCAATATCAATATACCGGCGATAAAAAATTCCTTTTGGAAAAAGCGCTTCCCTTTATGTTGGAGGCTGCCCGCTTTTATGAAACTATTCTGGTAAAAGAATCCGATGGCAGGTACCATGCGACGGAAGGTAGCGGTTATGAAGGCTGGATAAAACTGAAGGATGGACTTACCGAACTGACCTATGCGCACACTCTGTTTTCGTCAGTATTGGATGCCCTTAAAGCTGCCGGAACAAATATACCGGAAGCGGCTAAATGGAAGGAGATTACAGAGCATCTGGCTCCTCTTCCCATACTTAAAACCGATGAAGAAACAATAAAAGGAACCGAATCGGGTTATCAATTAAACCGCGGATTCTTTAAGGGAGAAACAGTTCCCACCAACGAAATTCTTGCTGCCGGATGGGGCATTAAAGAGCAAAAAATGCTGACAACTTATTTTCCTGTAGGTAAAAGCGACACCATCAGCAGCCGGAATTATCCCAATAACGGACTGAAATTACTCGATGGCATCTTTCCGTCTGTCCCTTCTTCTCCCGTCTTTCCTTCGGGGTTAGTTGGTTTGGCACAAAAAGACAGTCTGGTTTTTAAACGGATTAAAACCAGTATGCTATTATATGGCCCCGAAATTACCGGATGGGATCCTGTTTCTATCGTGATGGCCCGGTTGGGTCTTTCCAAAGAACTCGCTCTGGATCTTGAACGTTTCCCGGGCAGATGGCAGATCTATTGTAACGGATGGGGTCACTGGGGTCTGGAAGACGAAGTGAATAAGGATGCAACATGGTTTTTCAGAACAAATACCGTAAAAGATGTCGATCCCAAATCAAAGGATGAAAAATTTCCACTCCCAATGTGGCCCTTCCGGCATATGTCGATGGAAGCAATGTCGGTTCTGGCCACCGCAATGAACGAATCGCTTCTGCAGAGTTATGACGGCATTCTACGGATTTTTCCTGCTTTTCCGGATAATAAAAACGGACGATTTACCCTTCATGCCACAGGTGGTTTTATTGTCTCTTCTGAAATTAAATCAGGTAAAATTCAATGGATTACGATTAAAAGTTTGCTTGGCAATCCATTTAAATTGGTATTGCCCTGGCAAAAGGGAATGGCACAATCCAGCCTGAGGAAAACCGGTCAAAAATTAAGCGGAGACATTGTGGAAGTTAAAACAAAAGCAAATGAAGTGATTACAATTATCCCGGAGGGAAAAGATATGCAGATGTGGTCTGCCGAAAGTGAAAATCCGCTTCCAAATGAGAAAGTTAAATATCACTCCTCAGGCAAAACACAGTTGGGTATTCCAAAGATGTTTTAACGTAAACTTTATAAAATCATAGAATTTAAAGCCAATATTCAAAGATTGTTTAAGCAACTTCCCATAAAATTAAGCAAATGTCATTAATAATCAAGCTTTCCGGATTCTTAACCCTTGCGATTCTTATCCATTTTTCTACTTTGTCATCGGCAAAAACGATGATCACCGGATTAAAGTGTGAATACCTTTCCAATCCACTGGGCATTAATGTTATAAATCCCCGGCTTACCTGGCAGATTGAAAGTGACGAGGCAAACTTCGTCCAAACCGCGTATGAGATCCGGGTTGCAAAATCGCAGCCAATATTCGGCCCCAAAGACAAACTAATTTGGAGTTCAGGAAAAGTAACCTCTTGCCAGTCGGTGAATATCGAATACGCCGGGCTCCAACAAGAACCGAAAACCCGCTATTTTTGGCAGGTTAGAATATGGAATAACAACGGGAAAGTGACAAACTGGAGTGAACCTTCCTGGTGGGAAACTGCCATTTTTGATCAGGCTCTTTGGAAGGCGGAATGGATTATTGCTTCCGGAAAAATTCCTGAAGATCACCGTCCGGTTTATTTCAGGAGAGCGTTCTCCTGCCAAAAAAAAGTTGCATCAGCAAGGCTTTACATCTCCTCTCTGGGTCTTTACCAGGTTTTAATAAATGGCGAAAAAATAACCTCTGATCTCTTCACACCGGGCTGGACGAGCTTTAATAAAAGGTTACAATATCAGACCTACGATATTACCCCCTTTCTGAAACCTAAAAATACCATTAGTGCAATCGTCGGAGATGGTTGGTATCGGGGAAACATCGGCGGTAAAGTTCAGCGAAATTATTATGGTGATAAATCGGCATTGTTTGCTCAGCTTGAGATCACTTATTCTGACGGGACAATACAATTGGTAACAACCGATAACTCCTGGAAGATCCGAAATGGGCCAATCACTCTTTCAGACATTTACAATGGAGAAACGTATGATGCGCGTCTTGAAATTCCCGGATGGAATGAACCGGATTTTAATGATAACACGTTTGAATCTGCCCTCATTCTTGATCATCCGAAAAATACTTTAATATCATCAAACAGTTATCCTGTCAAGGCAATTACTGAGCTTAAAGCTCAAAAAATGATGAAAACGCCCAAAGGTGAGATTGTTTTGGATATGGGCCAGAATATGGTTGGATGGATAAGGTTTAAAGTAAAGGGGCAAAAGGGCGAAAGGGTGATTTTACAGTTTGCAGAAGTTCTTGACAAGGAGGGGAATTTTTATACCGAAAATCTCAGGAAGGCCAAAGCGACAGACGAGTATATTTTAAAAGGGGGTGAAGAGGAATATTTTGAACCTCATTTCACCTTTCATGGGTTTAGGTATGTGAAACTGGACCAATATCCCGGCACTCCTGATCTGAATAATTTTACTGCTGTTGTCATTCATTCAGATATGCCGAAAACAGGTTCATTTATTTGTTCCGATTCGTTAATTAACCGGTTACAGCAAAATATTCAGTGGGGACAACGTGGTAATTTCCTTGATATACCCACCGACTGTCCACAGCGGGATGAGCGTCTTGGCTGGACCGGCGATGCGCAGGTCTTTGCACCAACAGCTGCCTTTAATTACGATGTTGCGCCTTTTTTTACCAAATGGATGTTTGATCTTTCTGCTGATCAGCTTCCTGACGGTAAAGTGCCTGATGTAATCCCCGATGTCCGTTCAGGCCGGGGTAGTTCAACCGCCTGGGGAGATGCAGCTGTAATTGTTCCATGGACGGTTTATCAGGCCTATGGAGATACCCGTATTCTTGAAAATCAATATCCTGGGATGAAGGCCTGGGTAGAATATATGCACTTGCGGGCAGATCATGATAATTTGTGGACCGGAGATCCGCATTTTGGCGACTGGCTGGCATTTGCTTCAACAGACTCTGATTACCCCGGAGCCACGACTGAAAAAGACCTTATTGCCATGGCTTATTACTATTTTTCAACAACGCACCTGGCCCGGATCGCCTCAATACTGAATAAAACTGACGATGCTAAAATATACAATCAACTGGCCGGGAAAATCAAAAATGCTTTCCGGCAGGAATATATTACACCTTCCGGAAGATTGGTCTCAAACACACAAACAGCCTATGCGCTTGCTTTGTCCTTTGATCTTATGCCAGCTGAATTGATTTCAAAAGCAGCGGCTTATCTTGCTGAAGATGTAAAGAAAATGGAACATCTCACGACCGGATTTGTTGGAACACCGTTACTTTGCAAAGCCTTGTCAGATAATGGTTATGCCAGCCTCGCTTTTATGTTGCTGATGCGAAAGGAATATCCTTCGTGGCTTTATCCGGTGACACAAGGTGCTACAACGATCTGGGAACGCTGGGACGGACAAAAACCCGATGGGACATTTCAGGATGTGAGTATGAACAGCTTTAACCATTACGCTTATGGCGCAATCGGGAACTGGCTCTATCGTTATGTGGCAGGTATTGAAATCGATCCGCAAAGTCCCGGATATAAACATTTTTTCCTGCAGCCCCATCCTGGTGGCGGGCTTACTTCGGCATCGGCAGAGCTGAAAACCCTTTATGGAACCATCAAATCAGATTGGCTTTTGAAAGATGGGAAAATGACTTATTTTTGTTCGGTACCGGCTAACACATCTGCAACAGTCTGTTTCGAAAATACTGAAATAAAAAATATTACGCTCAACGATCTCCCTCTTTTAAAAAATGGGACGGTCAGGAGTTTTGAAAGCAACCAAAAAGTTGAAATTAACATTGGAAGTGGAAGTTATGTTTTTACACTGCCTTTAACCAGTATGATATCGTTCAATAATTAACTGAAAAACCAAAAATGAAAATAATGAAAACAAAAAAATGGACAACGCTGTTGATGCTGCTTTTAGCCGGCAGCCTCACCGCTCAGGTAAAACTCTCGCCAATCTTTAACAGCAACATGGTATTGCAGCAAGGAATGGAAATTCCGGTGTGGGGACTGGCCTCGCCGGGAGAGAAAATCACAGTAACTTTAGAAAAGGCTGTTGCCTCAACAAGGACCAATAAAGCGGGTAAATGGACGCTGAAATTACCGGCAATGAATTATGGCGGACCTTTCAAAATGACTATAAAAGGTAAAACCCTTCAGACGCTCGAAAATATCATGATTGGCGAGGTATGGGTCTGTTCCGGACAATCGAACATGGAGTTCAACCTGCTCACTACTAAAAATGGAGATGCCGAGATCGCCGCCGCCAACTACCCGGATATCAGGCTATTCACTGTTAAAAGACGAATTTCTCAGACACCTCAGGATCAACTTGAAGAGGGCGAATGGCTAAAATGCTCCCCTGCGTCTATACCCCGGTTTTCTGCAGTCGCTTATTTCTTTGGCAGAGAGCTCAACCAGAAATTAAAAGTACCGATCGGGTTGATTAATACCTCCTGGGGCGGAACAATTGCAGAAACCTGGACCAGTGATGAGTCGATATCCAAAAATCCGGATTTTATCAACCAAATGGCGCAGTTAAAAAAAATCAACCTCGATGATTATGCCAAAACCATTGAAAAAGAGGTAAGGGACAGAGTGGGAGAATTTTCGACTGTTGACATGGGTATGAAAGGAGATCAGCCTATTTGGGCAGCATCCGATTTTAACGACTCTGCCTGGAAACTGATGAACCTACCGGGATATATTGAGCAGAATGGATTGGACGGAGTGGACGGAATTATCTGGTTTCGCAGAGTGATAGAAATCTCGCCCGATGAAACAGGCAAACCGGCAACACTCAGTCTGTCCAAAATCAACGACTCAGATCGCACCTATCTTAACGGCACCCTTATAGGTTCGACCATACAATTGGCAGAAAAATCGAGAGTCTATACTATTCCGGCAGGAATTCTTAAACCAGGAAAAAATATCCTCGCCGTTCAGGTAGAAGACGTTGGCGGTATGGGAGGCATTTATGGCGATTCAACTGCCCTTAAATTAAAATGCGGAAACCGTAATATTTCCTTAAGCGGCAGTTGGAAATACAAAGTTGGCCTGGTGAAATTTAATACCGTTTTAAGTCCTAATTCATATCCTACACTTCTTTATAACGGAATGATTCACGCATTGGTTCCCTATGGAATCAAGGGTGCCATTTGGTATCAGGGTGAAGGAAACGCCGGAAGAGCCAAAAAATACCAGCGGGTATTCCCCGATATGATTAAAGACTGGAGAAATCATTGGAATCAGGGTGAATTTCCATTCTTGTTTGTCCAGCTGGCTAATTTCATGAAAGTCGATTCTGTTCCTACAGAGAGCAGCTGGGCTGAATTGCGTGAAGCACAAAGCAAAACACTGTCGTTACCTAATACCGGAATGGCCGTCACAACCGATGTAGGCGATGCGCTCGATATTCATCCCAAAGACAAGCAGACTGTCGGAAAAAGATTAGCGCTTGCAGCCTTGAAAGTTGCTTATAAACAAGACCTTATATTCACTGGTCCGGTCTACAGGCAAATGACCATTGTCGGGAACAAAATTACCCTGACTTTCGATGAGACCGGAAACGGATTGAAAGCAAAGGATAAATACGGTTATCTCAAAGGTTTTACAGTTGCCGGTGCGAATCATCAGTTCCAATGGGCAAAAGCAAAAATTACAGGTGTGAATACAATAGAGGTAGAATGTCCTGATATTGAACGCCCTGTTGCAGTGAGATATGCCTGGGGGAACAATCCGGATGATGCAAATCTTTACAATAGTGCTGATTTGCCTGCTTCTTCTTTCCGTACTGATCAATTCAAAGGAATTACGGAATAAATTATTTACTTGATAAGTGAGGTAAGAAATATCAGAAATAATTGAATACCATGAATAAAGTAATCATTGCTGTTTTAGTATTTATCCAGTTTAGTTGCAATCAGCCGGCCCATAACCCGGCAAAAAATGCAAATCGACTCAGTTCTGCTCAACCTCTTGCTGAGAAGGCATATATTTCCTTCCGGATTGGTGTTCCGCTCTGGTCTTCAGAACAGCGATGTAATGAGGTGTTCAATTTATTCGATAAGTACAAAGGAGTAACAGATGAGATTACCTTTTTCACTTCTTCCACCCATCCGCCTGTTCCGCTTGATATCTTCAAAGAACGGGCCGGAATATTAAAGTTGCGGATGGAGCAGGCCAGAAAACAAGGATACAGAGCGGGTATCAATATTCTTTCCACGATCGGTCACCACAACGAAAATCTCGAAAACTCGCTGCAAGGTGATTATATCCGCATGACTAATATCGACGGAGAGATCTGCAACGGTTCGTTTTGTCCGAATGATGATCATTTGCGTGATTATGTCAGGAATATCTACCAGTCGGCGGCTAATGCAAATCCCGACTATATCTGGATCGATGACGATATCCGGTTTGGTCATATGCCCATTGGGCTAGGTTGTTTTTGCGATAATTGTCTGGCAATTTTTGAAAAGGAATCGGGAGTAATATATTCCCGTGAAACTTTAAAAAAAGCTTTGAATGAAGGTCCGAAAGATAAAAAGCTAAAACTTCGGGAAGCATGGCTGCAACACAACCGCAATACCATCTCCCGGCTGTTTGAGCTGATTGAAAAAACGGTTCATGACATTAAGCCTTCCCTGCCTCTGGGATTTATGACCGGCGACAGGTTTTATGAGGGATATGATTTTGACAACTGGGCCAAAATACTCTCAGGACCCAATCATGCACCTGTTTTTTGGCGGCCGGGAGGTGGCTACTACAGTGATATTGCAACAAATGAACTGGTCGGGAAGTCGCACGACATCGGCCGGCAGGTTGCGGTATTGCCACAAGAAGTGATATCCATCCAGTCTGAGATTGAATGTTTTCCTTATCAGCGGCTCAAAAAGTCAGCGAACATGGTGGCTCTGGAAGCAGCTTCCCATATAGCGGCAGGTTGTACGGGGGCCGCCTTTAATGTTCTGTCATTTTACGATGAACCACTCGATGAGTATGAACCGTTATTGGCCCGGCTGCAAGAGGCAAGACCCTTCTTTGATCTGATGACCAAAACGCTGGGAAGATCAGAACTATCTGGCGTTCAGACTTTCTGGAATAAAAACAGTTTCATTACCGGGAAACTGGATGAGGGAAACTGGCTCAGTTCTGGTAACCCGCTGATCAGTCACGATCTCTGCAACATTGGTCTGCCAGCCTGTTATTCCGGGAAAAAAGCACAGGTTACGATTCTGGGGAAGGACAATATCTATGCCTTGTCAAAAGAGGAGATCCTCAACCTGCTTTCAGGAGGCGTTTATATGGATGCTGAAACTTTGCAGCAATTGAACGAGATGGGGTTCGGAGAGTTGACAGGATTTAAAATTGCCGGATCGGGCAACATTGACCGGATTGAAAAATTCACAAACCATCCGTTAAACGGAAAATTTGCAAACTGCCTGCGGGATAACCGACAGTCGTTCTGGAAATCGACAGCCTGGGTACTTGAAGCAACAAACAGCAAAGCCCAGACTCTTTCAGGATTAATCGACTATTCCGGAAAAAATATTTCGTCCTGCACCTCCGGAATTTTTGAAAACAAACTTGGCGGAAGGTTATGCGTTGCAGGCTATTACCCCTATACTTTTATGGAAAACGGATCCAAAAGTTCGCAGATGAAATCCGTTTTCCGCTGGCTCTCAAAAGATTCACTTTCAGGGTATATTGCATCATTTCATAAAATCAACCTCTGGATACGTGAACCTCAAAACGGAAAAATAGCCTTGGCTTTCACCAATTCCTCATTTGATCCGGCAAAAAACGTAACACTAATGTTGCGCACAGAAAAAACAGCGATTAAGGTATACGATATGGTATGCGGTGAAATAACAATCCGATCATCGGGTGCGGATGGACCCTATCAGAAATTTATAATCCCTGACGTTGAGGCCTGGCAAATGAGATTGATTACTTGCGAATAAAGAGAGCCATCCATATGGTTTAAAGATGTAAACTTTTGACTTAACCTCCTGGCTAATTCTTCATCAGTCCTATTACCTGCGTTATATGAAAATTTAATTATGACAAAAAATCATTCAGGTTGCTGATTTTTAACCAATTAAATTACCAGCTATTAATTTCATTCCAGATAAATTTGTCGTAAAATCGTCGTATATTTAATTATTATTCCATTTTTATTCTAAGTCAGATTTCCTTTCATCGGAAGATAATTTGTTTTTTAATTGCCTGATAGCCTGTCCCGATTTATCGGGAGAACACCTGAGTTATCTTCATTCGTGTTTGCGAAGCGCAGATTCATGGGTGTTTCATATCGTTAAACCTTCACCAAAAAGAGGGAGGAACCAAGATGAAAAATAACTATTTGGGAATTGATATCGGCTCGGTCGCAATTGGAATTGCAGTGGTTGATGAAAACAACCGAATTATCCACACTTCGTATACTTTTCATAAAGGTCAGATCGCCGATAATTTACTAAAATCACTTGGCAAGATTCAGATAAACAATGTTAAGGCGATTGGTTATTGTTCTTCCGGACCTTCTGTTATCAGCCATGGTTTATATGTTGACTCCAGAATCGCATACATTACAGCAACTAAATATTTTCACCCGGAGACGAAAGCGCTGTTAATTATCGGTGCGGAAAAATTCGGACTGGCTACCTTCGATAATAAGGGTGAATACTTGAATTATAAATCAAATACTTCATGTGCTGCGGGCACCGGTAATTTTCTTGATCAGCAGGCCGAACGGCTGAATATTCCGGATATTCAGGAATTCAGCAGAATTGCGTGGGAAAACA
>CAYHDA010000007.1:27614-35395 GCA_964355145.1 uncultured Mariniphaga sp.
TGTGCCGTATTTGCCAAAACCGATCTGATCCATGCTCAGCAGGAGGGTTATTCACTTGGAGAAATCTGCGAAGGTTTGTCTTACGGACTAGCAAAGAATATCGTTGATACGGTTTTTCAGAACAATACTTTTTCAAATGTTGTTGCTGCAGGGGGAGTGGCTCTGAATAAATCGGTCATTGGCCACATCGGAAAACTACTGGGACAGCAAATCACTGTCGGTGAGTATGCAAATTTATACGGCGCCATAGGTGCCGCTATTAATTGCAGGGAAGAAGGAAATGTGATTGGAGATCGATTCATAAGCATTGAGGATATCATAATTTCAGAAAAAAACGAAAAAAAATACTATTACCCACCCCTTCAACTGGTGTTGTCTGATTATCCTGACTTTGAATCACACAAAAAATATATCTTCCATTCAGTCTTATTTCCGCTAATGAAAGGTGTTGAAGTGGATGCTTATTCAGATTTAAAAAGCCACAGCCGGATCAAAGTTTTTCTAGGGATTGATATTGGATCAACCAGTACCAAAGCTGTTCTCCTTGATCAAAATAAAGACGTGGTGGCCGGATTTTACACCAGCACATCAGGCCAGCCTTTGCAGGCAGTTCAGGCCATTTTTGAAGCGATTCAAGATTATGCAGGAAAACTGAGGGTTCACTTTGATATTTCGGGTGCCGGCACTACCGGATCAGGAAGAAAATTCGCCGGAAAAATTTTTGGTGCTGATATTATTCCCGATGAAATAACAGCCCATGCCAGGGCTGCCTTTGAATTGAATCCCCAAACAGATACCATCATTGAAATTGGGGGACAGGACTCCAAATTTACGGTTATGCGGAATGGGATGGTAACTTTTTCTGTAATGAATAATGTTTGCGCTGCAGGAACAGGTAGTTTTATTGAAGAACAAGCCAGAAGACTCGGATGTTCGCTGGATGAATATTCGGCAAGAGTGGAAAATGTAAATGCTCCCCTGGCGAGCGACCGTTGCACGGTATTTATGGAACGGGATCTGAATCATTACCTGATGGCCGGATATTCATCTGACGAAATTCTGGCCGCCGTTTTACATTCAACCAGCGAGAACTATTTTGCGAAAGTGGCGGCACAGGGCTACATCGGGAAAACAATACTTTTTCAGGGAGCCACTGCGAAAAACAAAGCACTTGTAGCTGCTTTTGAACAAAAATTAAAAAAACCCATTCATGTTTCCAGGTATTGCCATTTAACGGGAGCTTTGGGAGTCGCACTTGAATTGCATGACCAGAATATTGTATCAACAAAATTCAGGGGTCTTGGTCTGTATAAGAAATCTATCCCGGTCACGTCTGAAGTTTGTGAAATTTGTACTAATCATTGTAAACTGAAGGTCGCAGAAATAGATGATCAAATCGAAGCTTATGGCTTTTTATGCGGCAGGGATTATGGGATTAAAAATTATATAAAGAATAGATCTATCCCGTTTCAACTTATCCGCAAGAGAGATGAGGTGTTCAAATTCAAAGCAAAAGCAAAAAAACCAACTCTCTGCATTGGAATTCCTGCCGGCCTTTTTCTCTATGAAGAGATCTTCTTCTGGCGGATTTTTTTTGATTTGCTTTCCATCCGCACTGTCACCAGCGAAAATTACTCAGCAGCGATAAAAGATGGGAAAAATTTAAGCAGTGCAGAATTTTGCTCCCCTATCGCAGCAATGCATGGACACGTTGATCATCTGAGCAATAAGGCCGATTATATTTTTCTCCCGGTTTATCTTGAAGAGTCAGGAGAAGCCAAAACAAATAAACAGTATTGTTATTATACACAGTTCGTTTCGTCAGTCGTATCGGCTCAAAAGAACTTTAAATCAGGCAAAAAATTACTTACTCCGTTATTAAATTATTCTCTTGGAGGTCTTTCTATCAGGCTCGAACTTTTTCGGATGTTAAAATCAATTGGGATAAATGATGTTGGGTTCATTAATCTAAGTATTGCATATGAAAAAGCGAAAGAACGGGTCCGCCTGGCACAAGAAAAATGGAAGAGCCTCTATATAAACGCAATAGAGGACACGGATGATATTCATATAATGTTGTTAGGCCGCCCCTACACTGTACTTTCCAATTCAATGAATAATTCAATCCCTGATATAATCGAAAAAATGGGGATCAGGACTTTTTTCATGGATATGTTGCCCGGCAAACCAGTTGTAACTTCAAAGACAGAAGGATTGATTAAAGCGTTCAGATGGAAATTCGCTTCTAAAATTCTTCACGCTGCCGATGTGGTTTCCAAGACCGACAATTGCTACCCGGTGCTGATAACCTCTTTTAAATGTACACCTGATTCTTTTGTAATCGAATATTTCAAAGAGATTCTCGATGGCATTCAAAAGCCTTATCTTATTCTTCAGCTCGACGAACATGATTCTGCCGTTGGTTATGAAACCCGGATCGAAGCTGCTATAAGTGCATTCCGGAATCATCGAAAAAGACAAAAATCAGCTGTTAACAGTAATATTGCCTCAAAGGAGGATGAAAAAATAAATGGCAGATCCAATCAAAATCCAGCGTTAAAAAAAGATTGGCAACTCTATATCCAAGCGCTGGTGCGCGATACATCACATATACTCAGATCCCACAACATCGATTTCAAACTTTTTAGCAACCCTATTCAACAAATTGAAGTTGGAGAAAACCAATTGCCAGGTCCAATATTTAGTGGCACCAAAAATTTAAAAGGAAAAATTTTGCTGTTGCCGTTGTGGGATCCCTACGTTGGACCCATGTTGGAGGCACTTTTGCAGAACAGTGGATTCGATGTCCGGCTGACGAACAATACGGATGAATCAATCCGGCGCAGCCTCAGCCTGAATTCCGGACAGTGTCTGCCATTAAATATTATTGTTCAGAATGCAATTGATTACATCGGGAATAATGGTCTTAACCCTGCCGACACCGTGCTTTGGATCATGAAATCCGACCTTTCCTGCAATTTCAGTATGTTTCCATTATTTATGAAAAAATTACTGGACAATTATGGCAACGGAATGGAGCAAGTATCTGTTTACCTGGGTGACGTGATTTTTTATGATTTTTCATTGCCAACAGCTATCAATGCTTATCTTGCCTATATGTTTGGTGGCTATATCCGCAAAATTGGTTGCCGGATTCGTCCATACGAAATTCAGGCGGGGATTACAGATATTACAATTCAGAAATCCTTGTCGCTTTTAATTCAGGCCTTTCGTTATGGGAATCCCAAAGATCTGGTTCTTGAAAAAATCATTCGTGATTTTGATTCTATTGAAATACGAATGAAAGCAAAGCCAAAAGTAGCCATATTTGGCGATGTCTATGTCAGGGATAATGACCTGATGAACCAGAATCTGGTAAAAACCGTGGAGTTCAACGGAGGCGAAGTGATCACTACTCCCTACAGTGAATTTCTTAAAATTGTAGTAAATACGGTTACGGAAAGATTTTTTAGAACAGGGCAATATTCAGAATATCTTAAACTGAAATTTTTGAAATCACTGATACCTTTGGTGGAGGATAAATATAAAAAATACTTCTTCAAGTACAACGGTGAGATTTCAGTTGTGTCTTCAGGCGAAACTGACGTTTGGCTGAACCGGTTTGGATTAAATATCCTGCACAGGGGAGAATCGCTCGAAAATATCCTTAAAATTCAATCTTTAATTAATAATCATCCTGATCTGGATTTGTTTATTCAGACAAATCCGTCGTATTGCTGTCCTTCATTGGTGACTGAAGCTATGACTTCAAAAATCGAAGAAATAACGGGAGTGCCGGTAGTCACTATTGAATATGACGGAACCAGCGGAATTAAAAATGAAGATATTATTCCATATTTAAAGTACAGGAAGAAAAGGTAAGGGTATTAAGATTTTGATTAAGAATCATTTGTATTTTAAAAAAAACAGCATTAATTCATGATTTATCACCGGATTGCCACAACTAAGTCCATGATCCGAAGAATCTATTTCCTGAAGTTCGCAATTACCACCCGCTTTCTGAATAAAACGCTGAAAATTCCTTGAAGGAATTATATTGACTACTTTATCACCCGTTCCATGCCAGATTTTCACAGGAACAGGATATTTTTTGGTGGTGTCACCTCCTATGACAGTTATATTAATGAGCATTGGATTCCATTTTTGCGTTTTTTCAGTCTCCCGGAAAGTTCCGTTGACAGCTATGAAATTAAAAGCATTGGCAATTGCCTGTCGTGTACCTGGCAGCCACGGATGCTGCCATGCTTGCCTTTCAAGATCAAGAACCGGGCTGAACATTCCATGAGACAATACCAAATCCGGATGTTTGTAAACAAAATTAGTTGAAGAGAGTCCGCCCATTGATAATCCAATTACGAATAGCTTCTCGTCCATATTATAATTCTTCCTGATATATTTATACGCTTTGAAAGCAGATTCCACCACCATCGGACCTCCCATATTCTCAACCGACTCGCCGCCATTCACATCGAAGATTGCATAACCATTTGCCAACAGCGAGTCAATTAATGAGAAGTTGTTAAGAAACCATGAATTTGCGTTAACGCCACCGCCGGCACCATGCGCACAATAGATTAAACGAGTGGGTTCACCTGTTTTGGAATAGGATTCAGGAAGCTTCAGGATTGCCTGGTCATGATAAATGCGGTTCTTCTTCTTTGATTTCAATACAGGCGAGAGTTTCGCCGGGTAACGAACAGAAATAGTAAAGTGGATATCTTTCGAATTATCCCTTGTCGCTGGCCGGGTAATCCCTGACATCCAACAGAAGCAGAAAAACACAAGCAGAAACAAATATTTTTTCATCGCTTTAATATTCTGCTTTAACAGCTGCCGCACCTTTAAAATCCTGTATGACAATTGATTCTGTTGCAGCATTATAAACACCGCCAGTTACCCGAACCGGCTTCTTCCCATCGGGGTGAGGAAGACGAATAATAACCTCACGAGGTTTGAATTCTGAATTACAAGAAATGAGTGCTTCAATGGTTCCTGCCTTTGTGTTTGAAGTAACCTGCAAAGAGACAGGACCAAAATAGCTGACGACATTCTTTAGTGTGATCTGTTTCCCGTCTTCAAGCCATTTTCGGGGTATCCCTGCCAATAATTTTAAAGTCTGTCCCTCTTCGAGGTACAACATCCAGCGTGTCTCCATCAGAAACCACGCCTCTTCATGTGTTTTATGGGCGCTCACCTGGAACAAATGTTCCCAAAAGGTGTAAGTTTCACGATCGGCAAGTGCAGAAAAAGTGTTGTAATAAGTTTTTAAGAATGGTTTTACCAATCCAAGTTTAAGTTGCACCCAGTTGTGACGGCTGTAATAAGGCTGACTGAATGCCGAATTTCTCTGGTAAAATAATTCACTGTGGTAATTGAGCATCATAAGGGATTCCTGCTCATCGGGAGCCAATACTTCGCAAAAAACAAGGTATAAAGGACCTAGCAAAACATCGGGTGCAGTGACTGTCCCATGTGAAAAATATGTTTCAGGGACTATGTGCAGCGCCCTGGGGCCAACTGCTTCTGTCCAGGGCGGCACGGTAGGACACCAGCTGCCATCGCCTAAGGGAACCACAGGAGAATTGGATATACTATTCATTAAAGAGTTACGAATATCCTTCTTCCATGCGGCAGCTTCTCTTCCCAGTCTTTCTGATTCAACGCGATCAATATCCGTTAACATTTCCGCTACCCGGCTCAAGCCCAGAAAGGCATAGGCATTGAGCATATATTGATGAAACGGATCTTCGGGATCGGCTACTTTCCCGGCAATCATTCCATAGCCTTTTCCTTTTAAGATCTCTTTTTTATTGTCTTCTCTCCATCTCAGTAAAAAGTTGCAGGCTTTCAATAATTTTGGTTCTGCCTTCTTAACCCATTCCCTGTCTTTGGTATAACGAAAATATTCTCCCATACTCCAGAGGGCAGCGCCGGTCTCTACCATATACCCGCCAAAATTCTGTATCATTCCGTCGTCATGCTGTTTGTCAAGGAAAAAATTTAGCGACCGACGGGCAATATCGGGTAATCCCATCGAATTATAAAATTGAATGATGGGGGAACTCTCTGTGCCGATTGGCGAATAAACACCAATTACAGGAGCTACAGTGCCGTCAGGTTCGCTTCCATAAGTAACAAGGTCAAGGTGCAATAACCCGGCCTGAATCATTTCATTCACTCTTTTCTCAGGAACGCTGATCTGTGCTGCTTTCTCCAACTTATTTTTCCAGAATAATTTGCACTCATTAACCCTTAAATCAAATGATTGCTTAGATAATTCAATAGCCCGTTCTTTGGAAACCGGGGAATGCGGCACTACAAATTCGAATACTGCCTTCTCATTGGGTTGCAATAATACAGCCATCTCTTCGTCATGCAAGGGCAGTCCGTTCAGCCTGGAGATTCCAAACACACTACCTGAAGCAAAGGATGAGAATCCATTTTCCTTGTTGAATGAATAAGCGGTCTTCATCCACCAGCCGGCACCCGGACGGATTGTTTTAAACCAGGCGTAGCGAGGCACGGCTGACATATTAACTGCTTCACAACGGTAATATAAAACCGTGGATTCAGTTTTATTTTTTTCAGACTCAAGCCTCGGTTTAACCAATTCTTCCTGCTCCTTCGTAAGCATATGTCCTCCACTGAATTGATCAGCTACTAAAAAATCGGTGCCTATCGCCGTTTGTGCGGATAAAGGTGATTTTTCAAGAGAGACAAAAGCCGTTGTATGGTACTCGATATCCTCATCCGTCAGGGTCGTATTGAGAATTGGAAGAACGCCATCCTCCAGTCTGCGGATAGTATTGATAGACACACCCTGTCCGCGTCCGGCCATATAGCCATATTCCAATGGCCGATTTTCGGACTCAGACAGTTTTACCGGTGAGGATGAAAACCTTGGCCGGATTAAATTCATCTCACTATTTGGATTGGTGCGGTTATCAGTCATTTCAAATATTCGCATATCTCTGCTGATTCCCAACCAGGCGGGACATGACTGATCGCGCGTATATGCTGCGGCTGTATCAAATGTTTCCTCAGGTCCGGCTTCAATTTGTTGAAATTTAGTTCGTAAAGTCAGTGCTTTAATTGCTGCTTCCAACTGAATATAAGAACGAGCATCATCAGATGCTGTGACTGCAACCCCGTAAACCGGAATATAAATGGGAAATTTCTGATTTACATCTCTAAGAAAGAATGAAAACGGATTCAGATTAGTTCTGACGGTTAGGAGAGTCGCATCGCTCCCTGAATTATTTTTAACGTCTGTAAGTTCAATAGTGATGCGAGCCTCATCTTTGGAATTAATTTCAAATGAATTTCCTTTGATTTTCCCTTTCCCTTTGACAATTTCAATCTTCAACAGTTTGCCGTTCAAAACTTCGAGCGTCCCTTTAACAGGAGTCTTTTCCCATTCAACGACAATTTTTTGATTGTTCCGATTGATATTTGTTTGACCTAAAGCTCTGTAAGAACAGGTGGTACTAATAAATATGCTGACCAGAATTAATCTGAACAGATTGATTCTTTGGCATATAAAATTCCCCTTTACCATCCACATCCGGGACCTAAAAGCAACGTAAGGTTTATCTTCCATGTTGAAATGCAAAATTTAGATGATCATTATACAAACTCGTTAATTTGGCAGGAAATCAACCTAATGCATTTTCGTACTGAAAATTGACCATTGACCATTTATTATTCAATGTCGTTTAGTTAAGCCCGAAGGGCTGCTCCGTCAGCTGACGGATCAATAA